>PCUH01000255.1:6019-6175 GCA_002770955.1 Flavobacteriales bacterium CG18_big_fil_WC_8_21_14_2_50_32_9 | reverse complement strand
GCAAAAAAATTGGCTGGAAAGACGGTTTTAGAGCCATTTGGTGTATTTTGAAGTATAATTGGTAATAAAAATTATTCTATTTCTATTTTAATAATTTCACCTTTAATATCATCAGCAGGGAAAGGAATATAATTCTGATTAAATGTAGCTTCGGGC
>PCUH01000255.1:2514-5963 GCA_002770955.1 Flavobacteriales bacterium CG18_big_fil_WC_8_21_14_2_50_32_9 | reverse complement strand
AATGGATGAATAAGTTGAATTTACATACCCAATTGTTTTTAATTGGTCTTTTTCAGGACCTATTCTCCATATAATTTCTTCTGGCTTCCATTCAATTTGAAACCAATAATAATCTCCACCAAACAAATCATCATTAAGAGCAGCGTACTTTCCAGTTACAGCTTGATACCATGTATCCCAACGATGTAATTCAAAATTATTATCTTGAAATTTAATATTAAAAACACCATTTTTTATTTTAGGAGCATCATCACATGCTAAATCCCAGTTGGTGTACGTAACCATTACTTTATTAGAATCAGATACAGGTTCTTTAGGTTTTTTAGATAAATCTCCTCCATAAGATGAGGCTGGCCAATACCTAGCAGCTTTCACAATTTCAATATCAATTTCAGAATAATTAGTTTCTCTCATATAGTTTATATCTCCATTACCGTTATAGGTTTTAGGAACAAAACCATTTTTTGTTGAACAATTTCTTCTTTTATTCCATTCTCCATTCTGATAAATTAACCAGATAGCATTGGTTAAACCATTCCATAATAAATCTTTGTTGAGTAGCTTTGGTAATTTAGCTTTAATACTATATTTTCCATAGGTTAATCCATGACGGGTAATGATTCCTACATTTTCTTTCCTATAATTTGTGTCTTTAACTGCAGGATTAAATAAAGCAACTTTATTATTCACACTATCAGGCATAATGGTTTTGCAGGGGCAATTACTCACTTCTATTGGTGTTTTAATAAATTGATGCGTTTTTGTTAATGAATTGTTGTAATCTTTTTTTGAGTATTTATTGCCATTTACATCGGCTATAATAGGAACATTGTTAAACGTAAAATGGGCATTAAATGAACTTATAAACTGTTCAAAGTTTGCTTGTGTTTGTAATTGATGATTTTCGTTGCATAAACTTGAGTAGTTAGTAGTGTCATAATTTAAGTCAACAAAAGTTTCTTTATTTATAAAAATACCTTTGCTAAAACTTGGTGAAGCAGAAAGAGTTAAAAAGTCGTTAACTAATATTTTTTCATAATTGGAGCTATTGTTTTTACTAAAAAAAGAAAAAGGATTAACATAATTATTATCACTGTTTTTTAATGAAATGTTTTGAATATAATCAGGGATAAATTTGTCAAGCTCATTTTTATCAGCAAAAATCACTAATAAAAATTCGTAATTTCCTACCCTAATGTTTCTTTTCCATCGGTTATTTGTTTCTCCCGAATTTCTGTCCAATTTAGTTGTATAAATGGCATCTTTATAAATTTGGGTTTCCACATTTATTTTATTATTAATAGCTTTTTCCGTAACTGCTTTTAACCATTCCGGATTATTTTTTATAGCATTAATTTTATTTTGAATCTCATTATCTGTTGCAGGTCCAACTTTATCAGAGCCAAAAAACTGTTTTTCATTTCTAGGGTTGCCAATTATTCTGAAGTTATCTGTAATTAAATGAGGAGAACCATCAGCAGGTATTATTTCTGTTTCTTTAAAAGTAATTGATAGATCCTCCCAGCTGCCATAAAAGTTTTCGTTGGAAAAATCGTGCTTTTCATCAAATTTATATGAACTATTTTGGTAATAAATTTTGTAATAAAAATTTTTAGGTTGTTTAGAGGTATTTTTTATTTTGAAAGAAAAATGAAATTTTCCATCAGGAGTTTGATTAACCGAGGGGACAACAAAACCATTCTCAAAAGCATTGTCATAGTCGAGTTGAAGGAATAAATTTTTGTTAGTTAAAGAAAAATTAGCAATAGGGTTTAAGTCAGATACTTCAAATTCTGTTTTTTTTGAACATGAAGACAGAACCCAATAAATAAAAAAAATGGATAGAAATAAATATGTAGTTTTTTTTCCCATGTTTCCCTTCACATCAAAAGTAATAATAGTTTATGTATAACAAGAAGTTTTTTGTTTATTTGTAAAAAAATAAGCCGTGAAAGATTTTGAATATAAAGCAATAGATGAAGAAGGGTTAGAAACATTAAATGATTTATCTAAGGCTAATTTATTTAATAAATGGATGTATGAAACCATTCAACCTTATTGTAGCCAAAATAATGTTTTAGAAATTGGATCTGGGGTTGGTAATATTTCTGAATTTTTTATAGAAAATAAACACACTATTTTTTTATCTGATATAAGAGAAAACTATAAAAAAATTCTTTTAGAAAAATTTTCTCATGATAAAAACATAATAGATTTTCAAATTATTGATTTAGTAGATGAAAACTTTGAAGCAACGTATGCTCATTTATTAGGCAAATTTGAGACTGTGTTCGCTCTTAATGTAATTGAACACATAAAAGATGATAACCTTGCCATTTTAAATTGTAAAAAATTATTAAAAGAAAAAGGTAAGCTAGTTATTTTGGTTCCTGCCTACCAATTTTTATATAATAGGTTTGATGAAGAATTATATCATTTTAGGAGATATAAAAAGAAGAGTATGGTTCAGTTGTTTATGAATAACGATATAAAAATTATAAATTCTTTTTATTTTAATGCACTTGGAATTTTAGGTTGGTATGTGTCAGGAAAAATTTTTAGAAATAAAACATTACCTTCATCACAAGTTAGGTTTTATAATAAAATAATACCTATAGCTAAACTAATAGATTTTTTAGTATTCAAAAAAATTGGGCTTTCCGTTGTTGTAGTTGGAGAAAAATAACCTACTCAAATGCAAATAAAATTCAACCACATTAAAAACAATTTATCTAAAATAGCACTATTATTAATTGCTGTAATCACAATTGTTTTTACATACAATAATAGGATTGTAGAAAATAAGTGGGAAAGAGCAATAGATTCGGATGGAAGAGGGTATTATGCTTATTTACCAGCAGTATTTTTTTATCAAGATTGGAATTGGAATTTTGTATTTGAAAATGAGAAAAAATTATATTCTGAAACGCCTTATGTTGCTGGAGATTATTTAAATAATGTTGACGAAGATTTAGTAAATAGATATTTTGTTGGCATTTCTATATTAATGCTGCCTTTTTTCTTATTGGCAATGGGGTTTTCGTACTTATTGGGTTTTCCAATTGATGGTTATTCCATGCCTTTTTTTATAGCCATTATTTTTGCATCGCTCTTTTATTTTTTAGCAGGCTTAGTTTTTATCAGAAAAACACTTTTAAAATATAATTTTTCTGAACTAACCATTGCTGTTGTTTTAATAAGTTTTGGATTAGGTACCAACTTGTTTTATTATGCTACTATTGAGACGAGTATGTCGCATGTGTATTCTTTTTTTTTATTTTCATTGTTTATTTATTACGCTAAATCGCTTTCCGAAAATTATTCATTTAAAAGAATAATAAAATTAGGGCTAGTAGTGTCATTAATTTTTTTAGTTAGACCAACAAATGTACTTGTTGTGTTATTTTCACCTTTTTTCTTTTCGGATGGTAAGTCTTTAATAGCTTTTC
>PCUH01000255.1:0-2488 GCA_002770955.1 Flavobacteriales bacterium CG18_big_fil_WC_8_21_14_2_50_32_9 | reverse complement strand
TATAGTGATGCAAGGCTTATTTTTTCAGAACCGCATTTTATAAAAGTACTTTTTAGTTACAGAAAAGGGTTGTTTATTTATACTCCAATTACTTTTGTTTCTTTATTTGGATTAATCTTTTTGATTAAGAAAAATAAATTTCAAGCAATTACTTGGTTAGTAGCATTTACTGTTTTTACTTATATATTATCCTCTTGGTCGTGGTGGTGGTATGGTGGTAGTTTTGGCATGAGGCCTTTTATTGAACTCTTTCCTTTATTTGCTATTTTGTTAGCTATTTTAGTACAAGCTTTAAAAAAAAGCTATTTAAAAGCAGTTATAATACTTCTTTTATTGCTTTTATGTAGAGTAAATTTTATTCAAACATTTCAATATAACCACTTCATATTACACTGGGATAGAATGAATAAAGAGGCTTATTGGAAAATGTTTTTAAAAACTGATTTAAAATATAGTGGGGCACTTTGGGTTCAAGAAGATTATACTGAACCTTTTGATGGGGAATTGATGTTGAGTTCAGACAATAATTTTGAAACGCTAAAGAAAAATTGGAATTTGAATGGAAAAACCATAAATTTTGAACATGCAAAATCTGGAAATAAAACAACATTTGTTTCAGAAAACAGCATTTATAGTGAAACTTTTTCAACGTCCCTCCATTGGAAAGACTCTACAAAAGCAAGTGTTGTCGTAAAAATCACTTCTGAGTTATATACTATTAATGAAAATTCTGGAGCTAAGTTGGTTGTTTCACTACAAGATTCGGCAAGAGTAGAAACTAAATATTGGAATGCAAAACCAAATTTGTCTGTCTTTGACCAACCCATTCTTAATGAATGGTACAGCCATGATTATACAGTAAAAATTGATAATTGTGAAAATGGAGATATTTTATCTATCTATTTTTTAAATACAGGAAAATCCCTTTTTTACATAGATAACATGAAAATAGAGGTATATAAAATTATTAATAATGAAAATGAATAAATTGTTTTTAAAAAGTAATAACTTTTGGGTAATATTTTTGTCTTCCCTATTGTTGTTACCCTATATTTTTATCTCCTTCTATAACCATCCGTCAGTAGATGATTATTTTTTTACTTATAAAGTACATACATTAGGTTTTTTGGAGGCACAATATGATTGGTTTACTACTTGGACAGGAAGATATTTTTCAACATTTCTTCATAGTTTACATCCTTTATGGCTAAGATGCCATTTTTATACAAACTAATTCCAATACTGTTACTAATACTTACAGTTCATTCAATTTTTAGATTTTTTAAAATTGTTTTTGCAATTCGAAATACTGTCTATGCTTTTTTGATAGCATGTTTAATTTCATTTTTATATTTAAATGAAATGCCCACATTAGTTCAAGGAATTTATTGGGAACCAGGTGCAATTACCTATCATTTGGCAAATGTTTTTTTACTTTATTTATTTATTAATCTTTATAAGGTTGTTACTACTAACGGGCAAATTTTATTAAAACAACATGCAATAAATATGTTTTTAATAATAGCAATATGTGGGTTAAATGAAACCTCTATGTTATTATGTGTACTTCTTTTATTTTCTTTTTTAGGATATGTTGTGTTGTTCCAAAAACAATTAAATTCAACATTAATATTTTATTTTTTACTTTCAACAACATGTTTTTTAGTTGTTTTTTTTGCTCCAGGAAATCAGGTAAGAAGTCGCGAATTTGTAGCAGAAAATCACGATTTACTATTTACAATTATTGAGAGTTTTAAAGTAAGTTTAAAGAGTTTTTTTTATTGGGGATTTTCTGTTCCTAATATAATATTATCATTTTCAGTAGCTGTTTTTTCTTTTTTTTATAGTATTAAAGTAAATATTAAAGTAATCCTCTTTTGTGCTATTATAGGGTTTTTATTTGTTACAGCAACTTTTGTTACTGGATTTTGGAGTATAGGCAATCTTCCTCCTGATAGAACTATTAATGTAGCATATTGGAATTTTGTGATATTATGGATTGCTTCTGTTTTTATAGTGGCAAGTTGGATAAAATCACGATTTTTTAGTAGTATTATACTTCCAAAAATAAAGTGCGACATCCTTGTTCTTTTAACTATTTTTTTACTTTTAGGGTTTTCATTTTTTGGAACATCTAATTACGCTATGGTGATAGATGACTTACTTAGCGGAAAAGCCAAAACATATAGTAATGAGTTTGTAGAAAGAGAAAATACCCTTTTTTCTTGTAAAGAAGATATATGCTCTATACCAACAT
Source organism: Flavobacteriales bacterium CG18_big_fil_WC_8_21_14_2_50_32_9 (assembly GCA_002770955.1). GTDB lineage: Bacteria > Bacteroidota > Bacteroidia > Flavobacteriales_E > Vicingaceae > BRH-c54. The sequence continues at coordinate 231 of PCUH01000255.1, read as the reverse complement.
TTTTAGCCTACCCTGCTTCTATTTTTAATGAAGAAATAGGAACAGGTATTAGATACAATAATAATGAAATATATGCTCATTATTACAATAAAAAAGGAGTACGTTTAGAATTTATCCCTCCAACATTTTCAGACACTTATTTTTTTAATTTAGAGAGTGAGAATAATGAGTTACTTGAAAATTTACACACATTAACATCTGAAAATTCAAGTTCTCCACCAAACAGTTCTT
>PCUH01000002.1 GCA_002770955.1 Flavobacteriales bacterium CG18_big_fil_WC_8_21_14_2_50_32_9 | reverse complement strand
CAGTTTTTACATTGTTTCCTCGGGCTGTATTTATCAGGTAAATGTTTTTCTTAAAATTATTCAGAAAAGCAGTATTTACGTAGTGTTTGGTTTCTTCCGAAAGTGGTAAGTGAATGCTTAAAATATCAGTTTGTTCAAACAATTCGTTTAATGAAACTTCATTTACAAATAACCCATCAAAACCTTTCTTATACTTGTCATAAGCGATTACCTTACAATCGAAACCAATCAATTTTTTAGCTAAGGCTTCTCCCATGTTTCCATAACCAATAATGCCCACTGTTTTTCCTGCTAATTCTATTCCTCTGTTCGCTTCTCTATCCCAAATTCCTTGTCGCACTTGAGCATCACATTGTTTGAGTTTGTTAAACAACATCAATAACATTCCAATTGCATGTTCGCCAACTGCATCTTTGTTTCCTTCGGGTGAGTTAAACACTTTTACGTTATTTTTTTCTGCATACGCAACAGCAATGTTTTCTAGCCCAGCACCCGAACGGGCAATAAATTTAAGATTTGTAGCTTTATCAAGAAATAGTTTGTCTATTGTAAATCGGCTTCTGATAACTATACCTATATAGTTGATTATTTTTTCTTCTATCATTTCTTTAGAAGAAGTATAATCATGTTCGCACACAAATCCCATTTGGATGAGCCGTTCTTCCAGTATTGGGTGAACAGTATCTAAAAATAAGATTTTTTGTTTCATTTTTATAATTAGCAAACTATTTTAAGAGTACATCAGATAACCAATAAAAAAGTAAATAAAAATACCAAAAATATCGTTGGTTGTGGTGATAAAAGGTCCTGTTGCTAAGGCGGGGTCTATTTTATATTTATGCAACAACAAGGGGATGAGTGTTCCAAAAATTCCTGCGAAAAAAATTACTGATAAAAGAGCCGTACTCACTGTAACTGCTAAATTAATGGATTCTTGAAAGAAAAAAGTATATCCAAAAATTAATATGGAGCATACTAATCCATTTAATATCCCAACCATCATTTCTTTACCTAGTTTACTCCAAATACCTGTTAATCCCATTGATTTGTTGGCTAATCCTTGCACAATTAAAGCAGAAGATTGTACGCCCACATTTCCACCCATAGCAGCAATTAAAGGAATAAAAAAAGCCATTTGGGGGTGTAGTTGAATTTCTCCTTCATAAATTCCAATAATTTTAGAACCTACAATTCCTCCCAACAAACCTACTAATAACCATGGCAATCTGGCCCTAGATATTACCCAAAATTTATCTGAAGATTCTATATTTTCAGAAATACCCGAAGCCATTTGGTAATCTTTTTCGGCTTCTTCCTTAATTACATCTACCACATCATCAATGGTAATCCTTCCAATTAAACGCTTTAATTCATCCACAACAGGGATGGAAACTAAATCGTATTTTTCCATTAACATTGCAACGTGTTCGTCATCAATATCTGGTGTTACCGAAAGAATATCTTCTTCGCAAATATCTTTCACTTTTTTTGTTCCAGGAGTTAATAGTAGTCTTCTCAAGGAAATTCTTCCTTTTAACACATTACTATCATCCACCACATAAACCGTATATATTTTTTCAAGCTCTTCTGCCTGTTTTTTTAATTCTTTGACACAGGTATTAATATCCCAATTCCAATTTACACTTGCCAACTCATTCGCCATCAAACCACCAGCGGTATCTTCTGGGTAATCGAGTAGTTTTAAGATATCAGAGGCTTGTTCTAAATCTTCAATATGAGAGATTACTTCACCTCTTTTTTCTTCAGAAAGCTCACCGATTAAATCGGCTGCATCATCAGAATCCATATTATCGATGAAGTTTTCTGCAATTTCTCGAGAGGTTAATGCATCTAAAAATTTCTCTCTTCTTTCTTCATCCAGCTCAATCAATACATCGGCAGCAAATTCTTTTGGCAAGAAACTAAAAAAAGCTCGAGCATTTTCTAGGTTTTGTTCATCTAAAATTTCGGCAACATCAACAGCATGCATATCCTTGATAAGCATCAACACTTCCTTATCTGAATTATTTGCCACAGCATTATTTAGCTGGTCAAGAAATTCTTTGGTTAGTTGAAATTGCATAGATTCATTTTTTGACGCTGCAAAATTACTATTTTTAAACCCATAAACAATATGCTTTAATTAGGTATTTTTAGGTACTTTTGAATTCAAAAAAGAATTCTTAAACAAAAATGACGCTTAAAAGAAAATTACATATTGTTATTTTTGGAACAGACACAAAGTTAGGAAAGCGATTTGATGTTGTTTTACTTTACCTAATATTAACGAGTGTTTTAGCTGTTATGTTAGAAAGTATGCCTGAGTTAGGAAGCAACTATTCTACTATCTTTTTATATGTTGAACTATTTTTTACCGCTATTTTTTCCATAGAATATGTATTGAGAATATGGATAAGTCCTAAACCGATAAAATACATTTTTAGTTTTTGGGGAGTGGTTGATTTAATTTCAATTCTTCCCTCTTATTTGATACTATTAATTCCTAGTATTCATTTCTTATCAGCAATTAGATCATTGCGGTTATTTAGGATTTTTCGGATTATTAAATTAGTCCGTTTTTTATCCGAAGCTAATAGTCTTAAAAGAGCATTAGTTTCAAGTTTGTATAAAATAAGTACTTTTCTGTTTTCTATATTAGCCATAGTTGTTATTATGGGAACCACAATGTATGTGGTGGAAGGAGCAGAAAATGGATTTACAAGTATTCCACAAAGCATCTATTGGGCAATCATAACAATTACAACAGTTGGCTATGGAGACATTGTTCCTCACACAATAATAGGAAAAGTTATTTCTTCCGTTGTTATGCTTATTGGTTATGCTATTATTGCTGTTCCAACAGGTATTTTCACAGTAGAAATAGCCAAAGCAGGAACTGAAAGAAAAAAATGCGAAATTTGTAAGCACGATAACGAAACAAACGCAACCTATTGTAGTAATTGTGGTAAATTATTAACCGATGTTTAGTATAAAAGAATTTCTAAATTATTCTCTTTTTGATATTGGAGAACATGCACTTAAAGTAACTGAATTACTCTTATTGAGCTTGTTTATAATTATTGTTACTGTAGTTGTTAAACTTATTAAAAAAGCGATATTCAGCACAACAAAACTCGATATATCAAGAAAAAACTCCCTTTTTAGTTTAACCAAATATGTTATTATTGTATTAGCCATAATTTTTGGATTACAAATAGTAGGATTCAATTTATCAATTTTAATGGCAGGGTCTGCTGCACTTTTGGTTGGAGTTGGTTTTGGATTACAAAATTTATTTAGCGATTTTACTTCTGGAATAATTCTTTTGCTCGATTCAACAATAAAAGTAAATGATGTTATAGAAATTGATGGGTTGGTTGGAAAAGTACAAGAAATTAACCTCAGAACTACTACAGTTTTAACACGGGAAGATATTTATATAATTATTCCAAACACAGATTTAACGAAAAATCAATTAGTAAACTGGACGTATAGTTCCATCTCTTCTCGTTTTGAAATTAAAGTGGGTGTAGATTATTCTTCCGATGTACAATTAGTAATGCGATTGATGAAAGAAGCAAGTAACCACCCAAGTGTACTAAAGAAACCTGAATCTTTTGTTCGTTTTAGTGATTATGGAGATTCATCACTAGATTTTACGTTGATATTTTGGGCAGACGAAGTATTTAGAATTGAAACGATAAAAAGCGATATACGAATAAAATTATTTGAGTTATTTAGCGAACATAAAGTTCAAATTCCTTTCCCTCAACGTGTAATTCATGTGAAAAAAGAAGAAAAAGATTCCCTTACAGAACAATAAAAAATATTTTTTTAAATAAGTTTGTCTGTATTAAAAAAAATGTCGTAAATTCGCAGCCCCATTTTAGGGATATTAATATTATTAATAGTAATCAAAACAGATTTACGTGAATACATTAAGTTACAAAACAATTTCAGCAAACGAAGCTACAGTTAACAAAAACTGGGTACTTGTTGATGCACAAAACGAACCTTTAGGAAGATTAGCTTCAAAAGTTGCTAGTTTAATCAGAGGAAAGCACAAAACCAATTTCACACCTCATGTTGATTGCGGTGATAACGTAATTGTTATTAATGCAGAAAAAATAAAATTAACTGGTAAAAAATGGGATGATAAAGAATATATTACCTATTCAGGATATCCAGGTGGTCAAAAAATAGCAATAGCAAAAGATGTTATGGCAAAAAAACCAACATTTATGGTAGAAAAGGCAATAAAAGGAATGTTGCCAAAAAATAAATTAGGTAGTGCTTTATTCAGAAACCTTTATGTTTATGAAGGAGCTGTTCACAACCAAGAAGCACAACAACCAAAAGAAATTAAATTATCTGATCTTAAATAAAATCCATGGAAGTAATTAACGCAACAGGAAGAAGAAAAACTGCAGTAGCAAGAGTTTACCTTACAAAAGGAAAAGGAAATGTAACAGTAAATAAAAAAGACTATAAAGTATTTTTTCCAACCACTGTTTTACAAGGAAAGATTCAACAAGCATTTGTTGCAACAGACACTAAAGATACTTTTGATGTTAAAGTAAACGTATTTGGTGGAGGAATAACAGGACAAGCTGAAGCGGTTAGACACGCAATATCAAGAGCTTTAGTTAAATCAGATGAAACAAACAGAGCATTACTAAAAGTAGATAGTTTACTTACAAGAGACCCTAGAATGGTTGAACGTAAAAAACCAGGGCAACCTAAAGCTCGTAAACAATTCCAATTTAGTAAGCGTTAAGATTAAAACTATTTCCATTCCGATAGCTATCGGAACGGAATTTTTATAACCTATTGTTTAGTATCTAAATTTTTAAGACTTCGCAATTGCGAGCTACTTAAAGATTGAAGTTATTAAGGAATGTAAACAATTAAAAAAATGTCAAAAGTAGATTTCAAAGAACTATTAGATGCAGGTGTTCATTTTGGTCACCTAAAAAGAAAATGGAACCCAAAAATGGCTCCCTATATTTTTATGGAGCGAAACGGTATTCACATTATCGATCTTCATAAAACAGCAGCAAAACTTGAACAAGCATGTGCTGCATTAGAGCAAATTGCTAAATCAGGTAAAAAAATCATGTTTGTTGCAACAAAAAAACAAGCCAAAGATATTGTTGCTGAAAAAATTAAAGCAACCAACATGCCTTACATCACAGAAAGATGGCCTGGAGGTATGCTTACCAATTTTGTTACCATCAGAAAAGCCGTTAGAAAAATGGCTACTATTGATAAAATGGTAGAAGATGGAACTATGAATACGTTATCAAAAAGAGAGCGTCTTCAAATCCAACGTCAACGAGAAAAATTAGAAAGAGATTTAGGAAGTATTGCTGATTTAACGCGTTTGCCTTCTGCAATTTTTGTTATTGACATTAAAAAAGAACATATTGCTATTGCTGAAGCAAAAAAATTAGGTATTCCTACTTTCGCTTTAGTAGATACTAACTCTGACCCTACTTTAGTAGATTTTGCAATTCCAGGAAATGATGATGCTTCTAGCTCAATTGATAAAATCATCTCTATTGTTGCTGAAGCAGTAACTAGAGGGTTAGCTGATAGAAAAAAAGATAAAGAGGCTACAAAAGAAACAAAAGAAAAAGCACCTAAAGAAGCTACAAAAGAAGAAGTTACTTCTGAAGAAACAAAAGCTTAATTTCTTTTCTCTTAAAAATTAAATTTATTCAACACTTTTAACACATAAAACATGGCAAACATAACTGCTGCAGACGTAAATAAATTAAGACAACAGACTGGTTCTGGAATGATGGATTGCAAAAAAGCATTGGTAGAAGCTGATGGAGATTTTGAAGCTGCTATTGATATTCTTAGAAAAAAAGGTCAAAAAGTTGCTGCAAACAGAGGTGATAGAGATGCTAACGAAGGGTTGGTTCTTGCAAAAACAGCTAACAACGGTAAAAAAGCCGTTTTAGTAGTAGTAAATTGTGAAACAGATTTCGTTGCTCAAAACATTGATTTCAATAAATTTGCAACTACTATTTTAGATGCTGCTATTGAAAAAAATCCTGCTTCATTAGATGAACTAAAAGCATTGAAATTTGGAAACGATACCTTAACAATAGCTGAAAAAATTATCGAGCAAACAGGTGTGATTGGTGAAAAAATTGAAGTTTCTGCCTATGAAGTTATTGAAGCTGAAACAACCATCGCTTACAATCATCCAGGAAACAAATTGGCTTCTATTGTTGGATTTAATAAAATTGGCGACAAGGTAAACGAAGTAGGTAAACAAATTGCTATGCAAGTTGCCGCAATGAACCCACTGGCTGTTGATGAAAATGGTGTTGATAAATCAGTTATTGAACACGAATTGGCAATAGGAAGAGAAATTGCCTTACAAGAAGGAAAACCAGAAGCTATGGTGGACAAAATTGCTGAAGGAAAAGTGAAAAAATTCTTAAAGGAAAATACGTTACTTAATCAAGATTCTATTTCCAACAACAAAAAAAATATCGCTCAAATTCTGAAAGAAACAGAAAATGATTTAGCGGTTACAGGCTTCAAGCGAATTATGCTTGGCTAAATATTTAAAAAAAAGAGAAAATTTAATTTTCTCTTTTTTTTTGTCTAAAAATTTGAAAAAAAGGTGTTAGTAATTAGGTGTTAGTAAGAAAACTATACTATTATTATAAATGCTGTTAAAATAACTTTATTTTTAAAAAACATTATCCGAACTTTACTAACTACTAACTACTAACTACTAACTACTAACTACTAACTACTTTTTATATGCCTTACAAAAGAATTCTTCTTAAACTCAGTGGTGAAGCCCTTATGGGAAACAAACAATTTGGTATCGATAATGACCGAATAGCCATTTATGCTAAAGAGATTAAAGAAATAGTGGAAGATGGTGTTGAGGTCGCTATCGTTATTGGTGGTGGGAATATTTTTAGAGGAATACAAGCTGTTGAGGGAGGAATGGAAAGAACACAGGGAGATTATATGGGAATGTTGGCAACGGTAATTAATAGCATGGCATTACAAGCAGCTTTGGAAGCCATTAATGTGGAAACTCGATTACAAACTGCTATTGAAATGAAAGAAATTGCTGAACCTTTCATTAAAAGAAAAGCCGTTCGCCATTTAGAAAAAGGTAGAGTTGTAATTTTTGGTGCTGGTACAGGAAATCCTTTTTTCACTACAGATACTGCTGCAAGTTTAAGAGCTATAGAAATTGAAGCAGATGTAATCCTTAAAGGAACTCGAGTAGATGGCATTTATACAGCTGACCCAGAAAAAGATGCTTCTGCAACAAAATACGCCACCATTACTTTTGAAGAGGTGTATAAAAAAGGACTAAGTATAATGGATATGACCGCTTTTACGCTCTGCAACGAAAACAAACTTCCCATCATTGTTTTTGATATGAATACACCAGGAAATTTAAAAAAGGTAATCAAAAAGAATTCAAAAATTGGTACGCTTGTGGAGTTTTGATTTCTGATATTTTAAATATTCCTTTTATGAAAGAGTATCGCAAAATGCGATACCATCAATTGTGCTTCTTCTGTTAATTGAAAATAATAAACGAATCTTTGCATGATTTCACATTTTGAAAGGGCACTAAAAGGAATATCGTAATAAAAGCAAACTCGAATTAAATTTGTAAATTTGCAATATGAGAGAAAAAAATCTCTACATAATTGCAGGTTGTAATGGAGCAGGAAAAACAACTGCATCTTTTACAATTTTACCTGAAATAATTAACTGTAAAGAGTTTGTAAATGCTGACGAAATTGCAAAAGGTTTATCACCATTTCAACCCGAAAAAGTTGCTTTTGAATCGGGTCGAATAATGTTAAACCGGATAGAAGAACTACTAAAAGAAAACCAAAGCTTTGCTTTTGAAACAACACTTTCAGCAAAAAGCTACAAAAACAAAATTAGAAACGCAAAAGAAAAAGGTTATACTGTTACTTTATTGTTTTTTTGGTTACAGAATGTTGAATTAGCAAAAGAACGTGTAAAAATAAGAGTATCTGAAGGTGGACATAACATTGAGCCTGAAGTTATAGAAAGACGATACATAAACGGGATTAAAAACCTTTTTAAAATTTACCTTCCAATTGTTGATGGTGCATTAATATTTGATAATTCTGAAGGAAAACACGAGCTTTTAGCACTTAAAACAATTGACGGAAATTTAAATATTATTGATAAACATAAATTTAATCAACTAAAAGCGTATGACAACCGTTAAAAAACAAATAGAACTTAAGGACAAAATTTTAATCGGACTTGAAAAAGTTTACGAAAAACTTATTCAATTTAAGAAACAGAAGAACACAGAGCTTGTAGTTATTCGTGATAATAAAATCGTAAAAATTAAACCCGAATAAAAAGGACTAAGTATAATGGATATGACCGCTTTTACGCTCTGCAACGAAAACAAACTTCCCATCATTGTTTTTGATATGAATACGCCAGGAAACCTTAAAAAGGTAATCAAAAAGAATTCAAAAATTGGTACGCTTGTGGAGTTTTAATTTCTGATATTTTAAATATTCCTTTTATGAAGGACTATTTTATAACCAATTGATATAAATAAAACAAGATCGTTGTTTTTTCTGAACCTAGCTCCATATCTTTGTTCTAAATAATTTATATATTCTTCTTGTTTTGAATTATCAAAAGGCAATAATAAAGCAAATGTCCAATATCCGTTTTTCTTTCTACCTAAATAGATATCTAATCCACCACCTACTGATATTCCTTTAAAGGATTTATTAAATTCTGTAGCATTTTTTATATACACAAAAGAATTTTTTCCATACATTCCTGTAAAAAATGGGTTTATGGTTGGAGGATTCCCTTTAGAAATCAATCTTCCTTTAAGTCCTACATTAAAACTAGCTTCAAAAAGCGAATAACCTATTCCTCCAAACAACCCTATGTTTTTTTGTAGGTATGTGGTATAATTTATTCCTATTCCACCATAATCAAGTCCCATTCCTAATCCGAAAGAAGACATATCAATTTGCTTTTTAATTTCTGTGCTTGTTTGTGCTACATAACTATTATAATAAGCTACAAATAATATAAGTATGATTATTTTTCTCATATTTACCTTTTAATTTATACTACCTGCTTATTTTATAAAATTATTGGTGCTATCTGGTTTAGGACTAAATTGTTTAAAATGATAAGTTTCATTTCGTGCTTTTACTTCTGTTTTTTTGCCTTTTTTCATTCTGTAACTTACACTAATAACAAAAGTGGTATCATTTATTATATCCCCCTCTCTCACATAAGCCGGTAAGCCTCCACCTGAACTTGGATACCATTTTTCAAATTTTATTGATTGTCCATTAATTATAAATACCCCCCCCCAGATAGTTTATTATTTTTTGCATAATCTAAATAACTACTTTGTTTTAGCCTATCGGTTAATTCAGTATCAATCGTGTTGGGAGAATATCTACCACCAATATATATGAGAGTTCCATTTTTGTAAAAAAAGTATTCAGGATAAAGATAATTATCACTTCCTATTTCATAATAGTATCCATCAATTCTTAATTGATTTCCAGTATAATTGGTTCTTTGAATAGATAGTTCATCATCTTTAAACTCATCTTTGACACAAGAAAATAAAGTTAAAATCATAACCATTTCAATAATTAGTAATTTCATATTATTTTGTTTTATCATAATCCTCCTTCAACATTAAATGACCAATGCCATGAAGTATGAGTATTTAATTGTTTAAACCAATAGGCTTTTACATCCTTGTATAAATTATTTCCTACTCATTACTTATAAAAATAATCTTTTGTTTCTTTTTATTTGATATTCCAAGCAAATGTTTGAAATAGAAGTTTTTGTTTTTTACCCCTTGATCAAAAGTAACAATCCCCAAGCCCTAAGCTAAGTTTGAATATATACATACTCTTCAAATTATTTGAGTTTTCTGCTTTATTTTTCCAATAAGTAACTTCTACTTTTAACTCTTTAATCCGTTCTTCGTACTGCTCAATTTATTTAATTGAAAGTGGATAATAATTGTATTTTTAAAAGGTTGATTAATAACCTTAGTTTGATTATCCTTGTTATTCTGCAATTTTTAAGTGTTTTTTTAATAATTTATTTTCTTCTTGCAGTTTGTTTATTTTATTGTCTTGATTTTCAATTAATTGTTTTAGCAATAGTATTGTTTCATCATTAAATTTTTCGTTTAAATTAATATCATCAACCTCTTTAGTTTCATCAATCAAATCCCAAATAGTTAGGTTTAAAATCAGAGCAATTTTTTTAATTTTTTCCCAATTCAACTGCGTATCGCCACGCTCAATTTTTGAATATGCTTTTTGGGAAACTCCCAATTTATCTGCAATAAAAGCTTGCGAAAGACCGTTGATTTTTCTTATCTCTTTTATTTTTATGTGTATCTTTTTATTCATTTTTCACAAAAATAGATAATATTTTCATAATAGAACTATAAGTTCTAACTAATTTTATTTTTTTGTAAAAAAATTAGTTAGCGATTTAAAACTCATCAACGTATGGTGCAAAAGTACAGCCAGCTTACCAAAACACATCAATTGATAAAAAAACAAATTAAAGGCACACCAGAGGAAATTGCCAATTTGCTAGGTATGTCAAAAAGTAGTATGTATAGAGTTTTTGAAGAATTAGAACAACTTGGTGCAGAATATAAATATTGCAGAACGTGTATGTGTTTTAAATA
>PCUH01000256.1:11421-11563 GCA_002770955.1 Flavobacteriales bacterium CG18_big_fil_WC_8_21_14_2_50_32_9 | reverse complement strand
TGTCGTAATCTTGTTTGAGTTGAACACTCATGGGTTTATTTTTTCTTGTACCAGTATCGTAATGTCCTTTTTTCTTGTTGGTAGTGTTTCTGCCTTTAAACATAGTTGATTGGTCTAATCCTTTTGGATTACAGCCTAAAGC
>PCUH01000256.1:1426-11332 GCA_002770955.1 Flavobacteriales bacterium CG18_big_fil_WC_8_21_14_2_50_32_9 | reverse complement strand
ATTAGAGATTGGAGATTAAAAATTAGAGATTCCTTCACTTCATTTTACTAAACTTCGTACCTCAGTTTGTAAAATTTCGTTCGGAATGACGTTAACTACTAATACCTAACTACTAATACCTAATTACTTTTTAATAACGTATAAATATCTTTAATTAGCCTGTCCACATCTTTTTCGGAAGTTCCATCATAAAAACCTCTTAACCTTTTTTCTTTATCTACTAACACAAAATTTTCTGTGTGAATAAAATCTTCAATTCCACCATCGCCTTCTGTTACTGCTGCAAAATAAGTTTTTCGGGCAAGGTCATAAATATGTTCTTTTTTTCCAGTTACAAATTTCCATTTTTTTGCATCAACAGCTAATTTATCTGCATATTCTTTCAACACAGGAACAGAATCTTCAACGGGCATTACTGTGTGTGAAAGTAATAATAAGTTGTCATTTTCTTTAAATTCTTCATAAACACGTAGCATTTGTGTCGCCATTTTAGGGCAAATAGTAGGGCAAGTTACAAAGAAGAAATCGGTTACATAAATTTTATTTTTAAAATTTAATTCAGTGATTGTGTTGCCTTCTTGATCAACCAAATTAAACGATCCAACTCGGTGGTTTTTGGAAACATCTTGAACAGATTCGTCAACCAATTTTGGGTTTATGTCTGATGGATTATATATTTTTAGTGGTTTTGGTTGAATGAGCATATAATAGGCAATAAAAATACCTATGATAACAACAATAATGGCAGGAATAATTCTTTTCAATTTTTTTAAGTTAAAAGTCTGTATAGAAAAATTAGATTAGTTGTCATATAAATTTCAAATCGTAAATCAAAAAGTTCTCGATATGCCAATATTTCGCTGCTGCTCCATATTACCTGCTCAAACTGACAATTGTAAATCATTTAGCAAGCTCTCTATCTAACACTTGTTTTAACAACTCAGCATCTAATTTTTTTGCAATAAAAATTTTGTCTTTATCTAACAAATATACTTGAGGTGTTGTAAAAACATCATAAGTCGAGCTGTAATTTAAACTTTTTAAATCAGTTACCCCACTTAATACATATTCTGTTGCTTTTTTCTGATCTTCGTAAACATCCTTGGGAACAGCAACATTAATAAAGTCTAATTTGTTTTCACGTATAAATTTTTTCCAAGCATCGTTGTGGTCTGAACTCACCGCATACACAATAACATTTTTATCTTTTATCGTTTCATAGTATGCTGCAATTTTTGGTAATTCCTTTTTGCAATGTCCACATTCAGGATCCCAAAAAATAAGAATAGTATAGGCTGCTTTTTGTTCATGCATATTAATCCAATTTTCGCTAGCCGTATCTAATAATGTTAAATTTATTGATTTTTTACCTAAGAGAAGGGGATAAATTTTAGTAGCCCGTTCTTGCACTTTTTCAATGGTAGTAGAATCTGCCCAATAAGCTTGTTCGTGGGTATAATATTTTAAGGCAATATGAGCAAAAACAGCATCCATGCCCATAATTTTAGATTTTTCATAATAATTAATAAGGTAATGCACCGAATATTTAAAAATTTCTTTGTTGGCTTTTGATTTTTCTATCACAAAATCTACATCAGTAATAATTGAATCAGGATGAGGATAAACCACACTTTTAAAATATTTTTCTAATTTATTGTGATATAAAGGACTTCTCACTAAGCGTTCATCCTCAAAATTCATATCATCAAAGAAATGTTTTTTATAGTAATTGTAACGTAAAACACGTAGCAACGAGTCGTTTTCAACTTCATTAAATTCATTTGTTTCGGGTTCTTTCATGGCTTTGAAAATTGCAGCCACAAAAGTTGTTGGATGTTTTTCTATGATAGATAATCGGTATTTTTTAATGTTATTTTCAATGTCGTTGAGTTGTTTTTCAATTGTTTTTTTTTCGGATTCGGAAGTATTTTCATTACTGTATTTTTCACGTAAAGCAGTTGAGTTTTCTTGCAGATTTTCAATATATAGGAGATGCTCTAAAAATAATTGATTTTCAAAAGATTTCTTTACCACCATGTTTTTGACAAAATGAATGGTATCGGTTTCAATATCGATAATAGGCTCATCTACTAAGATTTCAAATAACACTTTTCCTCCAGTGTAAACACCATAAATACCACTTTCGAGTTGTGCTTTTTTACCAGTAAAATGAACAACCCCATTGTTGTCAAAATGAGCTGTATCTTTATAAAAACGTTGGTTTCCAAAATAGCTAATTAAAAAGCAATCAGCATCTTTCATCCCCTTAATTTTTAATTTAATAGAATAGTCACTTTTTTGACCAAAAATTGGATTAAATAGTCCCGCAATAAACAATAAAATAAGTATTTTCTTCATAATTTTGAGCAATTAAAATTAACTCCAAATTTAGCATTTAATTTTACCTATATAAAGGGTTGAATTCTTTTAACAAACTTTTAACGTGCCAAAATATTTAATTTATATATCTATTATAGTGCCATCCATATTAATATGTTTGGGAGTTGTTCTTTATTTGTTTCAAGAAAAATTGATTTTTTATCCTGATAAATTATCAGAGAAGCATATTTTTAAATTTAATCAGCCGTTTAAAGAGCATTTTATTAATACACCCGATGGGGAAAAAATTAATACACTTCATTTTACGGTTGAAAATCCAAAAGGAATAATTTTTTATCATCATGGCAATGCAGGAAGTATGGAGCATTGGGGGCAGAAATCAATCGACTTCACAAGCAGAGGATATGATGTTTTTATGTATGATTATCGTGGTTTCGGTAAAAGTACTGGTAAAATAAAAAATGAAAAAATGCTTTACAAAGACGCTTTATTGCTTTATAAATTTTTATCGAAAGGGTATAAAAGTAATCAAATTATATTTTATGGAATTTCTTTGGGTTCAGGAATAGCAGTTAAACTAGCACATGAAATTGCACCAAAAAAAATAATTCTAGAAACACCTTATTTTAATTTTTATGATGTTTCTAAATATCATTACCCTTATTTGCCCAATTCAATTTTGTTGCATTATCAGTTCAAAACAAATAAATGGTTGCCAGAGATTCAAGAACCCATTCACTTGATTCACGGCACTGAGGATGAAACTGTTCCTTATTTTATGGCAGAGCAATTAGAACGATTGGGAAGTCATATTGATTTATGTACAATAAAAAATGGATCTCATAATAATTTGAATACATTTTCAAAATATCAAGCATATTTAGATGAAATTTTGAAATAAATATCATTTATATTAAATCAATCTTATTTTTTAATTCCAATTATACAAAATTATTTATACATTTGTCGCAATGTAAGAATATTGACATAAAACTTAAACACAAAAAAATGAAGAAAAGAAATATATTAGTAGTTACATTATTGGCTGTTTCCCCATATTTAATGTACACTTCTTGTTCGGATGACAAACCTCAAGAAGATGTTAATGTGGAGCAAGTTGAAGAAGTTGTGAAAGAAAGAAACGAAAGTTTTTATCAAATTCCTGCACCAGATGAAATGTTTAGTTTCATTAAAAACAGTGGGTTAACTTATAACAAAAGCCTTATTAATTCTCCTCAGAAATCATCTACATATTCAACTCCAATGGAACAAACATTGATTTTTGGAGTTTATTCAGCTGATTTAGCTTACACTGCATCTTATGAAGAATTTAATGAGTCAATTAAATATTTTGCAACTGTACAGAAATTAGCAGAAAGCATAGGTATTTCAGGTGCATTTAATGAAGAGTTGATGAATAATATTAAAAACAACCTTGATAAGCCAGAACAATTATTAGCTAATTCAAACGACTCTTATTTTTCTGTAATTGAATACTTAGAAGAAAACGAGCAAGGTAATAAATTAGGAATTATTGCATCAGCAGGATGGATAGAAACCGTTTATATTGTTGCAAATTCAATTGATTATAAAAAAAATAGTGATGCTTTACAGCGTTTAGCAGATCAAAAACTTACCTTAGACAATTTGATGCTTTATTTAGAAAAATATGGTGAAGATGAAAATGTTAAAGAACTAATGGTTTGGTTGAAAGAATTAGAACAGACATTTGATGCTCTTTCTGAAGAAAACACAACTTCTTCAGGTATTTCTTTAAAGAAAAATGAAGGTGGAAAAATGGTTTTAGGAGGCGGCTCTTCAGTTGTAATGACCAAGGATCAATTTACTACAGTTAAATCTAAAATAAACGAAATAAGGGCAAAAATTGTAAAGTAAATTTTATATTAAAGATTATTATATAATTACAAAGTTTTAAAATAAATACCTTCATATGAAATAAGCCATGAGCAAAAATACTCACCAACAACAATGAATATTTAACATGGCGATTCTATATGACATATAAAAAACAATAAAAATATACATATGAAAAATTTAAAAAACATATTTCTTGCATTTTTAACTATTGTGCTACCAATTTTAGCATCAGCTCAATATTGCAACACATTTCATACAAAATATTGTCCGCCATCTGATAATGGAATGTACACACTGAATGGACAATCTAAAAGTGCATTGTTTAGCAAAGGACAAACATCCGAATTAAATGTAATTGTATATAAAGGACAAGATTATAGAATTTCACTATGTTTTGACCAAACCTTGGGGTCTCAAATTACTTTTAAAGTGTATGAAACTAAAAAAGTTAAAGTAGAGAAAGTAATTGAAACCAAAACAATGGAAGATGAATACCAAAAAGATGAAAATGGCGAATTAGCTGTTGATGAATGGGGTGCATATATTCCAACAGGTAATCAAGTGGAGGTAGTTAATAAAGAAACAATAACTGTTGTTGAAAAACAAAAAACCCTATTGTATGATAACAGTCAAGATGGTTTTGCTACTGAATTAGAATTTTCTGTTGAAACAACAAGAAGATTAATTTTTGAAGTTAGCATTCCTGGTAGTGCGTCAGGAAGTGCAACCAAAAGCAAATTGATGAAATCTTCCGATATGGGATGTGTTGGTATTCTAGTTGAACACATGCTTACACCAATTCAAGGGTTTAAAGGAACAGGATTTTAATTTCAATTCATAAATTTTAATAAAAAAACCTATCTAAATTTTATTTAGATAGGTTTTTTTCTTTTCATAAACTTACTTTTGCAGTATGGAAGAAATGAAACAATTAATAGATAAAGCAAAAAAAATTGTAATAACAACACATAAAAATCCTGATGGTGATGCCATAGGATCTTCTTTAGCTTTTTTTCATTTTTTAAAAAATATAAAAAAAAATGATGTTGAGGTAATTGTTCCTGACTCATTTCCATATTTTTTATACTGGATGACTGATGCAGATAAAGTTATTTGTTATGATAAAGAAAAAGAACAAGCAGATAAATTATTCTCTGACGCAGATTTGATTTTTAGTTTAGATTATAATGCATTAGAAAGAGTTGGAGATATGGCAGAAGCGATAAAAAATGCTTCTGCCATAAAAATAATGATAGATCACCATCAAGACACACAGGGTTTTGCTAGCCATTATTTTGTTGATACAGATTGCTGTTCAACCGCTCAATTGGTTTATGAATTTATAGAAAAATTAGAAGAAACAAAAAACATTACTAAAAATGTTGCTGAATGTCTTTATTGTGGAATAATGACAGATACAGGCTCTTTTCGCTATCCATCAACCACCGCTAAAACACATAAAATTATTGCACATTTAATTGATTCTGGAGCAGATAACGCAAAAATACATCAGGCTGTTTTTGATAATAATACTACGGATAGGTTACGACTCTTGGGCTTTGCACTTACTAACAAAATGAAAGTATTTGCAGAAAAAGGCTTTGCTTATATTTCCTTATCTCAAGATGAGTTAAAGCAATTTAACTTTAAAAAAGGAGATACTGAAGGTTTAGTAAACTATCCATTATCCATACAAGGAATTAAGTTTTCAGTATTATTAACAGAAAAAGAAAAAGACATTAGTATTTCATTTCGTTCTAAAGATGATGTGTTTGTGAATGAATTTGCAAAAACACATTTTCAAGGAGGAGGACATTTTTATGCTGCAGGTGGGAAGTCAGACTTAACTATGGATGAAACAATAAAAAAATTAGAAAAATTGATGATGTATTGATGTGTGAATATGTTGATGTAAAAAATTCGTGTATTCGTGGCTAAAAAAATGTGAAAATGCACTGATTTAAAAATTATTGTTACTACTCAGGTAGATATTTTTTTTGCCACAGATTACGCAGGTTCACACAGATTTTTTTCGCAGATTTTTAAATAAAAAACGAAATCTGTGTATGTAATCTGCGAACCGACCAAAGGGAGCTCAACGAAGTTAAAATTAGTGTAATCAGTGGCATAATGAATAGCTGAGCTAGTAACAAATTATTTAAAACTCAATATTTAAAATTTAAAATTTCTTAAAAACTTTATGAACTTCACAAACACTATCAAACTTTCAACTCTTTTCATACTCATAGTGGCTTGTGGAGAAGAACAAACACATCAACCCATTAATCCAAATCAATTAAAAGAAGTGTTGATTGAAAGAAACATAAATGCAGTTAAAAAAGAACAGCAGCAAATTGATGGTTATATAAAAAGACACAAGTTAAACCCAATAAAAACGGGTACAGGACTTCATTATCAACTTATAAAAGAAGGAGAAGGAGAAAAAGCTGTTGAAGGACAAGTTGCTGTAATTTCTTATGAAGTAACATTATTAGATGGCACACAATGCTATTCAACCAAAGAAAAAGGACCAGAAGAATTTAAAGTAGGAAAAGACAATGTGGAAAGTGGCCTGCACGAAGCAATTACCTATCTTAAAAAAGGAGATAAAGCAATTGTGATTATTCCTTCCTATTTAGCTCATGGTTTGGCAGGCGATTTTAATAAAATCCCAGTACGCTCTACCATCATTTATACACTTGAACTTATTGAGGTAAAATAATCCATAATGCAAAAACTATTTTCAATAGGCATAGCCATACTATTTTTGATTGCTTGTAACACAAAATCAGAAACAAGAAAAGTTATTTCTGATAAAATGTCTATGCAATTGCTCGCTTTTGATGATAAAGAAAGTGTTTCTGAAAAAGGAGATTTTATAAGTGCAACCATACAGTTAAATGATGGGAAAACGATGCTTTATAATCGATTTTATCATCAAATTTTTAAGGCAGAAAATGAATTATTAGAGCAAGTATTTTCAAATTTGAGAGAAGGTGATAGTGCTGTATTTTACATTCACCCAAGTCTAGTTGAGCATAATATTGAGGGAATTAAGTTGCCAGAAATAACGAATAAGGAATTAATAATGTATGTGAAAGTATTACATTATTTCAATGAAGAAGAAAAAAATAATTTTCTTAAACAGCTAGACAACGATTTAATTGAATATCAGTATTTGAATTTCTATATGAAAACGCTACAAACAGATAAACCAATTTTGAAAAAAGGGATATACAAAGTGATTATAGAGGAAGGAACAGGAAAAGCTATGAAGAAAGATGACTTGATTCGTATTAAATACAAAGGTTATTTTTTAAATAATGTGCTTTTTGATGAAACACCTGAGAATGGCTTTTTAGAGTTTGAATTTGGAACGCCCAATCAAGTTATTAGAGGAATAGAAATTGCAATAAAAGATATGAAAGTTGGAGAAAAATCAAAAATTATCATACCTTCGCATCTTGCTTTTGGGGCAGGAGGGTCTTCAACAGGAAGAATTCCACCAGCAACACCAGTAATGTATGAATTAGAAATAGTAAAAATAAACTAACTTAAAACAATTAAACATTTATGAAAAAAATCGCTTTATCAGCAGTGGCAGTAGCAACCTTATTT
The DNA here is from genome assembly GCA_002770955.1 of Flavobacteriales bacterium CG18_big_fil_WC_8_21_14_2_50_32_9. Lineage (GTDB taxonomy): Bacteria > Bacteroidota > Bacteroidia > Flavobacteriales_E > Vicingaceae > BRH-c54. The sequence goes on along the minus strand of PCUH01000256.1, from coordinate 3,496 downwards.
GCTTGCAACAATGAATCAAATTCTTCAAAATCAATTACACTTGCTAACAACATTGATTCTGTGAGTTATGCAATTGGAATTAATTCCGCAAACGGATTAAAAACAAATGTTCCAGAAATTAATATGGAAGCCTATCTTCAAGGATTTAAAGACCAAAAAGATTCTCTTAGTTTATCAATTGCAACTGAAGATGTTGATGCAATTCTTCAAGCTTATTCAATGAAAAGACAGCAACAACAAATGGAAGAGCAACAAAAACAACAAGAAGCTCAATTTGGTACGGTAAAAGAAGAAGGAATTAAATTTTTGGAAGAAAACAAACAAAATCCAGATGTGAAAGTAACAGCAAGTGGGTTACAATATATAGTAATGAAAGAAGGAAAAGGAAAAAATCCAACAGCTGAATCTGTAGTAAAAGTACACTATCATGGAACAACACCAGACGGTACTGTATTTGATAGTTCAGTAGAAAGAGGTGAGCCGATAGAATTTCCTTTAAATGGTGTTATTCCTGGTTGGACAGAAGGAGTTCAATTAATGAAAGAAGGAGCTAAATATAAGTTTTTCATTCCTCAAGAATTGGCTTACGGAGCAAATGCACCTCAAGGTGGTCAAGGGCCAATTAAACCTTTTATGCCCTTAGTTTTTGAAGTAGAATTAATTAAAATAAATAATTAATTAATTTGAAAATGTGGAAATGTGTGAATGTGTGAATTTGTGAATGAAAAAAATCTGCGTTAATCTTTTAAATCTGCGTGAGAAATCTGCAATCTGTAATAAATAAGAATATGAAATCATCACAATTTAAAACTATAAGTGTTCTTTTAATAGCCTTAACATTAAGTACGGCTACTTTTGCTCAAAAAAAAGAGAAAAAAAGCAAGAAAAAATCTAAAAATCAAGTTGAAAAAGTTGAATTAAAAAACCAAATTGATTCCGTAAGCTATAGTGTTGGACTAAATATGGGAGCAAGTATTAAAAATGAATTTAGTGAAGTGCATTTCGAAGCTTTAATAGAAGGCTTGCGAGCAGCTATTGAGGATACCAATTATGTGTTGACTCAAGAGCAAACACCAGATGTTATTCGTCCATATTTTCAGAAAAAACAAGAAGCTGCTCAAGCAGAAGAAATGAAAAAATATGAGCAAATAAAAATAGATGGACAAAAATTTTTAGAGGACAACAAAAAAAATCCAAATGTAAAAGTAACACCAAGTGGGTTGCAATATATTGTGATTGAAGAAGGAACAGGAAAACAACCTACAGCCACTTCAACTGTGAAAGTGCATTATCACGGAACAACTCCTGACGGAACTGTGTTTGATAGTTCTGTTGAAAGAGGAGAACCAATAGAATTTGCTTTGAATCAAGTTATTCCAGGTTGGACAGAAGGATTACAGCTAATGAAAGAAGGAGCGAAATACATGTTAATTCTTCCTCAAGAATTAGCCTACGGAGCTAATGCACCACAAGGCGGTCAGGGTCCAATTAAACCTTTTATGCCGTTGATTTTTGAGGTGCATTTGATTCAGGTAAATAACTAATTTAGAGATTTTTGATTTACGATTTACGAATGACGAATTAATGTCATACTGAACAAAATTTTTCATTCTGAAGCATGAGGAATAGGAAAATGAAGTGATGTATCTAATCTGTAATTAATATTAATTTAAAACTCAGTGCAACTCTGTGGTTAAAAAAAGAATAGACTTTATAAACTATATCTAACAAATATGAAATCACCAACATTAAACTCTATAAGTATTCTATTAATAGCTTTAACACTAAGCACAGCAGTTTTTGCTCAAGAAAAAGAAAAAAAATCTTCCAAAAAGGAAGTAGTTAAAAAAGACAAAAAAAAAGTTAGTATCGTGGGAAAAGAATTTACAACAGAATCAGGATTAAAATATGTAATTACGCATGAAGGCAATGGTGAAAGAGCCAAAGTTGGAGATAATGTGCAAGTTCATTATACAGGTAAACTAACTAATGACACTGTTTTTGATAGCTCTGTGAAAAGAGGTCAGCCATTTGGTTTTAAATTAGGTGTAGGTCAAGTAATTAAAGGTT
>PCUH01000256.1:0-1031 GCA_002770955.1 Flavobacteriales bacterium CG18_big_fil_WC_8_21_14_2_50_32_9 | reverse complement strand
TTGGCTTACGGAGCCAATGGAGCTGGTGGAATTATAGGGCCTAATGAAACCCTCATCTTTGATGTGGAATTACTGGGAGTTCAGTAATAAAAATGCTCATTTGCTTTATGGTGCAGCTTCTTTGCTTAACAACTCCATGAATTAAAATAACTTTTTTATGTAATTATACGTAAATTTGCATTATGGTACATCATCTAACATATTCAACTAATATTTTAGACACTTTTAGTGTCCTTTCATCTTTCAATTTTGCAGAATCGATTTGGGATAAGTATGAGAAGTATGCGATACCAAAAATTCAAGATGCAACAATTAAGTTAAGAGGCTCTCTATTTTACATTAAAGACTTAACACCAAAACAAGCAGAAAAAGAACTTAAATCTTTAAATCAAATTATTCCTGTTTTATATAAATCTAAGGAAATGTTAAGTTCGATTAAAGATAAAGAGTTCCAAGATTTCAAAAGTGCCGCTATTGAATTTTTTGATACTATTGATTTGCTTCACGATAATTTACAAGATATAGCTAAAATTCATAGCTTTTATGAGATGTCTATGTCTGTATTATCAGAAGATTGGAACAGTAAAGAAGACCAACATTGGGATAATTATTAATTTTTTTTGCTATGGTAAAGTTCAATCAAGGCGATATCGTTTTAATTCCTTATCCTTATACGGACTTATCAAATACTAAGAAAAGACCTGTTGTAATTATTTCTAAAGATGCTATTAATAAACAAAATTTTATTGTTTCAAAGATTACATCAGTAATTCGTAATGATCAATTTACATTCTCAATAAAAGCTACTGATACTGAAATAAAATTAAGATTCAAAAGTGAAGTGAGGACTAATGAAATATTTACAGTTCACAGATCCTTAATCATTAAAAAACTTACTTCATTTGAGAAAGAATCTCTTAAACATTTAACTGAAAAAATAAAAGAACATATTTCTGTAAATTAAAAATTTCTCCAAATCTCCCCATATAATTTTTGTTACTAAAAATTAAAAAAAATACTATTGTCTTTTA
>PCUH01000238.1:4195-4337 GCA_002770955.1 Flavobacteriales bacterium CG18_big_fil_WC_8_21_14_2_50_32_9 | reverse complement strand
AGTTAGTTGTAAGTGGAGTTCTAATAAGCCTATATATCCTCGTTGTTTTAGCACTTTTAACGCAGTTAATTTTTGGTACTGTTTTCAATAAACTTTTTCCTAATACTCTGCATATCGATTCGTTTGCTTCCGTTTTTTTACT
>PCUH01000238.1:2525-4179 GCA_002770955.1 Flavobacteriales bacterium CG18_big_fil_WC_8_21_14_2_50_32_9 | reverse complement strand
TGATGGTTTTTAGACGAACTGACGTTGTGGTGCATTAAAAAAGAACGAAGTATGCCAATAAACATTTACATCCAAGAGACATTTGAAAAAGTTGATTGGCTATGCGAAGAAATATGGGATTTGCCAACTCAAATAGACGCACTTGAAACTTGGTTGGACAAAAAAGGGAAGGATTTAGAACCAAATAAATATGTTGCCGACATAGGTTTTGACATAAGAAAAGATGCATCAGGTGGTGGTGGCGTTTTGAACTCAAAATCAATGGAAATAATGGGACGAATTAAAATGGATCTTTACTTCTCTGAGTATCCCTCGGCAGATTAACTTAAAACGAGAATAATGTTTGACACTTTTGGAAATAAAGTTCGAATAAGAAGAACACCAGAAACGGAAGAAAAGGGACTTGCAGATAAAGAAGGAGAAGTATATGGACACACAACTCCTTCAATGATGGACTTTGAAATTGTTGGAAATCTAAAAGAAGATTTTGCGATTAATGTATATTTTGAAGATTTAAGTGAATCATTTTGGTTTGCAGAAGAGTTAGTCGAGTATTTGAACAACGGACAAGGAACAGAAATAACTCTTGATGGAATTGATAAAAAATGGATTAAAGGCGATAACGGAGAATGGTTTGAAGAAGATACAAGTCCGACATGGGAAAAAAATAAAGCTGAACAAAATCAATCTGAAAGCAAGGATTGGTGGAAATTTTGTAAGAAAAATAAATAACGACACCACAACATTGTATAAGCGTAATGCGGGCTGAACGGCTAAAAATGAGCATATTTGCTTCTAATAAACTTTACGGTAGGCGGACAGTGAATCGCTCTAAAACCCGCACTACGCTTATACTTGACCGTTAGCTGTAATTATGACAAAGACTATCATACTGACAATATTGACATTACTATTAGCCTGTAAGACAACAAAATTACCGGCTGACTTGACAATTTATAACGCACCAACTCCACCAGGAACAATTAAAATTGCTGACAATTTATTTTTTGACAAAACTGAAATCACAAATATTTCTTACTTAGAATTTATGTTCTGGACAAAAAAAACATTCGGAGCAAATTCAAGTGATTATATTAGTATCCTGCCTGACACCAATGAGTGGAGCAAGTTAAATGTTGGCTATGCCTCACTTGACACCTTTTATCTAGGACATCCAGCATATCGTGACTTTCCTGTAGTTGGTGTTTCATACGACCAAGCAATAGCATTTTCAAAGTGGCGCTCAGATAGAGTTATGGAATCTTTATTAATTAAAAAAAAGATTATCCCATACAGACCAAATCCTCCAAAAGACTCAGTATTTACAATTGACAAATATTTTTCTGGACAATATAATGGCATTCAAGCAAATCAACATTTTTTAATTTATCCATATTATTCTCTTCCAGATTCTATTACCTATACGAAAGCTTCATTATTTGCAGACTTGCTTAATGCAAAGAACTTCAAATATTGCCGAAAGAAATTTTGTGCAGACAAATTACTAACAGAAAACAATTGCCTCGAAAATAAAACTTACAGAACTGATGCTCGTCCATATGGACCTGATCCTACAATGCGGACAGGTTGTGTATTCTGCAAAAAACAACTAATTACCCATCTTAAAGGAAATGTTAGGGAAATGACAAATTTG
>PCUH01000238.1:0-2408 GCA_002770955.1 Flavobacteriales bacterium CG18_big_fil_WC_8_21_14_2_50_32_9 | reverse complement strand
TAAAAACTTAGAGAGATAAACCTGTGTTGAACTGCCTGCTCCGATACATCGGAGAAACCGGGCTATTATGGACTTATCGTGATGATAGTTTTTCATTTTCATTATTATATTTGGACTTGAAAAAACTTCAGGAATATCCTTTTTTTACCCTTCCATTATCCTAAAAACAGTCGTTTTAATTCTTTTGGTGTTGATGCTTCCTACTTTTTCTTCCAAAATTAATGCGTTGGCTTTCTCATCTTCAAAAACAGTCTTAATATCTTTAATTACACCAAAGGGAATGTTGGCTTTATGAAATTTATCCTGAAAAAAAGATAGAGAAATTTGATTAAAATAGTTTTTTAATAATAAATCCAACACACTTCTATTCGCTACTCTTTTAAAGTTGCTCAAGAACCTTTCATCGTTAATTAATGCTGTTGCTCCAATACTAATCAACATACTTTTAAATTGTTTGTCCGTGCCAATTGCCAATACTATCCATTTGCCATCTCTCGTTTGGTAGGTTTCTCCGTAAGGAGCAATATTAGGATGTAAAGAACCTAACAACTTTGAATTTTCGTTGTTCATCAACCAGTTAGTTGCTTGGTTTTTTAAGGATGATAACGCTGCATCATACAAAGAAACTTGAACATAAGCTCCTTTACCGCTTTGTGTTTTGTTGAGTAATGCTACTAAAATTCCTTCTTTTAATTGGTGGGCAGCCAATACATCTATTAGGGCTACAGGCATTTTTAAAGGACCTGAACTTGCTGTGCCATTCATAGCCATAAAACCTGATTCGGCTTGCAGCACAACATCATACGCTACTCTGTTGTCCTCTTCTCCATAACCATTTATTTCTCCATAAATAATGGCAGGATTGATTTGTTTAATGGAAGTATAATCTAAGGAAAACTTTTTAGCATCTCCAGACTTAAAGTTAGCAATTACAATGGCTGCATCTTTCAGTAAGTCGGCAACTTGTTTTTTATCGTTGGCTTGTTTTAAGTCTAAAAACAGATGTTCTTTATTCCAATTTACTGCTGAAAAATAAGCAGAAATGTTTTCTTTATTACTCTTTTCTAAAACTGTTCTCCATTGTCGGGTTACATCTCCGTTGGTATTTTTGTTTTCTATCTTAATCACCCTTGCTCCCATTTCGGCAAAAAACATCCCTACATCTGGTCCTGCCAAAACACTTGCTAACTCAACAACAATTAAATCTTTAAACATCAGATTATTTTTTTGTCATTTTTATAAATAGTTCCCTTCCTGCTCTAGGCGGTATGGAATTCGTTGATGTTTCCATAATAGCCACTTCAAAAAATGGCGTGAAATACGTTAAATATTCTGCTTTATTTCCTCCAAATGGCGGATGATCTATATTTAAAATAGCATCAAACAACAAGCCTACTAACTTACCATTTGGTTTTAATATTTCGGCTGTGTGTTGAGCGTATTTTGCTCTCAAACTTGGATCTAAAGCACAAAAAAAGGTTTGTTCCACCATTAAATCATACGTTTCGGAGTGATTAAAAAAATCATCACAAATTAAATTTTCTTTGGGAAAATGAGGTACTCTTTGACTAAAACTTTCCAACGCTAAAGGAGATACATCCACTAAAAAAACATTTTTAAATCCATTTTCGACTAAATACTCTGCTTCATAAGCATTTCCACAACCTGGAATAATAATTTTTAATTCCTTATTAGCGAGTTGATTAAAATACGCTTTAAGTGGTGGTGAAATCGTTCCTATATCCCACCCTATTTCATTTTCTTTATATCGATTATTCCAATATGTTTTATCTAATTTCATTATAATTATTTTTTAAGGTTTCAGTATGCCTTTTTTAATTTCTCCTTTATTTTTATTTGAACTTCCACATTCTCCCAAAGTATCCCCATGTGCTTGATGTGCTGCCCATGCGGATTGAGCTATTTCGATAGTTTGAGGATTGCCTGTGTTTCCAGGAGGATAATGACATATCGTTATTTTTTTGTTGCCATTTCCTGAGTTACCAGTTCCAGTTGTGTCAGGAGGAGTTGTTATCTGTGGACAAGGGCCTTGAACATCACCATGTGCCTGATGGGCTGGCCATGCATTTACTGGTATCTCTATCGTTTGTGGATTACCCGTGTTTCCTGGTGGATAATGGCATATCGTTATCTTTTTTTCCTCTTTTGGACAAACTCCTAAGGTTGCTCCTTGCGATTGATAACTGAGCCATTGCGATTCATTTATGGTTAGGTTTTTATTATCTAAGCATATCGTTATCTTTTTTTCCTCTTTTGGACAAACTCCTAAAGTTGCTCCTTGCGATTGATAACTGAACCATTGCGATTCATTTATGGTTAGGTTTTTATTGTTTAAACATATCGTTATCTTTTTTTCCTCTTTTGGACAAACTCCTCTTGTATCTCCA
>PCUH01000117.1:1656-44186 GCA_002770955.1 Flavobacteriales bacterium CG18_big_fil_WC_8_21_14_2_50_32_9 | reverse complement strand
GTTGGGCTGCAATTTTGCACGACATAGCAAAACCAGCAACAAAACGGTTTGACAAAGATGCTGGTTGGACTTTTCATGGACATGAAGACAAAGGAGCAAGAATGGTTCCAGCAATATTCAAAAATCTAAAACTTCCTTTGGACAACAAAATGAAATATGTGCAGAAATTAGTGCTTCTTCATCTTAGACCAATAGCTTTAGTTAAGGAAACCGTGAGTGATAGTGCGGTTAGGCGGCTACTTTTTGAAGCAGGAGAAGATATTGATGATTTAATGACGCTTTGTAGTGCAGATATTACTTCCAAAAATCCTGAAAAAGTTAAAAAATATTTGGCTAACTTTGAAATGGTTAAACAAAAACTAAAAGAAGTAGAAGAAAAAGACCAACTCAGAAACTGGCAACCTCCAATTTCAGGTGAGCTAATTATGAAAACCTTTAACTTAAAACCTTGCCGAGAAATAGGAATTATTAAAGATGCAATTAGAGAAGCAATTTTAGAAGGCGATATTGAAAACTCGTATGAAGCAGCTTATCAATTTATGCTAAAGAAAGGAAAAGAAGTTAAATTGAAAATAAGGGATTAGTAATAAGGTGTTAGTAGTTAGTAGTTAGGGGTAAGTTAACGACTCTTAAACTACTAATACCTAACTACTAACACCTAACTACTAACTAACACCAAACTAAAAAAAATGAGTACATACAAATTTAGAGTATTAATAGAAGGAGAAAAAAATGTTTTTCGTGACATCGAAATAAACAGCCATCAAAATTTTGAAGATTTTCATAATTGTATTCTAACTTCATTTGGTTTTGATAATTCTCAAATGGCATCTTTTTATTTAAGCGATTTTGATTGGAACAAAGGACAAGAAATCTCTTTGTTTGATATGGGGATTTCTGAAGGCGATGAAGAGAAGCTAATAATGAATCAAACCACTATAAAAGAAGGAATTAACTGTGTAGGTTGCCATTTGTTATATACTTACGATTTTTTAAATATGTGGAATTTCTTTATTGAATTACTCGAAATTTCGGTAAAAGAAAAGAAAGGCGATTTTCCAAAATTAGTTCACAGCGAAGGCAAAGCTCCAAAACAAAACTCTAAAAACAATGTGCTTTCCGATGAAGATATAATGAATGAAATACTCCTTATAGAAGAGTTAGATGATGATTTTGAAGATGAAGAACTTTATAAAGATGATATTTTTGATGGATTTGATGATTTTGATGATTATCAATAATGCAAGCAACCTTACTTGTAATAGCAGGACCAACAGCAGTAGGAAAAACTTCTTTATCCGTTCAACTTGCTCAGCACTTTAATACAGAAATTATTTCAGCCGATTCTAGGCAATTTTACAAAGAGTTGAGCATTGGAACAGCAAAACCTTCAGTTGAAGAAATGCAAGGAGTGAAACATCATTTTGTTGATTCACATTCCATTCATCAAGATTTTAATGTAAATGATTATGAGCAAGAAGTTATACCGCTTTTAGATAATTTATTTCAAACACATCCTATTGTTATTTTAACAGGAGGTTCTGGGTTGTATCTCGATGCGATATGTAATGGTTTTGATGCAGATTTACCTGAAGGAAATGCAGAAATAAGAGCAGAATTAAACCAAATACACCAAAAATATGGCATTGGTTTGTTGCAAGAAAAATTGAAACAACTCGATCCTGATTTTTATAATGAAATCGACCTATATAATGTCAAACGAGTTATCAGAGCAATTGAAGTTTGTATGCTAGCGAAACAACCTTATTCCAAACTAAGAAAAGGGGTGAAGCAATCAAGAAATTTTAGAATAATTAAAATTGCACTTAATCGTCCGAAGGAAGAACTGAATGAACGTATCAATAAGCGTGTTGAAATAATGATGGAAATGGGTTTGTTGGCTGAAGTTGAAAGTGTTATTTCCTTTAAAGAAAAAAATGCGCTGAATACGGTTGGCTACAAAGAACTGTTTGATTACATGGAACACAAAACAACCTTAGAGATAGCTGTAGAAAAAATTAAAGTGAATACCCGCAGGTATGCAAAAAGGCAAATTGCTTGGTTTGAGCGTTCGGAAGATTATAAATGGTTTCATCCCAATCAACATAATGCTATGGTTGAATTTATAGAAACGAACCTAATAACTAATTAATGCCTATCTTTAAAGTCGAGAAAAACAGCCTGCCCTCCCGAAAAGTCGGGACAGGCTGTTTTTCGGGGAAGATATCGAACATTATGGACAAACTCTAATTATGATACATATTTTATGACATTCTCCTTACGTCCTTATTTCTATATTCAAACACTTTTTTGGCTATTCTTTTTTGTCTCAATAGCTTATTTTAACCGTTTTGCGGCTGATGATTTTTATTTTCTTTCAGAAATTAAAACCAAAAATTCTTTTGATATTTTCCATAACCTTCAATTTGGTTGGCACGGAAGATTTTCTTCTAATTTTTTACTAGCATATTTAATTCCTCTGAATCATTATTCTTACTTTTTATTAAGCTATAATTTAGTTTCGTTTGGATTGTTGTTGTTAGCCATTTTTAGATTGTTAAAAAATGCAGTTCATTACTTTTCGGTAGAAACCAAAAATTTGTTTTTTTATGCACTAATTTTAATGTCTATTTTATTTTTTTGCACGCTTTCACCGAATGATAGCTGGTTTTGGTTTACAGGTTCTGTTGTTTATTTTTATAGTACCATCGCACTATTATTATTACTAAGTGTGTTTTTTAAGAAAGAAAAAAACAGTTGGGATTATTTGTTACTCATAGTTTCATCAATTTTAATAGGAGGCTCTAATGAAACTATGACAATTATTGTTGTTCTGTTTTTAATTGGTATTGTATTGAAAGAAAAGCCAACCTTTAGAGCTTCATTGCCATTTATAATTGCAATTACATTATTATCAATTGGCTTTTTGATAATTTATTTTAGTGAAGGAACTAAATTAAGAGATAACATAACACCCGACCTTAGTTGGCAAAATATTATTCTTTACACAGGTTATGCAACTGTAAAAACCTTATTTTTTCAATTTCATAAAACATTTTTACCAGCTCTATTTTTAGGAATACCTTTTTTATTCTCAACCATTATCAAAACCAATAAAAATAATTTCCAACCTATAAAAGAACTCTTATATGCATGCATAATAATTGGCATTGTTGTTTTTATTAATCATTTAATTGCAGTAATTCCTTTAGGTGCTTTATCGCCAGAAAGAATAACCACAGTTTCTTCAGTTCTAATAGTAATATTGCTAATCAGGTATTTAGTATTATTAGGAAGTAAAATTCATATTTCAGAAAGGCTTAAAAAAGTTATTTTAGCAACAAACACAATAGGGGTGATGGTGTTTGTTGTGGCTACATTTCAAATTCATAAAAATTATGCAACTGCTTACGATAATCGTATGGAAAAATTAGAAAAAATTAAAACAACCATCAAGCATCAAAACCCTGTTTATTTGCAGCCATTACCAGCATCAGGTTATCTGCCTTCAGCAGAAATAACAACCGATTCCACACACTTTTTGAATGTAGATTTAAAAAGATATTTTGAGTTGAATAATGTCTTAATTTTGGAAAAATAAAAAAATTATATAGTTAAATATGAAACAAGTTTCTGAAATTAAACTTAATGCTTTTACATTAGAAGAACTTCCTGAAATAGCTCAGCAATTACTAGAAGCAATAGGAAAACATAAAGTCATTGCGTTTTATGCAGAAATGGGAGTAGGTAAAACAACGCTAATTAAACAATTGTGCCACCAATTAAAAGTGGTGGACACCATTCAAAGTCCTACATTTTCGATTGTTAATGAATACCTAACACATGACAATAAAAAAATATATCATTTCGATTTTTATAGAATAGAAAACGAACTAGAAGCCTATGATATTGGATTAGAAGATTATTTATATAGTGGAAATCTTTGTTTCATTGAATGGCCAGAAAAGATAGTTGGTTTGTTGCCAAATAACTGTTTAAAAATCAAAATAAAATCACTTAGAAATAATAAACGCAAAATAACCATAGAAGAGTAAATTGTATTTTATAAATTTGTAGCAATTAATAGTTTTTCCAAACTCATTTAATATCAAAAGATATGCCCACATCAGATGACTTACTCAAATCCTTAGCTCATGGCTTTATGCCTCAAGAAGAAACACTTGAAATAGCTAGAAAGAAAAGTAATTTGCAAATAGGAATACCCAAAGAGACTTCTATGCAAGAAAAACGAATTACGTTGGTTCCTGATGCTGTTGCTTTATTAGTTAATAATGGACATGAAGTAATCATTGAAACAGGAGCTGGAGAAGGTTGTAGTTTTAGTGATAGAGATTATAGTGAAGCAGGAGCTCAAATTGTTTATGGAACTGAAGAGGTATATAAGGCAACAATGATACTAAAAGTTGAGCCTCCAACAATAGATGAACTAGACATGATGCAACACGGTCAATTGCTTATATCTGCTTTGCAACTACCTATTCAACCGAAAGATTTCATAAAAAAGTTAATTTCAAAAAAAATAACTGCCATAGCTTTTGATTTTATAAAAGATTCCGATGGTGTTTTACCCATTGTAACTGCTATGAGTGAAATTGCAGGAAATACAGCTATTTTAATTGCTGCAGAATATTTAAATAGCGAACGAAAAGGACAAGGGCAAATGTTTGGAGGGATTTCAGGTATATCACCCACAGAAGTAGTTATTTTAGGAGCAGGAACCGTAGGCGAATATGCTGCCCGTGCAGCTATTGGGTTAGGTGCATCTGTAAAAATTTTCGATAACAACATTCATAAATTGAGAAGAGTTCAGGATGTTATCGGACAACGCTTACAAACATCAATACTCCAACCAAAAGTATTGATGAAATCATTGAAATCTGCCGATGTGGTTATTGGAGCAATAAGTAGCAAGATTGGCAGAGCACCAATTATTGTTACCGAAGAAATGGTAGAAAAAATGAAAAACCTTTCAGTTATTGTAGATGTTAGTATAGATAAAGGAGGATGTGTAGAAACTTCTGAATTAACAAGTCACCAAGCACCTGTTTTCACAAAACATGGAGTAATTCATTATTGTGTTCCAAACATAGCATCTAGAGTTGCAAGAACGGCTTCTTATGCTCTGAGCAATGTTATAGCACCAACAATTATAGATACAGGTGAATTTGGTGGAATTGAATCTATGATTAAATCGTATGTGGGAATTCAAAATGGCGTATATATCTATAAAGGAATACTAACCAATAAATACTTAGCAGAGACTTTTAACTTGCCTTACAAAGACATTAACTTGTTGTTAATGGCAATGTAGGTAGAGATTTAGAGGTTGAAAATTCTGCAATAATCAGTGTCCCGATTCCGATAGCTATAGGAACTATCGGGATTACGGGAGAAAAATGTGTTATTTCAATTAAAAAAACATGGACAAGTTTATAAATAGATTAAAATTTTACCTCATAGGTTTTGGACTTGGCTGTGTAATGGTTTGGGCAATCTTCTATTCTGGCGATGATGCTCGCTCCTCATGGCTTCCCGAAGGAAGGGTATTAGAATTTATTGAAGATACAGAGCTTAAAATTATAAATAAACATATAGCTTGCGTGCTTGAATGTAACAATATAACTATTTCAGATTTAGATAAAACTTTTTTTCAACGTGCTAAAGTAAATTTTTCAGAAAGTTCCACAACAAGAGAACCTTGTCCTGAATACCAAATAGAAGGAAAATTAGCTGATGGAAGAATGATTACTCTTTTAATAGAAACATGCGAACCAAGACGATTATCTACCGCAGAAGAAAAAGAAGACATTGCAACAATTGTAAATATTTCATTTGAAGGAATTAAACTTGATTGTCTTTGCGAATAAACTTGTAAACAAATTACAAGTTACACCAATCAGAAAATATATTACATGAGCATAACTATTTTAATTATAATTATTACCGCAATTATTTCTTTTACAGCAAATAACAAGCCTGAACTTTATCAAAAATTATTGTTTAATCCCTATCAAGTAATCCATAACAAAGAATGGTATCGCTTGTTCACGCATGCTTTTATACATGATAAACATAATATTTTTCACCTGATTTTTAATATGTATGTACTGTATAGCTTTGGAAATATAGTAGAATCCATTTTAATCAATGAATTAGGTGCTTTAGGCATTGCTTATTATTTGTTTATTTATATTGGAGGAATAGCAGTAGCTTCATTGCCTTCCTTGGTTAGGCACAAAGATAATTATTCCTATAATGCTGTTGGAGCCTCTGGAGCTGTTTCAGCAGTGTTGTTTGCCGCTATTGCATTCATGCCTTTTACAGGTGGAATAGGTATTATCTTTCTTCCTTTTACTATTAATCCTTTGTTGTTTGGAGTTCTTTATTTAGCCTATGAAATTTATATGGATAAAAGAAGCAACGATAATGTGGCTCATGATGCTCATACTTGGGGAGCAGTTTTTGGCTTTTTATTTACACTTATTTTTGTTCCTGGAGCTTTTATGAATTTTGTTGCTCAATTAATGAATGCACTAAATTTTTAACCTCATAAACTAAACTCATGCGTAAAGTAATTTTTTTAGACAGAGATGGAGTTATTAATAAAGAAAGAGGAGAATATACCTTTAAAATAACTGATTTTGAAATAAATGAAGGTGTTTTTGATTTTTTAAAAATAGCCCAAAATAAAGGGTATGAATTTGTTGTAATTACAAACCAAGGTGGAATTTCCAAAAAAATTTATAACCATAAGGACGTAAATATCGTACACGAGTTTATGTTAACTAAATTTAAACAAGTTGGAATAGATATTTTATCAATTTATTATTGTCCTCACCACTCCGAAAATGAAAATTGCATTTGCAGAAAACCAAAATCACAGCTATTAGAAAAGTCCATTGCACGATTTTCTATTGATAAATCGCTTTCTTTTTTTATTGGAGATAGTGAAAGGGATGTTGAAGCTGCAAAAAATGTAGGAATGAAAGGAATAAAAATCGAGTCTAATTCCAACCTTATGCAATTAAAAAACAACTTAATTTGAGTTCAAAAAGATATATTAATTTAGATGGTTTTCTTTATGAAGAAGATGAAAAAATTTTCTCCATAAACAATAGAGCATTCAAATATGGAGATGCTGTTTTTGAAACAATTAGAGTAATAAATGGAAAACCTGTTTTTCTTGATAATCATTTCGAAAGATTAAAAAAAGGAATGGACATTTTGAGAATGAAAAGCATTCCAATGACATTTGAAAAACTAAAAGAACAAATTATTCATCTTATTGATAAAAATAATATCAAAAAAGGAGGAAGGGTTAGAATTACTGTTTTTAGAGTAGGAGAGGGGTTATATACACCTAAAAATGATACAAAATCCTTTGTTATTGAGGCCACTTCAATTTCTAATAATCTGTTTGAACTTAATACAAAAGGATTGAAAATAGATATCTATAATGGAATAATATTATTTAACACACCCTTATCTCAAATAAAAACTACCAACAAAATACCAAACATCATTACTGGTATTTATAAAACAGAACATCAATTAGATGATTGTTTAATGGTTAATCAGCACAATAGAATTGTAGAGGCAATAAGTTCCAATGTGTTTTTATACAAGAACAACACACTTTATACACCTGCCATTGAAGAGGGATGTACTGAAGGGATTACAAGAGGTCAAATTATAGAAATTGCTAACGAAATGAACATTAATGTTATAGAAGGAATGATAACAGGAAGCATGTTGCTTCAAGCAGATGAACTTTTTTTAACAAATTCAATAGCAGGAATAAAATGGGTTGAAATGTATCGGTCAAAAACATATACTTGCGAAACAACTAAAAAAATACTAGACAAACTTAACCAATCGATTAAACAGACCTTTTAATTTTAAACGGAGTCGATTATTATTCTAAAATTCAGATTCTATTCTTTTAGTGCAATACCATTCTCAGTTGCAATCCAAACAACATTATCTATTGCAATTGAAACATCAGTGATAAAATTATTAGGAAGGTTAGAATTATTGCTGTTTAAATGCGTCCAATTGTTATTGGAATAATTGAAAAGAGCTAATCCTTGCCCAGCCATTCCAATGTAGATTTCATTGGTGGTTTTTAAAGTGATACTGCGAACAAGATTTAAAGGGAGTCCTGAATTTTGCATGGTAAAGTTTTGCCAATTCACACCATCAAAACGAGTTAAACCTCCATTTGTACCTATCCAAGTAACATTGTTAGCATCGTGTGTGATTGAAAAAACACTAGGGCTTGGAAGTGAAGAGTTTGTAGGATTAAAATTTATAAAAGTAACTCCATCAAAAACAGAAAAACCAGAAGCAGTTCCCAACCATAATTTCCCATTAATATCTTTTTTAATTACTGAAACCGAATTATTAGGTAAATCAGAATTAGCAGGAGTAAAAACTTCCCAGTTTACACCATCAAAACCAACTAAACCGCCACCACTGAAAGTACCTATCCAAATTTTGCCTGCATTGTCAAACTCTATACTCCTAATACGATTGCTGGGCAAAGGTGAGTTCTGACTTTTATAAATAATCATTGAAACACCATCATAGCTAACTAAACCATTGTCTGTTGCAATCCATGTTGTCAATCCATTTGTTTTCACAAAGTGAACAATATTGCTGGGTAAACTTGAATTAGAAGTGTTTAAAATAGTCCAATTTGTTCCATCAAAAAGAGCAAGTCCGTTGTTTGTTGCTATTTTTTTTATTGACCCAACAATTTCAATATCATTTATGAAATTATTAGGCAAACTGCTATTAGAGGTTGTGAATACTTGCGAGAAAACAGAAGGTGTAGTAGTGGGAAGAAAAATAGGCTCTGGTTCAATTTTATTTGCCTTCTTATTGCATGCAACAAAAAAAATGAAAAATAGTAAAAAACAATATGTTAGTATTCTTTTCGTAATCAGGTTGTTATTAACAACGCTAAAGTAATAATAATTAGGTTATTTTCCAATTATTCCTTTTTTTATTTTTTTCTCGTAATCTAAAATAAGTAAATAATACATCAACACACCAAGAAAATAAAGAGCTGCGGTAATTAAGAAAACATAAACATATTGTAGTCCTAGTTGTCGTAATATCTGAAAAATAACAGAACTAATAAACCAACTTCCCGACCAAACTGCCGATGTTAATGCACTCATCATTTCTTGATTGCGTTCTCCCACATATTTCATTACAATATCTGAAGTCATAGGTCCAGCCATATTCATTAATGGTTGACGAATAATATAAGCAACAACGGCAATATAAACAGCCCATTTAAAAGGCATAATTTCAGTAAAAGCCAATACAATAAGAGCAACTATAGCAATGGTTTGCGTTAAAGGAACAGCTAATTTATAACCTAATTTATTTTTAATTATAGGAACATAAAGTACCATACTAAAAACTATGAGCGTTGCAAAAGCACTTATAATTGCAAATTGATCGGAATCTAAGCCGTGTATTTTATAAAAGAATAAACCAACAAAAGGAATCGTTAATCCAGCACCCACAGCAATTATCATGGTCGGAATTAACGCTTTAAAAATGATTATCCAATCAAATTCCTTTAAATTAGTTCTTTTTTTAGTTAAAGCAGGAAGGTGTTCGGTATGTTTAATACTAAAAATGAAGAAAGTACCAATAAATCCGATAGAGCAAATAATTTGCAAAATCAGTTTTTCATCAAACAATTCAGGATTCATATTTTTTAAACTATAAATAATTACACCGCTAAAAATATTAGCCAAACTCCAAGTTGAATAGCTTAATGTGATGGCTTCGGTATGCGTCTGTTTTTTTGCATTTCTCAAAATATAAGGAATTGCAGAAATTTGAATTCCTATAAAACTTGTTCCCCATAAAAACAAACTCACATAAAGCAACTCTCTTTGCTGAATAGAAATGGCATAAATAATAATCAAAGCTAGTGTAGGAGTGGCAATAGATGAAAAATAAAATATAGGTTTTAGTTTTCGTCCTTTTATGAATAAACCTAACGGAAAAGCAAACAACAACACGCCTAAAAACCGAAAAGAAACAAAGGATGCACTTTCATGGTCTTTAAAGCCTACTTTTTCCATATAAATAAGCATAATTGCCATAAAAGCACTATTGATAAGTTGTAGAAAAAATTCAGCAGCTATAAATTGTACAATATGCTTTTCTAAATGCCTATAATATTTAACGAATGAGAGCAACGAGTGGATGAGTTTATTTTTGTGATTAATTTAACTGTAATTCGATGTCATTGATGGAAGTTCCATTTAAAAAATCGGTTACGTTCATTCTTTTTTTACCTTCGGGTTGTAATTCTAAAATAGAAATAAAGCCTTCATCAACAGCTATTTTAAGTTCATTTTTTGTTGCAACAATAGTTCCTGTTTTCAACTTATGTTTTTCATTTATTAAGTTAGATTTGAATACTTTGCAGCTAATTACCTTACTTGATTGTTTATGTTTTAAAAAAGTAAAAGCAGTTGGGTAAGGACTCAAACCTCTAATGTGATTATGAATTTCATTGATGGGTTTGTTCCAATCAATTTTGCAAAAGGGTTTGAAAATTTTATAAGCTAATTTCAACGATTGATTGGTGTTTTGAGGTTGTGGATTTATTGAATTATGCTCAATTTGTTGAACCGTTTTTAGCACTAATTTAGCTCCCAACAGCATTAATTTATCGTGTAATTCTCCTGCTGTTTCGTTTTCACTAATGCTCACTTTTTCTTGTAAAATAATGTTTCCTGTATCAATTTCGTGTTGCAGAAAAAAGGTTGTAACTCCTGTTTCTTTTTCGCCATTTATTATCGCCCAATTAATAGGAGCCGCACCTCTATATTGTGGGAGGAGTGAAGCGTGCAGATTAAATGTGCCTAAAACTGGCATATTCCATACTGCTTCAGGCAACATTCTAAAAGCAACTACAATTTGCAAGTTGGCATTCAGTTTTTTTAGTTGGCTTAAAAAATGCTCATCTTTTAAATTACTGGGTTGGAGTAGAGGAATTGCCTGTTTTTCGGCATAAACCTTAACTGCCGATTTGTTTATTTGCTGACCTCTTCCCGCTGGTTTGTCGGGAGCAGTAATAACGCCAACAATGTTGTAGTTGCTTTTAACCAAAATTTTTAGTGATTCAACAGCAAAATCGGGCGTACCCATAAAAACGATCCGTAGATTTTTGTTCATTTATATGTAAATTAAGTCGGTAAAATTAAAGATAATTCACAGCAGAAATGCTTATTCATAAACTTAAATACTTGCATTAAGAAAACAAGAATAGAAGCTAAAATAGGAAGCTCCTTTGTTAATGAAAGCTTGATAAATCATTGCAGCTCCTATAGTTTCAAATAATAAGCTAAATAAAATCCTATAATCAAAAAAACAATTCTACTTTTGCAGCCTTAAAAAAAAAATATGCAATCGATAAGAAATATAGCTATTATAGCCCACGTTGACCATGGAAAAACCACTTTAGTTGATAAAATTATAGACCAATGTAAGGTGTTTGAAGACCGGGTGGAACGAACCGAATTATTGTTAGACAGCAATGATTTGGAAAGAGAAAGAGGGATAACTATTTTGGCTAAAAACGTGAGTGTAAACTACAATGGCGTGAAAATAAATGTTATTGACACACCTGGTCACGCTGATTTTGGTGGAGAAGTGGAGCGTGTGTTAAAAATGGCTGACGGTGTGTTGCTTTTGGTTGATGCTTTTGAGGGTGCTATGCCACAAACTCGATTTGTGTTAGGTAAAGCTTTAGAATTAGGATTGAAACCAATAGTTGTAGTGAATAAGGTTGATAAAGAAAATTGTACGCCAGACCTAGTTCAAGAGTCTATTTTTGACTTAATGTTTAGTTTAGACGCAACAGAAGATCAGTTAGATTTTCCAACTATTTTTGGTTCAGCTAAAAATGGGTGGATGAGTACAGATCATAACAAACCAACAGAAAATATTATTCCATTATTAGATGCTATTATAGAAAATATCCCAGAAGCTCCTTATATTGAAGGAACACCGCAAATGCAAATTACATCTTTAGATTATTCCAAATTTGTTGGAAGAATTGCTATAGGAAGAATTTTTAGAGGAGATTTAGAAGAAAATAAAGATTACACCATTTGTAAGCAAGGAGGCGTTAAAAAGAAAATTAGGATTAAAGAATTGTTTGTTTTTGAAGGAATGGGAAAGGTGAAAGTAACTAAAGCAAGAAGTGGAGATATTTGTGCCATTGTTGGTATTGAAGATTTTGAAATTGGAGACACCATCACAGATTTAAACAATCCAGAAGAATTAACTCGAATTTCTATTGATGAGCCAACAATGAGTATGTTGTTTACCATTAACAATTCTCCATTTTTTGGAAAAGAAGGAAAATTCGTTACATCTAGGCATTTAAGAGACCGTTTATATTTAGAACTCGAAAAAAACTTAGCAATGCGTGTTGAAGAAACTGGTTCGGAAGATAAATTTATTGTTTTCGGAAGAGGTGTTTTGCATCTATCTGTTTTAATAGAAACCATGCGAAGAGAAGGTTATGAGTTGCAAGTTGGTAAACCTCAAGTACTTTTTAAAGAAGTTAATGGTCAAAAACACGAGCCTTACGAAACATTGGTTATTGATGTTCCTGCAGAATATTCTAGTAAAGCCATTGATTTAGTATCTCAAAGAAAAGGAGATATGTTGGTAATGGAACCAAAAGGAGATTTGCAACATTTAGAATTTGATATTCCATCTCGTGGTTTGATAGGATTAAGAAATAATATGTTAACAGCTACAGCAGGAAATGCAGTTATGACACATCGATTCAGAGAATTTGGTCCTTTCAAAGGAGAAATTCCTGAAAGAAATAAAGGGTCTTTAATTTCAATGGACGCAGGGCCTTCAACAGCTTTTGCAATAAATAGATTACAAGATAGAGGTCGATTTTTTATTGAGCCAGGCGATGTTATTTATAAAGGACAAGTAGTTGGAGAACACACAAGAGATAATGATTTAGAAATTAATTTAACAAAAGGAAAACAACTTACTAACATGCGTAAATCTGGAACAGATGAAGCGGTTAAAATTGCTCCAAAAATTAAATTTTCGTTAGAAGAAGCTATGGAATTTATTCAGGCAGATGAATATCTAGAAGTTACACCTTTAAGTTTGAGAATGAGAAAAATTTAACTAGCGTATTCTGTAAATCAAACTTTATAGTATTGACAAGGGGTTATGACCTCTTGTTTGATTTTATAGACAGACACTTTTAAATACACCATTTTATATTAATTTCAATTGAATTGACTTTATTCATGTATTACCCGTAAATTTTTTAATAAATTTGCATTCTTATTTAGAATAGAATTAAATATACTCGAAACCAAAATGTATCCATTTTCCGAAATTCTATTTGGTTTCGGTATAGAACAAACGGAAGAATGAATAAAATAATCGGAGTTGAATTAAGTCATAGGTTTGCTTCTATTGCAATCAGAGAGCGATTAGCACTTAATAAAGAACAAACCAGAGAAGCCTTAAAATTTCTTAAAAAAAATTATAAAGAGATTTTTATAATTTCAACATGCAATAGATTATCTATTTATGCTTATGGCGAAAATAATGACGCTATTTTATCATATTTTAATAGGTTTGGCAATTATCGTCAATTTTTATCTATATTACCAGACAGTGAAATTGCTATCCGAAACTTATTTTCAACAGCAGCAGGATTAGAATCGCAAGCGGTTGGAGAACACCAAATTACAGGTCAAATTAGAGAAGCTTTAGCTTTAGCAAGAGAAGAAAATACAATAGGAGCCGTATTGGATGAGCTTATTCGACATGCAATTCATACAGGGAAAAAAGTAAGACAAGAAACTAATATTGGAAAATTTTCAGCATCGCTAGCAACTGTTGGATTTGAACTGATAGAACAAGAAGGTTATAAGTTTGAAGAATCTGTTTTTTTAGTTATAGGAACAGGCAATATGGCGAATTTAGTAAACACTGTATTGGATAGAACTAAAATCAAAAAATTATATGTTGCCAGCCACGATTTTGAAAGAGCTCAAGAGATGGCAGTAGAGTGGAATGGAGAAGCTGTTCAAATGGATCAAATACATGCAGCACTTTCTGAAGCTAATATCATTATTGGAGGAACGCAAGGAGAAATAAACTTACTCCATGAAGAAACCATGGCAGAAAGTAAATGCCCGAGGGCAAATTTTGCACTCCAATCTGGAGGTTGTAAATTATTTTTAGATTTTGGTGTCCCTCGAAACTTTAATCCTAATCTAAAAGAACATGATAACATTAAATTATTTGATTTAGATGATATTAAAAAAATAACATACAAAGGTTTACTGAAAAGATATGATGAAATTCCAATGGCAAGAACCATTGTTAATCAGGAAGTAGATTGGTTTTCTGTTTGGCTAAAAAATAGAAAAGTAGCACCTGTAATTGAAGCTTATTGGAATAATTTGGATGACATAAGAAATGAAGAATTAAAATGGCTATTTCCGAAATTAGGCAACATTGACAAGCATACAGAAATAGTATTAAAAAGATTTACTCATCGATTACTTAGAAAAATATCAAAACCATCAATTGAAGCAATTAAGGAAATAGCTCAAAATCTTCATCAAACTGATAATCCTATTAACACAGCTAAAAATATCTTGGCGGTTAATAGTGTGGATATTTTTGTTCCAAAACGAAAAATAGTTGTAGGTACACGAGGAAGTAAATTAGCTCTTACTCAAACCAATTGGATTGTTGAACAACTCATGAAACTAGAACCAACTTACGAATTTGAAACAAAAATAATTAAAACTAGTGGTGATGAGGGAGATATTAGTGTAGTAGGGGCTTTTACTTCTGCATTGCAACGAGCCATGTTGGCTGGAGAAATAGATGTTGCTGTACATAGTTTTAAAGACGTTCCCACAGAAGATGTTTTTGGTTTGCGCGTAATTACTGTTACACCAAGAAAAGATGTTAGAGATGTGCTTATTTCAAAATTGGGAAAAACATTGAAGGAATTACCTTCAGGGTCAGTAGTTGGAACAGGAAGTTTAAGAAGAAGTGTTCAATTGCAACAAACACGACCTGATTTAGAGTATAAATTCATTCAGGGAAATGTAGATGGAAGAATTGCACAAATGGAGAAAGGAAATTATGATGCAATTATTTTAGCAGCAACAGGTCTTCAGAAAATGAATATGATAGATGTTGCAACTGAAATTTTTGATACTGATGTTATGCTTCCTGCTGTTGGACAAGGAATTTTAGCCATAGAAATGATAGATAAAGATGGTTACATCTATGATTTAGTGAAAAAATTATCACACCAACCTACAAAAGATGCTGCCGATGCCGAAAGAGCTTTTTTAATTGCTCTAGGAGGAGGTTGTAACTTGCCTATGGCAGCTTATGCCACAGCCACAGCCACAGAAATTTCCATAGAAGGAATTTTTGCTACCAAAGACGGTGAATTTTTTGCAAGAAAAACAATAAGTGGAAGTATTAACGATAAAAGAACTTTAGCAAGACAACTTGCTCTTGCTCTTAAAGAAGAAGTTGAACTCAAAAAAAAAGCACTTTTAACTAATGTTTCTTAACGGTAAAACCATATTAATTACAAGACCAAAAGCCCAGTCAGTCTTATTTTCAAATCAATTAAAAGCATTAGGTGCCAAGGTAATTTCTTTACCTTTAATTCAGTTGGAAGCTATTAATAAAAAAGAACTACGACTAGTTTTTAATCAACATCAATTTGATTGGATTGTTTTTACAAGCTATAATGCAGTAACTACTTTTTTTGAAGTTATTAGAAAAGACTTATTTAAAGCAAAAATTGCTGTTGTTGGGCAAAAAACAAAAGAAACAGTAGAGAAACTGGGATTAAATGTAGATTTTATGCCTAAAGAGTTTAAAGCTGCTGTGTTGGGAAAAGAAATTCCAATACTGCCAAATGAAAAAATTTTTATACCCTTATCTGAATTAGCTAACGATAATTTAATTAATCAATTAAAACAACGAGCAGCACAGGTATTTTCGATAAAAACATATCAAAACACGCCCATTTTTTATACCAAAAAAGAATTAAAACAGCTCCTTAGTCAACCTCTTGATTTTATCACCTTTACAAGTGCCTCTTGTGTGAATGCTTTTTTAAAACTTGACATTCCAACAAACAATATAGCACTTATCTACATTGGTCCTGAAACAGCAAAAGTAGCTCAAAAAAACAACTTAAGAATTGATGCTGTTGCCTCTGAATATACAACAGGCGGAATGATAGATGCCATTAAAATGTTATTGAGCTGATTATTTATTTTGGTTAACTAACACTTCCTCTTGCTCCTTCTTTATGTTTTTAGCATAGGAAGCATTGTAACTAAAACACTGTTTATTTTTTTGATATTCAATTAATGCTGATGGAAAATCAGTGTCTAAATTATCTTTTCCTTGTTGCTTCATTAACATTTCAACCGCAAATAGAAAAGGTTCTGTTGAGTTTTTAGCTCCAAAAGTTGAAATAGCAATTCGTTTTGTAAAAAAACCATCCTTAACCAATTCTAACGTGTAATAGGTGTTAACACTTAAATCATAAGAGAATTTCTTTGAAACTATTTCTGTTGAAATTAATTCATTTTGATCATAAACATTGATGGTTACATCTTTTAATTTATCATTTTTTTCATCTGTCAAGTACCCAGTAAAATTAATTTGACTATAGGCACAACATACTGATAATGCAGTACAGAATAACATTGCAAATTTTTTCATAACAGTTATTTTAAATTGTTTATAAAAATTAAGCGTACGGGTTGTCTTATACGAAAGAACAATAAGAAATGTTATTACTTAGTTTCGTTTAGACCTCCAAGGTTTCCAAAACCTTGGAGGTCTCTATGATAATAAGGTTTCCAAAACCTTGGAGATTTTACATGATAATGATAAAATGAATAGTTGCAGTACACTCTTAATAACCTGAGTTCGGGATAACGACAAAGTTTCTGTATTTTGTCACATTGATTGTCCCGCACTATTGCGGGATGTATCGAAATGGGCAAAATACTTTGTTCTCGATATAAAAATCTAATAGATTTTCACTCGAACTGACAGTATTTTGCTTAACCCGAACTCAGGTTAATAGTAAATATCTAAGATAAATGTTTGTACAAAAGAATAAAAGGAGAGAGAAAAAAGTGGGCAAGCTACTTACATCGCACCGCTCAACCGCATATCCTTGCTCTGTTCCCAGCCTGGGGAAGTTCAGCAGGAGCTGGTCGTATAAGACTTGCCCGTTGCAAAAGTAGAAATAACTTTTAAATCTAAAGGGGTAAAACCGAAATAAAATTATTCTTTTATTATCTTTGAACCCTCATGAATGAAACTTTAGACATATCTATAGTAATCCCACTTTTTAATGAAGAGGAATCTTTACCCGAATTAGCTGAATGGATTGCTAATGTGATGCAAGTTAATAATTATAGCTATGAAATTCTTTTTATTGACGATGGGAGTAAAGACAACTCCTGGCAAGTGATAGAAGAATTAAAAGTTTCAAATCCAAACATTAGAGCCATAAAATTTAGAAGAAATTATGGTAAATCAGCAGGATTAAATGTTGGTTTTGCTGCAGCTAAAGGAAATGTTGTTTTTACCATGGATGCCGATTTACAAGATAGTCCAGATGAATTGCCCGAGTTGTATAAAATGATAGTTGAAGAAGGTTGGGATTTAGTTTCTGGATGGAAGAAAAAACGCTACGACCCAATAACTAAAACCATTCCAACCAAGTTATTTAATGCTGCTACACGTAAAATGTCGGGGATTAAAAATTTGCATGATTTCAATTGTGGTTTAAAAGCCTACAAAAAAGATGTAATAAAAAACATAGAAGTTTATGGAGAAATGCATCGCTACATTCCTGTTATTGCTAAATGGGCTGGTTTTGAAAAAATTACTGAAAAGGTAGTACAACATCAAGAACGAAAATATGGAGTTACTAAATTTGGATTAGAGCGATTCATTAATGGTTTTTTAGATTTACTTTCAATAACTTTTATTGCTCGTTTTGGAAAACGCCCCATGCACTTGTTTGGTTCATTAGGCACATTGATGTTTTTAATTGGATTTTTAAGTGCCTTATATATAGGGATATCAAAATTATACTATTTAAACAAAGGAATAAAAGCTACGTTAGTAACAGATAATCCTTATTTTTATATTTCACTTACCGCA
Source organism: Flavobacteriales bacterium CG18_big_fil_WC_8_21_14_2_50_32_9 (assembly GCA_002770955.1). Taxonomy (GTDB): domain Bacteria; phylum Bacteroidota; class Bacteroidia; order Flavobacteriales_E; family Vicingaceae; genus BRH-c54. Next base: position 25,898 of record PCUH01000117.1, on the reverse strand, counting down.
ATGATAGTAGGTTCTTTACTTTTTATATCTGGATTTTTAGGAGAATTAATTTCGAGAAATTCACCCAACAGAAATAATTATCAAATAGTGAAGGAGATTTAAAAGAATATAAATGAAAATTGTAATTATAGGTCCAGCCTATCCGTATCGAGGAGGAATTGCACTTTTTACGGAACGATTAGCTCAACAATTTATTGAAGAAAAACACGAAGTTGAAATAATTACGTTTACACTTCAATATCCAAGTTTTTTATTTCCAGGTAAAACACAATTTTCAGATTCAGATAGTTCTAATGATTTAACCATTTCTAGAAAAATAAATTCAATAAATCCATTTTCGTGGATAAAAGTAGGGAAGCAACTCAAACAACATCAACCCGATATGGTAATTTTTAATTACTGGATGCCTTTTATGGCTCCTTGTTTTGGAACAATTGCTTCCATTTCAAGAAAAAATAAAAAAACTAAATGTATTGCTCTTGCTCATAACATTATTCCTCACGAAAAAAGAATAGGAGACAGGTGTTTAACAAAATTCTTTACTTCTAAAATGGACGCATTTTTAGTGTTATCGCAACGTGTGTTTGACGATTTGAATAATTTTGCACCTTTCAAACCTAAAAAAATATCTCCACATCCGTTGTATGATAATTTTGGCGATGAAAAATCAAAAAGTAATGCCCAACAGGCTCTTAACTTAGCTTCTAATTTTAAATATATCTTGTTTTTTGGAATTATTAGAAAATACAAAGGGTTGGATATTTTACTTGAAGCTTTTGCCGATAAAAGAATTGATAAAACGAACATAAAACTAATTATTGCAGGAGAATTTTATGAAGACGAGCAACCTTATCTCGACTTAATGAAAAAATTAAATATTCAAGAACATATTATTCTCATAAATGAATTTATTACTGATAATCAAGTAGCAAATTATTTTTGTGCTGTTGACATTGTGGCACAACCATACAAAAATGCAACACAAAGTGGGGTTACTCAAATTGCTTATCATTTCAATAAACCAATGTTGGTAACTGATGTTGGAGGTTTAAAAGAAATGGTTTCTCACCAAAAGGTAGGTTATGTTGTTGAGCCTAATTCTAATGCTGTTGCAAGTGCTTTAGTTGATTTTTTTAATAACCATAGAGAAAATGATTTTATTGAAGGAGTTAAGCAAGAAAAAGAAAAATATAATTGGAATAAATTAACTGAAGCTATTTACAATTTAAAGAACTCGCTTTAAGATAAACTCTTAAACAAATTTTAAACTAATACTATGAACTTCTATAAATACCAAGGAACAGGAAATGATTTTGTGATGATAGACAATCGGAGTAATGTGTTTGATAAAACAAACATTCAGTTGGTGCAACAACTATGCAATAGGAAATTTGGCATAGGAGCAGATGGCTTAATTTTAATTGAAAACCACAGTGAATTTGATTTTGAAATGATCTATTTTAATGCCGATGGTTCTAAAAGTTTTTGTGGAAACGGAAGTAGATGTGCTGTTGCTTTTGCTAAGTATTTAGGAATTATTGAAAGTCAGGCTTATTTCTTATCAACCGATGGAGAGCATGAAGCATGGATAAACAAAAATGGTGAAGTGAGTTTGAAAATGCACGATGTGGAAAACATAGAAAAAGGAGCGGATTATTACTTTATTGATACAGGATCTCCGCATTATATTATTCAAACAGATAACTTGCAAACGCTCAATGTTAAAGAGCAAGGAGCAGCAATTCGTTATAACGAAAGGTTTGAAAATGAAGGAACTAATGTTAATTTTGTGGAACAAAAAAATGGCAAAACAACCCTTCGTACTTATGAAAGAGGAGTGGAGGATGAAACGCTTTCGTGTGGAACAGGAGTAACCGCAGTAGCGTTGAGCATTGCTGACCAACAACAATTAGGGGCATCAAAAATAGAAATTCAAACACAAGGAGGTTTGTTAAAAGTTGCCTTTAAAAGAGATGCGGCTAAATTTACCGATATATGGTTAATTGGACCTACAGAAATGGTTTTTAAAGGAATAACTCCATAAAAAAACCAGTTCTGTTCAACACATATTTATCTCACCGCTCTTTTAATTTATAAGGCGTTCGATTTCAATTCATTGTTTGTGCTACGGATGCAACGAGTCTTTAGCTTTTGGGCATTGTTTCTTCTTTTTGTGGTGCCCGCAGTTTTAACAAGTGATTGTTGATTGCAATTTTATTTCCATATTATTTTTCTTTTTTGTCGGTGACTAAGGATTTGTTATTGGTTTGATTTCCTCCAATCCATTGATGGTTGAATGACAACTTACCAAAAGTGAAAACAAAGATAAAAACTTTTACTTTAATGTATTCGTAGTTTATTGTTTTTTAGCGTTAATAGTGATACTGATGATTGCACTTTTGTTTTTTCTATATGTTTCCAATTCTTGGTTGCTTATAAATTGTAAAAGTAAACTATCGGGTAAGTTAATTTCATGTTCTTTTCTAATTTCTAAATCTTGAAACCCTGCATTTTCAATTACAGATAAATACGCTTTTTTTTCTAATGCTCCCGATACGCAATTTGCATACATTTCGGCAGCCTTTAAAATTCCTTTTGGTAAATCTGAGTTCAGAACCACATCCGAAATACTAAAATGTCCACCTGATTTTAACACTCGAAAAACTTCTTGATAGGCTTTGTTTTTATCTGGAACTAAATTCATCACACAGTTACTAATCACTACATCAACAGTTTCTGAATCAACAGGCAATTCTTCAATGTCGCCCAAAATAAATGCTACATTTTCGAAACCTAATTTGTTTTTGTTTTCATTTGCTTTTTCTATCATTGCTTCTGTAAAGTCAACACCGATAACTTTTCCAGCTTCTCCAACTTGATTTCTGGCAATAAAAATGTCATTTCCTGCACCCGAACCAAGGTCTAAAACGATGTTTCCTTTTTTGATGTCTGCAATTTCGGTAGGCAAACCACAGCCCAAACCATAGTCGGCAATTTCTTGATAACCTGCTACCTTTTTGTAGTTTTCGTCTAAAAATGATGTTGATTGTTCTGGTGAACAACAAGATGGACCACATCCACAACCGCTACCGTTTTGTACTGCTGCTGTGTATGTTTGTTTCACAGTTTCTTTAATGTTTTTTGTCATGGTATTTAATTTAAAGTTATAAATAATAGTTAATTAAATTTTTTAAATCAATTTAAAATCAATTTAAAATAGATGTTGATGTAATACAAGCCTGTTAATATGAAAACCACTCCAGCCACAAAACGCATTACTTTTTCTACTTTGGTGATGACTTTAAAATACATACCCAATTTCTCCATGCTAAATGCAATAACAAAAGCAAAAAGAATTACTGGTAAACCTGTGCCAAATGAGAAAACTACTGGTAATGCTAATCCTGCACTGGTTGAAAGTGTCATTGGTATCAACATAGCAAAAAATAACGCTCCGCTGTAAGGACAAAAAGCTAAGGCGAACAGTGCTCCTAAAAGGAATGAACCTAATAAACCTTTGGTTTTGAATTTATCCGAAAGTTTGTCGGTTAAGTTTCCACCTTTGATAAAATTGAGCTTGATAACATCCAGCATGATTAACCCAATAATGATTAGAACAAATCCGATGTATTTTTCGCCATTTCCTTGAAAAAGCTTTGCAATTTGAAATTTACTTGCTCCAAAATAAATGATAGCTCCGATTAAGGTGTAGGAAAACACTCTACCCAAGGTATAAAGCAAGCCGCTTAAAAGTACTTTTTTCTTATCAGTAATAGTTTTGGCAATGTAAGCAGTTGCTGTTATATTGGTTGCCAACGGACAAGGAGCAATAGCTGTTAATAAACCTAAGGCAAAAGCTGCCAACAAAGGTGTTTCTCGATTTTGTGCTAGTTCATTTAACCATTCCATAGTTTTGATTTACGAGTTACGATTTAGTGTCTTTGAAGTCGAGAGGCTGAACTGTAGAGTTCAAATTCGAGGCTTTCGAAGTTTTGAAAATCAGGAGCCCCGATAGATCGGGATGACTGGTTTTTAAAACAAGAATAATGAAGAAGTTGGGCTTTACAGACAGACTCTATTTAATAAATAGATTAATCTCTTTCTTCAACCCCTCAATAAACTTATCTTTATTTCCAGCATTCATAAAAGCAAAATCGGTTAAGTCTTTTTTCTTACCTGTTTTTGGATTATAAAGAAATAATGCCGTACCTGTAGCTTCAAATTGTTCAGCCTTTTTTTCGTTTTTGGCATCATCTACATTTACTAACGAAAAAGGAATGTTTGGATAGCTTTTCAGCGTTTCTTTTGTTAATGCTTCAATTTTATTACAAGTCATACAGCGGTGTTCTGAATGAAATTGTATGACTTCAATTTTATTTTCGGAAGCAGTAGTTACTGTTTGTTTTTTGTTTTGAGCTTCGCTATTACAAGCGGTAAAAAGCAACATCACTACTGTTGCAATTGATAAAAAAATGTTTTGTGTTTTACTCATGATTTTAGATTTTAGATTATTGTATTCGTGAGACTTCGTGTTCATGATATTTAAAATTTAATTGGTTTCATATTTATTAATAATTGAGAGTTGTCCTGAATGATAAGCTGTATGCGAAACAATTCGTCCAAAAGCTTTAGCTTTGGTTTTTGTGCCAAATTCTTTAGTAGTGATGGTGCTTTCCCAGTCTTTATCTGTTTGTTTTTCAACAATAGACTTCAGTTTTTCGAAAGATTCCCCAACATAATTTTTCAATGCGTTTAAATCTGTCCATTCGCCAATATCTCGTTTTTCAATTACCGTTTTGGCGGTTACTTTTACTGAGCTATCGCCAAATACATTTTTAGCAAACAATAATTCTACTTCCCCAATATGGCGTATCAAAAAACCAAAAGAATTGGGAGAGCTACCTAATTTCTTTTGTAAATCTTCTTCCGTAAGCTTTTCTAACTGAATGGAAAATCGTGTTCGGGTTTCTAACCAAAGTTTGAGTAAAGTATCTGTTTTTGTTTTCATTTTTTCTTTATTCTAAATCAAACAAATTCAACTTGTTTTTTGTTATCCTTAACTCTTCTTGTAAATGATCAATCTGCTTAAGCAAATTGTAAATAACATCAATACCTTCCATGTTAATATTTAACTCATGATGAAAATGTATCGCTCTTTCAACATCTTTTAACTGTTCATTTGAAATGTATTTTTTGTCCTCTAAAACGATTATATCAACGAGTCCATACTCATTTAAAGAATTAATAAAAGAAAATTCTACTTCTAAACTGGAGCAGCATTTTTCAATAAGTATCAAATTAGTTGTTTCCATTATCTCTAAGTTTTTGTAATTCTGTTAATAGCTCTTTTTCTTTATCTGATAGGTTGGTAGGCAATTTTATTTGATACGTAACATATAAATCGCCAAATTGATTCTCTTTTTTATATACCGGAAAACCTTTGCCTTTCAATTTAACTTTTGTGCCTGATTGCGTTTCTGGAGCTACTTTCAATTTAACTTTACCATCAAAGGTGTCAATCAAAACCTCACCACCCAGCAAGGCTGTATAAAGGTCTAAATCGGCAGTTGTATATAAATTACTTCCTTCTCGTTTAAATTTGGTGTCGTTTTTTATTGAAAAAGTAATGTACAAATCTCCATTAGGACCACCATTTACCCCTTTAGTCCCATGTCCACTTATTTTAATCGTCTGACCATTTTCAATACCTGCAGGAAATGTTAAACGAATGTTATTGCCATTAATCGTTAGTGTTTGTTGTTGTGATTTATAAACATCTTTTAGATTCAAATGCAATTCAGCATTCAAATCCTGACCTCTAAATTTTGTTTGCCTGCTTCTCGCTCCACTATTGCCATACATCGATTCAAAAAAGTCGGAAAAATCGCCTGAAAATTCTCCATAACCTTGTTGTTGATTTTCATTAGCGTAAGATTGTTGTTGCTGTTGGTTTTTTTTAATTTCATCCGCATGTTTCCAATCCTTACCAAACTCATCGTATTTCTTTCGTTTTCCAGCATCACTCAACACCTCATTCGCTTCGTTAATTTCTTTAAATTTCTTTTCCGCTTCTTTATTGTTAGGGTTTAAGTCGGGATGATATTTTCTGGCGAGCTTACGATAAGCAGTTTTAATATCCTTTTCAGTTGCCGTTTTGGATATTCCTAAAATTTTATAATAATCTATAAATTCCATAATTTATTTTTCAGTTTCACTAATATTACTTTTGCTAACTTTTTACATTTTTGAAATAATCACACTCAAAAGTATGTATAACTAACTAGTTATTTTCTATTGAAGAATGATATCTGACGCTCATAATTAAGTTTATAAAATCCAATTAAAAATAAATCCTGAGAGAATGATAAAAAACGTAACCACTCCGAAATAGATAGCAATCAGTTTTAGGCTCATAACTTTTTTTAATAAGGTCGCTTCTGGAATGGATAAGCCAACTGTTCCCATCATAAAAGCAATGGCGGTTCCAAGAGGAACTCCTTTGGCAACAAATACTTGAATTACAGGAACAATTCCTGCTGCATTGGCATACATGGGTACTGCAAGAATTACAGCAAGTGGTACTGTCCACCATTCACCACCACCTAAATACTGACCAAAAAAGTTCTCGGGAACATAACCATGCATAGCTGCACCAATAGCAATACCTATAATTACATAGAGTAAAACTCCTCTTACAATTTCCCAAGCACTACGCGTTATATCAGGCAAGCGTTGAGTGAAAGTTAATTTTTCATCTTCATATTCGCTTTGTTGCATTTTGTTTTCTAAGATTTTTTTTGCCCAATCCGAAAGCAAAGGGTCAAGGATAAATTTGCCTAATCCCCAACCGCCAATTGTCCCCAACAAAATACCCGAAATGGCATAAATTAGCGTTGCTTTCATCCCAAACATACCAATAAACATGGCAATGGCAACTTCATTTACCAAAGGCGAAGTAATCAAAAAGGCAAAGGTTACGCCCAATGGTATTCCGCCTTGCACAAACCCAATAAATAAAGGAACTGATGAACATGAACAAAATGGCGTGATTGCTCCAAAAATGGAAGCAAACAAATATTCTAAACCATAAAGTTTTTTTCGGTTCAAATAATCTTTTAGTTTTTCAATGGGGAAGTAAGCATTTACGATTCCCATAAAAAAAACGATAACGAATAAAAGCAATAGGATTTTTAGTGTGTCGTACACAAAAAAATTCAAGGCTGTTCCCAAGTGGGTTGCTGCGTCTATTCCAAAAACAGAATAAATGAGCCAATCAGCAAGGTATTGTATCCAGTTGAACATAGTTAATTACGAATTATAAATCACGAATTAAGAGATTTTATTGAAGTTCGTAATTCATTAACAACAGCCTGAAGAAGAACAACAAGAATCTCCTCCAGAGGCAATAGAAGTATTTCCTTTTGTTGGAAATCCTTTTTCAACCCAACGGATAATTCCATGTTGCATATTCACTACTTTTTCGGCATTGTAACCGTTGTTGATAAGAAATCCAGCAGCTCTTAAACTTCTGTTACCACTTCTGCAAACCATAACAACATCTTTATCTTTAGATATTTCATTATAACGATTTTCAAATTCGCTTAATGGAATGTTGATGATGTTTAGCACATCAAAAGCCAATTCTGTTACCTCATCTTTTTCACGAACATCTACTAATAATGCACCTTTTTTTATCCAACTTTGTGTAGTAGTTGGGCAAATTTCTTTAACTAAAGTTTGATTTTCCATTTTTTATTTAGTTTTGAGTTTAAAATTTTTATTTTGTTTACGGTTGTAAGCTCACAGTTAATAAAATCGTAAATCATAATTATTTCAATAGTTCAACAATTTCACTTACTTGAGCAATTCTTCCTTTAACTTTAATTTCACCATTAATCATCAATACTGGTGTGGTTAAAATATTGTACTTCATCATTTCTTCGATGTCTTCTATTTTCTCCACATTTGCTTCAATGTTGGTTTGTTTGAGTGCTTCAAGCACATTACTGTAGGTGTTTTTGCACTTTGGGCAACCTGGTCCTAATACTTTAATTTCGGTCATATTTTTTTTGTTTTATTTATTCTGTTCGCAAATATACGAACATTAATTCGTAATTCGCAAATCTACGAACAACTTTTTTAAAAAATTATTTTAATACTTTGTTTATTAATAATTTAGCAAGAGCGAAACTTTCTCGATTAATGCAATACTTTGTTGAGGGAGGTGTAATATCTCCTTGAATGAGTCCAGCATCTTTGAGTTCTTTTAAGTGTTGCGAAAGGGTTGATTTTGCAATGGGCAGCACTTCAGCCATATCGCCATGGAAACAGCACGATTGAGAATTGAGTAGTTCCAATATCGCAATTCGAACTGGATGTCCTAATGCTTTTGCGAACCGTGCTGTTTGTTCTTGTTCAGTGGTAAAATAAGTTGATTTATTTGTATTTGGCATAAGCTGATAAATTTATTGTTCGCAAATATACGAACAATAAATTGAAAAATACTAATTTCATTGTTGTAGAAAATATTATTTTTTCATTTTCGCTTTAATTTTTGCGTATTTGAATTATTATTCTCATATTTGCAAATAAATTTAAGTCAAGATATGTCTGAATGGAACAATAAAGTCAAACGAATACTCAAATCAGAGTTAGTTAAAAGAGGTTTGTCCACCGAAGATTTAACTACTTTGTTAAACGAAAACGGTTTTACTGAAACGAAGTCAAGTGTTGACAGTAAAATTAGTCGTGGCACTTTTAGTGCTTCTTTTTTTATGCAATGTTTATATGTCATAGGTTGCACTAAAATAGAAGTTGAAGAATATCGTTCTAATTTGATGGTTGCGGAGCCAAATGTTGAATATAAAACTGTGAAAGATGAGAACTAAATTAAATTTATTGACTTATTCGCTGGTCTTGGTGGCATTCGTCTTGGTTTTGAGCAAGCCTGTAAAGAAAGAGGAATTGAAACAGAATGTGTTTTGACTTCTGAAATCAAACCTTATGCAATTGAAACGCTAAAACATAATCATCATCACGAAAATTTTGTTGGCGATATTTTTCAAGTTAAAAATGAAGATATTCCACCATTTGATTTTTTGTTTGGTGGATTTCCTTGTCAGCCGTTTAGTGCTAGTGGAAAACGCAATGGTTTTGCCGATACAAGAGGAACTTTGTTTTTTGAAATAGAACGAATTATTAAATACCACCAACCAAAAGGATTTATTCTTGAAAATGTTGAAGGTTTGGTAAAACACGATTTAGAAAATAAATATGATGAAATAGGAAGAACACTTAAAACAATTTTAGATAAACTTGAAAATGAGTTAGATTATCAAGTTTCCTGGAAAGTTTTAGATAGTGTAAATTTTGGTGTTCCTCAGTCAAGAAAATGTGTTTTTATTGTCGGTACAAAAAACGAAAAAGTATCATTAGAAAATTTTGAACCAACTTTTAAAGTTTTGAAAGATGTTTTAGAAAGTGGCAAACCAACGATGAATACCGATTTCACTAAAAAATTACTTTCACATTTCACGATTAAAGAACTTTACGGAAAATCCATTAAAGACAAACGTGGTGGCGAAAACAATATTCATAGCTGGGATATTGGCGTAAAAGGCGAATGCACAAAAGACCAAATAAACTTATTGAATAGGCTTTTTAAAGAACGTAGAAAAAAGCAATGGGCAAGTGAAATTGGTATTGATTGGATGGATGGAATGCCTTTGACTTTAAGTCAAATTCAGTCATTTTTTCCAACGAATAATTTGTTTGAAAGTGTTGACGTAAAGGCACTTTTGGATGATTTAGTTGAAAAAGGTTATATAAAGTTTGAACACCCTAAAAAATTGATAAGTGAAGTTGCTGAAAATGGTACAATTACTTCTCGTGTGTATGATGAAACAAAACCAAAAGGCTACAATATTGTAACTGGAAAATTAAGTTTTGAAGTTAATAAAATTTTAAATCCGTTTGAAATTGCACCAACATTGGTAGCAACCGATATGGTTAAAATAGTTGTTCCCGATGGTAAAGGAATTAGAAAACTAACAATAAGAGAAGGATTAAGAATTTTCGGATACCCAGAAAATTACGAAATACCTGTTAAAGAAAGTTTAGCTTTTGATTTGTTGGGAAATACTGTTGTTGTTCCTGTTATTAAAGCTGTTGCCGAAAGAGTTTTAGATGCGTTGGAAGTGTACGAGTACGAAATATTAGAAACAGAAAACGCAGGAGTTAGAGTTTAATTCCTGTGTTTTCAAAATATTTTTTCTTCACATTTTTTAACCAATTTTTACTGTAACTTCCTGTGCTGTGTGAATATTTTTCAAGTGTTTCAGCAATGGCATTTAGAAAAGTGATTTTGTTCGCAAATGGTTTATTCTTTGGGTTTTTTGCATACCATTTTATCGGTCTTAAATTATATGGTTGGCTATTTTTAGTTTGCATATTTACAGGATTTGCTCCCGAAGTCCCTGCCATTTCCCAAACTTTCATAAGCCATAAATTGTCTATGCTCAAAACAGAATCAACCATTTTGTAACCAAAAATCAAATAATCTGCATCAAGTCTTTCAGGCTTGATAAGCAAAGATTTATTATAAGAGTCAAAATTTGCAATATCAAATGCTGGTGTAGCATTTGCATTGAATGTTTTGATTTCTAAAAAGCCACTTTTATCGTCTTTGGCAAGTAAAAAGTCTGGAAATTCTTGTGTGTTTGCTCTGGATCTAAAATAAAAGTTCTTTTGTTTTAACCATTCGCCAAGCCATTCTTGTAGTAAGTCGCCAATTGCGTCTTTACCGTTGTATTTTGCAGAAATTCCACCAAGAATAATTTAAACGCTTCCGATTTGTTCTTTTATTTTAAATTCGTTCAACAACAAATCATAAATTTCATTCGCTGTAACCTTTTTCTTTTCTGTCATTCTTATTTTAATTTTATTTTTTCATTGTCGCAAATGTACAATTTTTTCAGTGATGTTCTTTGTTGGTATTCAGTTTGGTGAAATTGCATAAAGGTCAAGTATCTGAAAAATAGCCAGTTTTGTGCCATTTTCTACTGTAAGTTTTTAACTCATGATAAAAGTTTGTTATTATCAGAACGAGTTACACTTTGTTAAAATTGCACAAATTTGGTGTGCTCTGCCAGTTTATCTGGTGGAGCCATCTATTTGATTATGGGGTGTTTTATTTATTCACAAAGTCGGCTATTCTTTCTTTTTCTTTAAGGTTAGGTCTTTCGTAGTAGTATACTGTGTTCGTATTAAACGTGACATGTTTGGCTGCAATTACTACATCATTCGAGTAGTCTTCAATCTTAAAGATGAATAGTTGATATCCTTGTTCAATTTCATATTTTTCATTCATTTCTTTTTTTTTTGTCTGGCAACAAAAAAGTTCTTTGTTTGGTGTTTGAGTGCTAACCTTGGAAAAAGGGTTAATTTTTAATAATCTTCTTTGAAATTATTGAATTTTCGGTTTCAATATTAAGAATGTAAATTGATGATGGATAATTAGATAAATCAATTTTTATAAAATTTTCATTTATAATTTTTGAAAGTATAATTCTACCTCTTAAATCATAAATCATTATTTTAATATTTTTAGTAATCGAATTTATATTCAATCCAAAAACACCATTAGAAGGATTAGGAAAGATATTAACATTTAGTGAATTTGTAATATTTTCTGAAACTGACGCAGGATTTGTAACAATATTAAAATTAGAATATTTAGCTACAAAAATATTTTCAGGAGGACTTTCGGACAATAAAAACGATGAAGATGTTAAATCTAAGTCTATAGTATTAAAGAAATGACCACACATTACCGCTGTATCATTCTGTAATTTAAAACCACCAATGAAGTCATTGTAACTACCTCCCAAAAATTGTGAAGCTGCACAATATGTAAAATTACTGTCGTATTTAGCAACATAGTTTCCATATCCATTATTAGTCAGTTGTACATTGTTGTTAGGATCAAAATTAGCATTGAAATTTAAAAACCCTAAAGTGTAAATATTGCCATTAATATCAGTTTCAATAATATAAGGCTCAGGGCTTAGATTATCAAAAGCTTTAGCCCAATATATGTTATGCAACGTGTCATACATTGCAATAAATTCCCTATCTATAGGATATTGACCCCAAGGACCATTACCCATATCTGAATTTGATAAAGAAATAGTGTCATTATTTCCATATAAAGATAAATTTCCCCAAAACTTTCCAGAAATGATTAGTTTACTATTTTTTGTTTTTTTTATTATCCCACCATTAACAAATCCAGTGGAAAGAGCGTATTGTTTTGTGAAAATGATATTACCATTAATGTTATCATATTTTTCAAGTGCTATATTTAGCTGACCGTAATTAGAAGAATAAAATGGGGTTTTAAAATTCTGAATGGCATAAAAATCTTTTTTATCAAAAAGTTCAGGTTGTCCAGAAATTCTTTTTTTCCATATTAATTGCAGATTAATATTAAATTTAGATAAAGTATCATTAGAATAAGTGAATATATTATTTTGATTATCTTGATAAATATTAGCATTTGGTGGGTACATACTAATTGATGGGATACTATGTACAGCTTTGAAAACACCGTTTTTATCGTATTTTGCAATGAATGCATTAGAAGGAGAGCAATCATGAAAATAATTTCCAGTTGTTGGATCAAAGTCAATATTTCCAAAACCTTCACCTATCAAATAAACATTTAAGGAGTCATCAACTATTAATTTCGCACCTGTTTCCCAAGAATTACTGCCTATTGAAAATCCCCATAACAGCACAAAATCTTTATTGTATTTTGCAATATATACATCACTTGAATTTTGTCCAACAGCATTAATCCAAAAAGGATTACTATTAGGGTTGAAATTAACTGAGTTTGAAATCCCACCTGTTATATAAATATTTCCTAAAGAATCCTTAACTATATCAAGTGCCCTATCCTCATAAGAACCGCCAATTTTAAATCCCCAATCAATATTTTGTGAAAAACTTAAAGATGAAGTCAAAAAAGAAAGTATCGATAAAAAATAAAAAACATTTTTCATATCTTATTTTGATTTTTTTAATGGAAACATTTTATTTTTATTCAAATATATAAAAAATAGTTTACAAATCAACCCAATGGGTTTTTATGTTTTGCAAATTTATCAGTACTGTTTTTAATCCTTACAACAGTTGCCTTGCTTTAATTTCTAAGTATTTATTTATACTGTTTATTGTAAGATCTTCTGGAGAAGTATAAATAGCTTGTATGCCATTGTTTTGAAGCTGTTTTAAAATTATTTTTTTCTCGTAAGCAAATTTTTCAGCTATGGTTTGAAAATAAATTTCTTCGGTGGTGTTGGCTATTTTTGTTGCAAGGGTTGTTAGTTCTGTGTTTTCAAAAAAAATTACTACCAACAAATGGTTTTTTGCTATGCCTCTCAAGTATTTCATTTGCCGTTGCAAACTATCAATGGTTTCAAAGTTGGTATAAAGCAATAGCAAACTTCGCTGGTTAAGTTTATATTTTATAGTGGTGTAAAGTTCCTCAAAATTACTTTCAGCATAACCTGTTTTTTGGCTATAGAGCAAATCCATTATTTTTTGAATGTGCGAAGATTTGTGTTCTGCTTTTAGCACACTTTTTAGTTTATTGTTGAAAGTAATTAAGCCCGCTTTGTCATATTTTTTTATGATGATATTAGAAATTACCAATGAAGCATTAATTGCATAATCCATCAATGTTAGTCCTTTGAAAGGCATTTTCATAGCTCTTCCCATATCAATAATGCTATATACATTTTGTGATTTTTCTTCTTGATATTGGTTCACCATCAGTTTATCTTTTCTTGCTGTGGCTTTCCAATTTATGGTTTTAAAATCATCACCAGCAACATATTCATTGATTTTTTCAAATTCAGTATTTCTTCCAATTTTTCTAATTTTTTTAATTCCTGCTTGTGTTAATCGGTTGGAGAAAGCCAACAATTCAAAATGTCGCATCTGAATAAATGAAGGATAAACAGGCACTTTTGCGTGTTCACTAAATTGCATTTTTCTTGAAATAAGTCCAATTTTTGAAGAAGCAAAGCAATTTATTGCACCAAATTCATATTCGCCTCTAGCGGTTGGTCGAAGTGGGTAGGTAATCATTTTTTTTGCTCCACTTTTCAGTGTTAATTCAAACGAAGTGTTCCTGACTTGAAACTGATAGGGGAGTTCATCAATAATTTCTAAATGAACAGGAAAGGGATAATTGTTTTCTACTAGTATGGTTATTTCATTTTCATCGCCATTAGAAAGTTTGTCCATGGTGTTTCGTTGGGCTACTAAAGCATTTTTATGTTTAAACAATAGAAAAATATCTATAACTAGCAATACAATCAAACCAATAAATAGCAATTGAGCAATAAAAAATAGGATATAAAAAATAAATCCGAAAACAGATAAAGCAACAATTCCAATAATTAAATAGAAGAATAAATTATTTATATAAAGTGATTTAAGGAGGTTCATTAGTCATTAGTTATTAGAAATTAAATTGTTACATTTACTAACGAGGGACTTCAATTGTCTCTATTAACTTTGTAATGATTTCATGAGGCAAAATGCCTTCCATTTCTTTTTCAGGAGTGAGAATAATTCGATGTTTCAACACATGAGGAGCAACAAATTTAACATCATCGGGCGTAATAAAATCTCTTCCATGGATAGCTGCATTTGCTTTAGAACTTTTTAAAATAGCCAAAGAGGCTCGTGGAGAGGCTCCAATATATAATGAATTATTATTTCTTGTACCGGTTACAATTTTAGCAATATAATCAATAATGCTTTGATCTACATGCACTTCGTTCACATTTTTTCTGTAAGCAAGGAGTTGTTTTGCTGAGAGAATTTTATTGGTTGCGGCAACATCAATTTTATCTTTACGAAAATGAAAATCGGTCAACAATTTTGCTTCTTGTTCTTCGGTGGGATAGCCTACTTCAATCTTAAATAAAAATCGGTCGAGCTGGGCTTCGGGCAAGCGGTAGGTTCCTTCTTGTTCCAACGGATTTTGTGTTGCCAAAACTAAAAAAGGCTCTTGCATAATGTAGGTTGTTCCATCGCTTGTAATTTGGTGTTCTTCCATTACTTCAAACAAAGCTGCTTGTGTTTTTGCAGGCGAACGGTTAATTTCATCTATCAAAATAATATTGGAAAACAAGGGCCCTTTTTTAAATTCAAAATCAGCAATTTTTTGGTTAAAAATGGAAGTACCAATGATGTCGGAAGGCATTAAATCTGGGGTAAATTGAATCCTAGAAAAGTTGACCGAAACAGTTTGAGCCAGTAATTTAGCTGTAAGTGTTTTTGCAACACCCGGAACTCCTTCAATCAATACGTGTCCGTCCGATAAAAGTGAGATAAGCAATAAATCTAACATTTCTTCCTGACCAACAATTGTTTTACTAATTTCTTGTTTAACAGTATGAATTGTATGTTGTAGCTCAGATAAATCAATTCTGGAATTAAATTGATTTATGCTATTTTCTTCATGAGGTTGAGGCGTTTGTTCTTCCATATTATCTAGTTTTTAGTTGATTAAATGTATTAATTAATTTGTTTAAGTGTATTAAATCAGCTTCCGAAAAATTACTGTTTAATTGTTTAATGGCATCAATCTTTTTGATTAAAACTGTTGTTGTTACAATTGAAACACCCGATTTTAATGCTAAATTTTGTATAAATGTTTCATCAAGTTTTTCGGTTGCTATTAAATAATTACTTCTAACCATTTCTAAAAAGTAATTTATTTTTTTATGAGCCAGGTTCAGGTGATTTTTTTCTTGGTAATACATACTTGAAACCACACCAATAAAATCGGTAGTAGAATTGCTGATAGGCTCAATTACAGGGATAATACGTTGCTTTCGTTTTGCTTTGAAAATTATGTAAAAAAGCAAACTAAAAATGAGTAAAAAGTAGGCAAATTTCAAGGCAGGTTCATTCAAGATAAATCGAAGAGGAGTGGAGGCATCTTTTTTTCCTGCTTTATAATATTCGTCCCAAAATGTTGGTTGGTTAGGCAAATTACTTAGGGCATAAATAGGGTAGGAATAATTTAAGGTATCGGTTAAAAAATAGTTGCTAAATGCATTTGGTAATGTGTTTATGAAAATACTTCCTTTCCCCATGTTTATTTTAATGAAATTGATGTTTTCGATCTTTTTTTCTTGAGAGATGGATTTTCCTAAAACAAGTACGTTTGCAGTATCAAAACTTGTAAAATAGTAGTGGTAGAAATTTTTTCTTAAAATATAGTCGTTTGGTTGCTTCAATTTAGGGTTTTCAAAATTTACATAAGCAACATATTTTTCTTCATGAGTAGCAAGATTGAAAAAATAATTAGCACCATCGGTAACTAATTTTAATGAATCAGCAAAAGGACCTTCAAAAATTCTGGCAGCAATAAATAACTGATTTCCTGAGCTTACATAATCAAAAATTTTTTCAGTATCGTATTCATCAGGAGCAAAAGAGTTATTTATAATAATATAATTGGTATTGGTTTGGTAGTTAATGGTGTTATAAATGGGAATTTTAGTTTCTTTAATTTCCTGATTTGGAAATAAATCAGAGAGTAAATCACTTAAAATATAAGTTCCAAAAGGAATTTTACTTGAGTTGGAATAATTTTCTGTCCAATTGATTGGTTTTGGAGTATTGTATTGAAGAAGAACAGCTACTACAAAAAGCAATCCTAATACGATATAATATTTTGTGTTTTTTTTCAACGATTCAATTTTTAAGTTTATTACTTAATTCAATAAACTTTTTTATTTCAGCATTAAATTGAGTTGAGTTCAGCTCAAAATCTCCATACCAAAGGTATTCGAACACTTTTGTAACTTTGTTAAATGGTAATTCATATTCAGAATTTGCTAATTCATTCGCATAATCGAGGTTTGTTTTATCAATTTCCCAACGAATTAAATCAGTATCAGTAAGTCGCTTTAACACTTTTAAATATGATAAGCGTACTGCTTCTTTGTAGTTTTTTTCGTTTATGGCTTTTTCGATAAGCACATCAAAATTCATTTCATGAATGTTTTCATCAGCAGCAATAAAATGAGGAACATTAGCTGCATTTTTATTGATAAAAACGCCTCTAATTTCACTTTTAAAAATCCATAAAGCAGCTAAAAAAACAAGTACAACAACCAATATCCATTTAAAATAATCCCAAAAACTAGAAAATTCGTTTGAATCAAATAGGTTGGCTATTTGCTTCCAAAACCATCTTTTAAAATTTTCCCATGGGGTTTCGGGTGGAGGTGGAATTCGGTCATAAATAAAATCGCTATCACTTCTGAAATTTTCTATTTTTGTTGTGTCTATTGTTTTTAATTCAATAATTGAGGTATCGCTTTTTAAGGTTTGAGAAGCAAATAAGTTGGTGATGGAGCAACAGAAAACCAACAGAAATTGGAAAACAACTCTTACAGTAATGTTAATGGTTGTAGATGCATTAAATCGTAATATCATCATTGTTTTCATTGTGTTGACCAATCTGATTGATTCTATCCAACAAACCATCACCATTTTCTTTTTCGTTGATACTAAAATAATGAAAACCGATAATAATAAAGAGCAATGAGTTTACTAAACTACCTCCAAAAGTAGATACAACATTAACAGCCGTAAGAAGTAATGAACTCATACTTGAAGCATCATCTACGGAATGCATTGCAGCCATGCCACCAAAAATGGCAGCTGGAATAGCCAAAACGAGAGCTAACACAATTACGATAAGATAAGAAATAAAAATAATCAACCAAGTGCTTCCAAAATTTGCTTTCGTTAGGTAATATGCTTTTGTAAATGCGGCTACATTTCCTATACGTTCACGAATACGGATAGGATAAATAGCAGAAATTAAAAAAACCAACGGAGGACCTAATAAGAAAAAAGTAACTAAAAATATAATGCCAATCAGAACTGCACCAACTGGACCTAATAATGAAAGTAGAAGCGAAATTATTGCAAAGGCAAAACCGAATAAAATAAGAACCCCAATTAAGAAGAAAAAAGTTGAAACAATTAATCCTAAATCAGCAACAAAGGCATTCCAAACATCATTGATGGTGAAGTTATTCAACCCCTTTTTTTCATATAAAATGATGTATTCATAAGCAATTCCCACAAGCATAATGTTAGCCACAATAGAAAAAATTATAATTAAAAAATAAATGGGTGAAAAGATTTCGGAAGGAAATCTATTTCCTGCTATTATACTATTTACATCAAACATATTTTGAAGGTAAATGCCTGATAAAATTGCGTTTATAAGCAATAATGGCCCTACTAAAAACAATATAGTTTTAAAAAAACCTTTAAAGTTTTGTTTGATAAAAGCAAAAGAAATAGTTAATGTTTCGCTAAAATCTCTTGATTTGTTGAATTCTATTTGTTCTGGATGCATAGTTAATTGATTAGTTAGAAATTTTTTATAGTTCTTGGATAAATAATAAAGTACCAAATTACAAAAGAAAATGAACCTAAAATAATAAATAAACTCAAATAGATGGGCATATCAGTATGTCTTGTAACAAAGCCTTCCAAAAAACCAGCAACAATAAAAATAGGTACAATTCCAATAATTATTTTTAATCCATTTTTAGCTCCCATAATAAAAGATTCTCCTCTGGAAAAGGTTTTTGGAAACAAAATGCTGTTACCTAAAACAATTCCAGCTCCACCAGCAATAATAATTGCCGAAATTTCTAATGTTCCATGTATCCAAATGGTTAGAAATGACTCTAAAAACAACCCTTTTGCTAAAAAAAAGTATTGAAAAGAACCTAACATCACGCCATTTGAAAATAACAAAAAGCCAGAACCAACCGAGAAAAATAGACCTAAAATAAATACTAAAAAAGATACACGCACATTGTTTATTGTAATTCCTAAAAACATATCAACCTCTTTGCTGCTTTTATAAACAGCCATTGGATCATTATTTTCTATATTTTCTAAGGTCATGTTTACATAGGTATCACCCAATATTAACCGAACAAAACTATCGTCATATTTAGCTGAAAACCAACCAATTAGGCAAGAAATAAAAAAAATAACAAACGATATAAATAATTGTTTATGGTGTGTTTTAACTACTAAGGGTAATTCTGTCTTCCAAAAAGAGAGCATTCGTTTATTACTTTCTTTTTTATTTTGATAAATTGAATGATGCACTTTTGATGCTAAACTATTCAAATATTGAGTTGTTTTGGAGTTTGGGTAATGTGTTTTTGAATAGGATAAATCATTGGTAATTTCGATAAACAAATTAGCAGCATCATCTGCATTTTGTTTTTCCTTTTGGAAAAGCTGATGTTCAAACATCTCCCATTTTTCGGCATTTTGCTTTAAAAAAGTAACTTCTTTCAATGCTAATTTTAAATTTATATCGAAACCAAAAAGATTTTCAGATTATGATTTAGAGAATATTAAATGGTAAATATAGTAATTATTGATTTTATAATTACCACGAACTTAAAAAAAATAAAAAGCGACCTACTAAAGGTTTTTTTTGTAATCAAAAAGATTTTATCCTATTGTATTTTTTTTCTAAAACCGAAGCTGTTTCTAAAAGCAATTCAAAAAATAAAGTTACATCTTTTTCTTGCATTTCACCGTTGGTAATTACCAAACGAATGGCAAGTTTTTCACCAATGTACCCATAATTCACAAGACTTTTCCCTGATTTTCTAAGTTCCTCACGCAACTGTAAATTAAATTGGTTGATATCAACTTCAATTTCTGGAATATACCTGAAACAGATGGTAAATGATTGGCGTGGTGCTAAAAGTTCTAAATTAGTTCTGTTTAGCACTTTTTGTTCAGCAAGTTGGGCTAAATCGATTAAATTATCAATTCGTTTTTCATACCCTTCTTTACCAAAATATTTCCACGCAAACCAAAGTTTAACCGCATCAACTCTTCTTCCACATTGAATAGATTTTTTTCCTAAATCTTCAATCAAGTTTAAATCATGGAAAAGATAATCGGCATCAACATCAGCTAAATTATGGTGTAATGTTCCTTTTGTTTTTACTAATAAAGCTGAACAAATGAGTGGAATGTTCATGAGTTTGTGAGGATTCCAAGCAAAAGAATCGGTTTTTTCTAATCCTTTTAATAGGTATCTATTTTTGTTGCTTAAAACAATAGAACCTCCAAACGATCCATCGGCATGAAGCCAAATGTTCTGTTTTTTACAAATTTCTGCAATTTCGTCAATTGGGTCGTAAGCTCCTAATAGTGTTGTGGCACAAGTTACTGCAACAAAAAAAGGCATTTCACCTCTTTGTTTCGAAGCATTAATTTCTTTTTCTAATGCTTCAGGAACCATCTGTCCGTTTTCATCGGCTTTAATTTTAATCAAACTTTCTGTTCCTATTCCTATAATGTTTGCAGCATTTGAAAATGAATAATGAGCGTGTTCGTTGATAAAAGCACGTAGTTTTAAGTTTTTGTCGTATCCTTGATGTCTCGATTCTGGAGCTATTTTATTCCGAGCAGAAAATAGTGCAACCAAATTAGCATTGCTACCACCGCTTACAAAAATACCATCACCATTTTTATATCCAGTATAGCTGTTCATTAATTGAATCATTTCTGTTTCGATAAGCGTAGCAACTGGTGCAACCTCGTAGGTGTACATTGAAGTGTTGGCTAAAGCAGTAAAAATTTCACCAATAAAGGCAGGGAAATTAAATCCAGCATACAATTGATTCAAAAACTGAGGATGGTTAGTGTTTACCGAATAGTCTAAATATTTATTGATTAACGCCAGAAACTCAGATTCAGAAACTCCTTTTTCTGCTATCGAAAAATTGATGGCATTGTGCAATTCATCAGGAGTTTTATAATCAATTAGTGTATCTTTCTTTAAATATACATTTAATTTTTCAAAAACTTGGGTTAATATGTTATCGTTATTCATTGGGTTGTAATGGGTTATAATTCCTACAATTTCTTTTGTTGTTAGTGGGTCTTTTGCATGTTATTCTACTCTTGATGTTTTAGAAAACCAAAATGCTCCTCCATAAATTTGTATAAAAATACGATTTACTTCAATATTTTTATTGTTTATTTGAGTAAAAAACTTTGAAATTACCTTGTTTAATACCAAATCTATTATTTTAATTGATATTTCTAATAGGTTTAGTTTTTTGATTAGATAGTCGTTGTTTTTTTATTACCTGACAAAAAAATGAATTTGTGTAAAAAATTATTTAATTTTATTCTCTCAATTTTGTTTATGTCAAATAAATTAATAAGATTTGTACTATTAAAATAAGTTTAACAAAAAAAATAATGAAGATGGGAGAAAATGAAAACCAAGAAAACAGAAGAGATGAAGTATTTTCTAAAGTAGTAAGAGCTGGGAAAAGAACTTATTTTTTCGATGTAAAGGCAACAAAAGCAGATGATTATTACTTAACAATCACTGAAAGTAAAAGAAAGTTTACAGATGATAATCAAAAATTCACTTACGAAAAACATAAATTATTTCTTTATAAAGAAGATTTAGAAAAATTTTCGGAAGGATTATCAGAGGCTGTAGAAAAAATTAAAGCTCTAAAACTAGAGCAAGGCGAGGAGGTAATTGAAAAAGTATCTTCTTCTTTCACAGACATAAATTTTGATGATTTAGGTTCAGATTCTTCTTCTAAAGCATAATCCTCTTCAAAATAAAACGAATAACCAAAAAGCAATTCTAATTAGAATTGCTTTTTGGTTATTCAAAAACCGTGTTGTCATCATCAAATAATCTCAATATTATTCTAAAGCCAGTATATTGATGTTTATGCTCGTTAAAACTTACAAAACCCTCTACATCAAACATAAAAAATAGTTTTGTTAAACCATAACCAATTTCATAATAATTATCAATTTGTTCATTTCGCAAATAGCTAAATCGAATGCGTTCACTCCAATTCGTTAGATTAAATAGCGGAAGTCGTTTCAATAACAAAAAATTATCTTCAATTTCAAGATGAGCTTCTGCGAAATAGTCGGAGCTGTTGTGTTGGTATAAATCTAATAATCGAAAAGAATTTCTATTTGCATTTCCAGAAACATAGAATGGAGTAGTGTTAAAACTTTTATAATCAGCAAATTTGAGTTGATTTGTGTTGGTAAATATTCCTGTTCCAACATAATAACTTACCTTATCAATTAGTTTTATTTTTTTGGATTGCTCCATCGAAAATTCTACCAAACTAAAATCCGTACTACTATTAAAAACACCCTTAACTCCCTGTGTGTAAGAAGCAGTAAATGTAGGGTAATTGGAATACAGCATACGTTTTTGGTTTTTGTAAAAACGATAAAAATAGTTGGGCGTATAACTTAAACTTGCCGAAAAAAGAGCAGAATTGTGGTTGTTAAAAATAGAAGAATCTGTTGTAGATATTGGAATGTTAGATGTATATTCCTTTTTTTCTGGATTCCAAATGTTGAAATCGGTATGGTTGGTTAATGCTATTCTTTTAGCATATTCAACAGAAGTTATGAATGTGAACCCATTAGCAATATCAATTTGATGTCCGATGTCTATAAATTGTTTTTGGTATATTTTCTTGATATTATCACCCAAAAATAGGGTGGAAACACTATTGAAAAAGTTATTCATTGGTTTTTCAGCATTGAAATCTGTGTTTTGTTTTCCTGTGTTGATGTAAAATCCTGCTCTTTTTTTAGCATTGTATTGGGTTTTAAACATAAAATTACCCATTACATCTTCTCGTGCAAAGGAATATTGAAGTGCAGGAGCAATTTCAAAAAAACTACCATTGTTATATTTTTTATGATAGGAAAACAAGCGCTTTTTTAATACAAAACCATCAACAGTGTTAAAGTTTAAGCTTAGCCATGATAAGGCTCCTGGAATACGAAGGGTTACATCCTTATTTTTTGTTTTAATTTTACCATTAAAAAAGAGTGCATTACCAATAATAGAGCGTTTTTTATTAATAATGGTATCGTTGTTTTCTATCCGATTTAAGGAATCGTTTGTAGCATAAATTTCTTTTTCTTTTTCAGAAAGAGGAACAGCTCTCAAACTATCCCAAGAAGAATTTGTTTTAGTAAATGCACTGTCAATATATGCTACGTTTCTATCTCTACTAAGATCTAAATTTTGTTTTTCGTTATTTTTTTTATTTTCAGCTTCGTTTTCTTTTTCAATAAGTTGAACCAATTTTAAGGCATCACCTTTTGATAGCTTGTCTTTCTCCATCAAATTATTGATTTTTTGTTGTGTTTTAGAAAGATTTTCCTTTTCGGCATCACTCAATTTTATTTTTTCAAAATTTTCATCGCCAGTTAAAGGAAGTTCTACCAATTTATCGATTTTGCTATCTACAACATTATCGTTTTTTGTTGAAAGGTTGCTGATAGAAGCCAAGTATTTATAATTTCCTTCAAACCCCATTAACTTTGCCTCCACAGAAATTTCGTGATTAATAGGAAACCAGGTGTTTTTCTTAATTTCAGAATAGAATTGTTTATAAGAAACATCAACCAAGTTTTGTTTAAATTTAACATCAACACTATGAATACTCCATAATCCATCAACAATATAAATTTCGCCCGACATTAAATCTTGCCCTTTTCTTTTCGGAATTATTTTAATTTTTTTAATGGTATGATTACCTTCTATGTAAGAATCTAATAATTCAAATTTATAAACCTGAAAAGCATTTTTTCCAAGCGGAGAAACAATTTCATTTCCACCTAAACGATAAAAATTCAAATTAATGTAATTTGAGCCTGTTTTTGCAGTATCATTTTTAGAATTTCGAGCTGAAATAATTTTTTCTTTTGTCGTATTTGGATATTCATAGTGATATTCCATAAGTATTTCTGAAATAGCTCCTGCTTTCATTTCTTTTAAATCTTCTTTATCAGCAAATAGTCGAGCAATTTCAGGGATTTTATCTACCACAAAATATTCTTTCATATAAATTGTGCAATCATATTCTTTGATTTGTTTTTTATAATATTCTGCCAACACAATTGCTTTTCGCATGATGTTGTATGCTGGATCTTCGGCTTTTGCATTCACGGTAAACTCTTTTATCTCAAAAGTCTTTTGCTTCAATAGGATGGTTTGATTTGTTTTGGTTGATGAAGGTATTGAAAGCGTTAGTGTTTCATAACCAATATATTGAACTTTTGCTTGATAGTTG
>PCUH01000117.1:0-1400 GCA_002770955.1 Flavobacteriales bacterium CG18_big_fil_WC_8_21_14_2_50_32_9 | reverse complement strand
TAAAATTAAAGTTAATTGTTTTTATTTTTTAGAAAAATGACTTAATTCATTAATTCTTCAATCTCATCTGCTTCTAAAGGTATATTTTTCATTAAGTCAAACGGTTTGTCGTTTGTAATTAACACATCATTTTCTAAACGAATACCTAAATTTTCTTCTCGGATATAAATGCCTGGTTCAACGGTTAACACCATTCCTGCTTCAAAAGGACGGTTTCTATTTTCAACATCGTGTACATCTAATCCCATGTGGTGAGATGTTCCATGCATAAAGTACTTTTTATATAGTGGATTATTTTTATCTTGTTTAGCAACATCATGTTTATCAATTAATCCTAAACCAATTAATTCACTTTGCATAATGTTTCCAACTTCAATGTGATATTCATCGTGTTTTGTTCCTGACACTAACATTGCTGTTGCTGCTTTCATTACTCTTAAAACAGCATTGTAAACTTCTTTTTGGCGAGGCGTAAATTTTCCACTAACAGGAATGCAACGTGTCATATCGGAAGCATAATTAGCATATTCAGCACCCACATCCAACAAAATAACATCACCAGCTTTGCATTGAGCATTGTTTTCAATATAGTGTAACACACAAGCGTTATACCCTGATGCAATTATAGGCTGGTAAGCAAATCCATTCGAACGGTTTTTTATAAATTCATGGATAAATTCTGCTTCTATTTCGTACTCCATCACACCTGGTTTCACAAAATTTAAGATGCGTCTGAGTCCTTTTTCGGTTATGTTACTAGCATGTTGAATGGCTTCAATTTCTAATGGATGTTTGGTTGCTCTAAGATTACTCATTAATGGAGCTAAACGCTCGTAGTTATGTAGAGGATATTTTGTTTGACACATTTTTCTAAATCTATCACTGCAAGTTTCAACGGTATTTACAGCTCTTAAATGCTCATTTTGATACAAATAAATGGTGTTGGCTTCGGTAGTTAATCCATGAAAAATAGCTTCAAACTGGCTTGTCCAATAAACGGTTTCAATGCCAGATTGCTTGGTGGCTTGTTCTTTTGAAAATTTAGCTCCTTCCCAAATGGCAATAAGTTCACTCGTTTCTTTTACAAACAAAATTTCACGATGCTTTGGATTAATCGCATTTGGAAAAAGTAGCACGATTGATTCTTCTTGGTCAACACCAGAAACATAGAGCAAATCATTGTTTTGACGAAAAGGTAAAGTTCCATCTGCATTGGTTGGCATAATGTCATTTGAGTTAAAAACAGCAATAGCATTAGGCATCATTAATTGAGCTATTTTTTTTCTATTTTCAATGTATAGTGTGTTTTTTAAAGGTGTGTATTTCATTTGTTAAATTTTTAAGAGATGTGTTTTTCTAATTTTATTGAATTAGATTAAAATTCTATTATAAACAGAAAT
>PCUH01000233.1:1663-4080 GCA_002770955.1 Flavobacteriales bacterium CG18_big_fil_WC_8_21_14_2_50_32_9 | reverse complement strand
ATCAGAGTAAGTTTTGTTTTCATTGTAAGTTTTGTTTTCATTGTTTTAAGATTTAAATGTTTATGAAGCAAAGGTGTACTCTTTATTGTGTATGTACAATACGCAAAAAGTAGTAATTTAAGATATGAATTATCTTAGGAATGTTTTATTTAGGGCTTCTGTTCGAGAATTTACTTGCAACTTTGCGTAGATATTTCGAATGTGAGTACGAACAGTTTCTGTACTTAAGAATAGTTGATTGGCAATTTCTTTGTAGCGAAATCCTTTGGAAAGTAAATCGAGAATTTCAACTTCCCTTGTCGATAATTTTTCTAGTTCAGTATTGGTTTTTGTTGTTTGAAATGAACTAACTATTTTTCGAGCAATATGGCTACTCATGGGTGAACCCCCTTTATGAATATCAATAATAGCATCTAAAATTTTAACGGGTTGTGTAGTTTTGGTAATGTAACCATTTGCACCTACTTTTAATGCGTTAAATACTGATTCAGTGTCCTCAAAAGAGGTGAACATTAAAAATTGAGTGTTTGGACATCTCGGTTTTAATAATTCCACACATCTAATCCCTGATATTTCGGGTAAATTAATATCCATTAAAACTACATCTAGGTTTAGCAAAGGAATTTTTTGCATGGCTTCTTCTGCAGAATCGAAGGTATGCTTACACTCAAATCCTTCGCTGGCATCAACTAGCAGAGCAATTCCTTCTCGGATATTTTTTTCGTCTTCTACTATTCCAATAGTTAGGTTCATGCTACAAATATAAACGAATGAATGTTTTGATTGATAACACTAAAGTAGTAATCTTTAATTCTTAATTTTTTCTAATGAAATTAATATCTTTATTATTGTTCCAATGTTCGCATTACTCTCTAATTTAAATAATCCACCAATTGATTCTATTCTGTAACGCATATTTTTTAATCCATTACCTATTAAAAAGTTTGATTTTATGGAGTCATTACTAACTATTCCAATACCATTATCTTTGATTAAAATTTCAATAGCGCTGTTTTTTAGTTCAATCTGAATTTCAATAATTGTTGCTTTAGCATGTTTTACAATGTTATTGAGAGCTTCTTTAATGGTCATAAAAATTTCTCGATAGCTTTCTTTAGAAATAGTTGTTTCTGATACATTGTTAGGGAAATTAAATGTTAATTCGGCAGGATAATCTTCTAAATAATCGGATGAATATTCTCTAATTCTCGAAACTAACCCAAACAATGTTGTGTTTTCTGGATTAAGTATCCAAATTAAATCCCTCATATTCTCAACAATTTTTATTGATGTTTCAGCAATTGATTGAACATTTTCGGTAGTTTCATTAGTAAGATTCTTATCCTTTACAATTAGTTCACTTAAGAAATTAATCTTTGATAAACCTGAACCTAAATCATCGTGTATGTCTTTAGCTATTCGCAAACGCTCAGTTTCTTCTGTAACTTTAATAGCTAATGCCTTTTCTAATTCGTTTTTAGATTTTTGTTTTTGCAATATAAAATATATCGATACTACTATAACAAGTATAACAAAAATACTTGAAATTATCAAAATATTTTTTGTGTACAATTGTGCTTTTTGCGTTTTTATTTGTGTTGTTTTAATCAAATCTGATTGCTGTAAAAGATTGATTTCATTTTCTTTTTTTTGGGTTTCATATTTGGTTTTTAATTCTTCTATTGCTGTTGTTATTTCATCTCCTTGCAAGGTGTCTTTTAGTTGAGCATATTTTTCGTAATTGTCAAAAGCAATTTTAAAATCGCCTAAATCATAAGAAGTAGTTGCAATACCTAAATAGGCTTGTTTTTGCCATTGTTTACTGCCTGTTTCCATAGCAATTTTAAGAGCATTTAAATATGTTTTTTTTGCAAGTAGAGTTTTTTTCTGAGATTCATAAATAGCAGCAAGATTAATGTAGTTAACAAGATTTGAATTTGTATTTCCAATTTTATCGTTTAACTTAATAGATTCTTGAATATGTTTTATTGCTTTATTTTCTTCGCTAATATCTTTAAGTAATGCAGCGTAATTTGCATGATATTTTGCTAAAATATAATTATTTGTATTTGATGAAACTAACTTTTCAACTTTTATAAAATATTCTATAGACCGATTGAATTTCCCAGTATTATGATGTAGATTACCTAATCCAATATAACAACTGATTTGCCCATTTACATCACCCAAAATTTGTAGTAATTCTAGTGCATGAATAAAATATTTTTCAGCTTCTTCAAATTGTTGTTGTCGAATTAATGCATCGGCAATGTTCATTTCTATTTTTGTCTGACTAATTGTATCTTTTAATTCTTCAGTTATGTTTAATGCTTTAAAATAATAATCAATTTCTTCTTGATGGTTTCCTATTTCCTTCTTAGCAGAGCCTAAATTATTATAGGATTTCATTATTGCTA
>PCUH01000233.1:1304-1633 GCA_002770955.1 Flavobacteriales bacterium CG18_big_fil_WC_8_21_14_2_50_32_9 | reverse complement strand
ATGATGTATGGATTATTTGATTTTTTAGCTATTTTTAGTGCTTCTTTAGCTATTTTTAGTGCTTTTCCCTGTTCATTAAACATCGTTTCCCAAACAATATCATTGAGCTGAATTACTTTTAATGAATCGTTTTTGGCATTTAAAGCATTTAGGTAAATGCTATCAATAACTTCATTGCTTTGTGAAAAAATTAGCAATGGTATCACTATTAACAAATAGAAGATTGCAAACTTTTTATTCATTTTAGAGTTAACTATTTTAAAATAAACATAAGAAATACGAAATGTTTTTAAGTAAAGTTGGGGTGTATTAATCTTTCACTTTTTCAA
>PCUH01000233.1:0-1272 GCA_002770955.1 Flavobacteriales bacterium CG18_big_fil_WC_8_21_14_2_50_32_9 | reverse complement strand
CATCCATTCTCTAAAAGTAGGATCGGAAATATAATCAGGAACAAAAGAAGCGAAAAGTAAATATTTTCTAAAATTAAATTTAGTAAATGCAGCTGTCCATCTATGAATGGTTTCGATGTAATCGAATCTACCACTATCAACCGAAATTAATTTAAAATGCTCATCGGTAGCTGGATTTATTAATCCTTCCTTTCCATAAGGTAGCCATGAACCAGGAAAAACACGACAAATAATATCCATATATTCTTCGTTGGTAAATGTCTTTTTACTTAAATCAGTTTGGTCGAATTTAATGTCCTCAAAATTTACCATATTAGGACCAAACACCATGGATTGGCAATAGAAACGCCCACCAACAGGAAGTAAACTAGCTATTTGTTTAAAATATTTTTTATAAATTTCATCTTGCTGTCCTGCTTTGTATTCTTCAACTGAACACAAATGTTCTGGACTTCCCATAGCAGTAACTGCATCAAATTTCCCAAAAGTTTCAGGAGTAATGTCTTTAGAATCCATGTGCGTTACTTTTAATCCATTTTTGATACATGCATCTGCCTGCCCTTTGGCTAATACAACACCATAAGCATCAACACCTTCGTTGGTTAAATAATCAACAAAAGCTCCCCAACCACAACCAATATCAAGTACTTTTGAACCTTTTTTTATGTTGCAATTCTCTTTAATGAATTGATGTTTTTTTAACTGTGCTTCTTCGGTTGTCATCGTGAAATCACCATCAAATCTAGCACAACTGTATGCTCCTTTATCACCTAAACTTAGACGGAAAATTTTATCCATTCTAGTATAATGTGCATCTAAATGTTCTTGGTTTGCCATAATTATTTTTTTTCGATAAAGATATAACTATTTTGTTATATCTTAATAAGATAATAGCTTTTTTAGTTTGTTGAAATAAAAGATGGAGGAATTGATGAGGTATTTTTCTTTTTTTGAAATAAGTTTTGCATTAAGAGTTCATTTATTTGTAAATTAAGATTTTTCTGAGAAATAGCAGTAACATTAATTAACCGATAAGGTTCATTGCCTAAGGCTGTTTTCCAACGCCATTCCAATTGACTGATAATTTTTTCTTGACCATTATCAAACCACCAAGCAGTTTGTAAAATTTCATTGTCTTTTTTTAATTCCGCTTTATAAATTTCAAAAGCTCCTATTTTTTCTGTTTTTATATTGATGAATTCATAACCACTCCCTTTCCAACAAATAGTAGGATTATGGTCAGGGCCAAAAAAATGACAGGAGGGCTTTATG
>PCUH01000141.1 GCA_002770955.1 Flavobacteriales bacterium CG18_big_fil_WC_8_21_14_2_50_32_9 | reverse complement strand
CAACTTCTGGATAACAAGTTCCATTACCTGTTGTAGTTAAATACAACGTAAGCAATCCGCCAGAAATTTCTCCAGCTGTTGGTGTATAAGTTGCATTTAATACTGCTGCATTAGGAGCAAAAGTTCCTGCTCCTCCAGACCATACTCCACCTGTTGCAATAGTAACAGAGCCATTTAAAGAAACTGTAGGATTATTACCACAAACTGTTTGATCAACTCCTGCATTAGCTGTTGGAGCAGGTGTAAATGTAATATTTACTTGATCTGTTTCAGGAAAACATATACTAGTTGACGCTAATGTTAATGTAACATTTCCAGCTAAAATGTCTCCATTACTTGGCACATACTGTGCATTTAAAACTGTATTATTTGGCACAAAAGTACCAGATCCATTAGATGTCCAAATGCCTGTTGTAGCACCCCCTGTAACAGAACCAGTTAATTGTGCAGTATCATTAGCACAAACTATTAAATCAGTACCAGCATTCACAAATATTTTACCTGAAAATTCAGAAAAATACCCAAACCGAGTTCCTGTAGAAGCACCTCCATTAATTAATCCTACAGAAAAAACATCAGTAGAATTGGTAATTAAGTTATTCGTTCCAACAGGAACATCAACTGTATTATAATTTATTTGTGCTGCCAACCAAACACCACCTGTATTGGGAACAGGAGCAAAAGCAGCTGCAGGAATTAGAGCTGGATTTCCATTTAATTGAAAATTTCCTTCATTTCCAGCTTGTACAATGATGTTTAAACCGAAGAATTCTGCCGTTGAACGCACCACATTAACTTGCGAAGAACCTGCACAATTTAATGGAGGCAATAAAGCACCCCCAGATTCACAACCAAAACCAGAAACATGGTAAACATAAGCAGGTTCAGAGCATTGAATAAATGTTGAGGGATTTGTAATCGTTACTCGATAAGTTTCTCCAACAAATAAGTTTGCAACAAGTACTCCCGCCACAGTAATTGAATTATTATTTTTTGTTGAAACGATGTATGCATATTCTGGAGTTGTTAATCCTCCTCTCGTTACAATATAATCATTACCAACAATATCTACTGGAACAATTTGATCTCCATTAATATCTCTACATCCTGCTGGTGCTGGATTAACAGAATCATCTTTTATTGAAACTGCTATTGGTTGATTTGAAACGATTGCTGTTCCAGCAGGGTTATTTGCACCAACACCTCCAGTAACAGCTCCTGAGTATGTTTGTCCTCTGTTTAATGTTATAGAATATGATGTTAAAGCTGGATGTCCTCCATCTAAAGGAACTCTTGGGTAAATTAATACAGTAGTATTATCAACTGTTGCAACAATATCAAAAGAAGTATAAGCTGCGGGAGTATATACTCCATTTGCCCAACTAGTTTGAAAAGGAGTGTAAAATTCTGTTCCTAATCCGTTCTGCCCTTTCAATGCCCATATATCAGGATTTAAAGGAGTTGTAACTTCATAATAACAGGTTATATTTGCTGTTGAAGATATATGCAGCCCAGTATTTAAAACAACATCTTGTGGCATGGTTTCTAAATCAGCTCGATGAGGAGTCATATCTTCAATATATCCTGAATTTGCAGGAATATTTATAACTATTGGTGTTCCTCCATTAAAAGCCAAATTAGCAGGTTGATCAATAGTAACCGTAGCTGGCGTTGCTCCAGTTGCCATAACTAATCGCAAACCCTGAGTAGCAATAGGTCCATGACCAGAAGTAACTTCAGGTGGTGCAAACCAAAACTCATTACTTGTTTGAGAATAAGAAAAAAATGATAAAAGAAAAAATGATAAAAAAAGATAATTTTTTTTCATGAATTGTAATTTTGAACGGTAATTGCATTCTTACGAAATTTTTGAATAAAAAGTTTCATTTTATTAAAATAAAATAAAAATCTAGTTTGAACCAAATACTAAAATCTCAACTGTCTGACTAAAATAAATTGAATACGTATTTCATGTTAAATATCATTTATTTTAAATTTTTTTAGCTTTAATTTGGCTCTTTCAATTAATTCAATTAACTAATATGTAATAATATGGATTCCTTCCTAAAAAAATACTGTTCTTCAGAATGGCAAGCATTTGTTGATTTTCATAAAGAAACATTAGAATTTAAAGCTAACGAAATCATTTTAAAAGAAGGTGATCCTGTAAATGGTTTCCTTATTATTAATGAAGGAAAAGCAAAAGTATATTCAACAAATTCAGAGGGCAAAGAAATGATTATCCGTTTGGCTGCTGATGGATATATAATAGGGCATAGAGGGTTTGGAGGAGATTGGACTTACCCTGTTTCTGCTAAAGCTTACGAAAAAACAGTAATAACTTACATCCCTTTAGCAATTTTTAATCAAGTAGCTAAAGCTAATGCTGAGTTCACCTACCAATTAATGATGTTTTTTGCTGAAGAACTAAGACAATCTGAAGAAAAAAACAACTTAATCCCTGTTAAAAATAGAGTTGCAAAAGCAATTTTAATAAACTATTCTGTTTTCGGTTCAGACCCAAAAGATTCATTAAAATTAAGTTATACGATTAGCCGAAAAGATTTTGCAAGTAAAGCTAATACTACTTATGAAACTGTTATAAGAGTGTTGGGTGAATTAAACAAAGAAAATATTATTCAACTGCAATCTAAATTCATACGAATAATAGACTTACAAAGACTGAGAGATATTTCAGAATCAGTCTAATTCTAATCTGTTTTTTTAATTATTACTTCCTATTACTCGTGTTTTATCATAACACGACATCATTATTTATATACTCAAATCACTTAGCTTTTCGGGTAATATGAGTATGTATTTATTTTTACTATTTTTTATGACTTAAAACATTATTACTATTTAATTCATTCCTAAAATATGACATGAATCATGTTTTTATATGATTTGAATCATTTTAAAAAAATATTAATCTATAGAATTTTATATCGTTAAAAGAACCTAGTAAATAAAGTCTGATATAAATCAAATAAAAGTACAATGAAAATGAAACTAAAATTAATCGGAGCAACTGTTTCAATAGTTTTGTCAGGCATGACAATGAATGCTCAAGATGGTGCCTCATTGTTTAAACAAACTTGTAGTGCATGTCACACTATTGGAAAAGGTAAATTAGTAGGGCCTGATTTAAAAGGAGTAAATACTAAAAGAAGTGAAGCATGGATTACCAGCTTTGTAAAAAATGCACAGGCTTTTGGTGAAAAAGATGCTGATGCAAAAGCAATGATTACAGAATTTGGTTATCCAATGCCTAATCAAAATGTTTCGGATGCAGACATTAAAGCAATTATTAAATACATTGGTGAAAATAGTCCTACCGAGGTTGCTCAAACCACAGAAACCGCTGCACCAGTTGTTGAAACTCCTGCCGACCCAGCATTAGATCCAGCAAATGCTAATCATGATGATATCTTGGCTGGTTTAATGCTGTTTTCAGGAGAACATAGACTTTCTAATAAAGGTCCATCATGTATTACCTGTCACAATGTTCTACATGGTGATTTAATTGCTGGAGGGTTATTAGCTAAGGATTTGACCAAAGTATATGAGCGTTTAGGAGCTGCAGGAATAAACGGAATGCTATCTGCCCCTCCTTTCCCAGCAATGGCAGCATCTTACAAAGACAGTCCATTAACTGAAAAAGAAATTTTTCAATTATCTGCTTTTTTTAATGATGCAGCAAAAAACACTATTTATCAACCTCAACGAACTTACAATGATAATTTACTTTTATATGGTGGAGGTGTTGCTTTTATCATTATTGCATCAATAATACTATTAATGTTTATTGAACGTAAAAGAAAATGCGTAAAAGAAGATATTTATAAAAGACAAATTAAAGCTGCAAGTTCTAAATAAAAATATTGACTAATAAATTAAACTATAAATTATGAGTTGGATTGAAGACATTATCTCACCGAAAACCAGAAAATGGGAAGAATTTTATCGTAACAGATGGCAGTACGACAAAGTAGTACGAAGTACTCACGGTGTTAACTGTACAGGTGGTTGCTCTTGGGCAATTCACGTAAAAGACGGTATAGTTGTATGGGAAATGCAACAAGTAGATTACCCACAATTTAATAAAGAAGTTCCTCCTTATGAGCCAAGAGGCTGTCAAAGAGGTATTTCGTATTCTTGGTATTTATATAGCCCAATTCGGGTTAAATATCCAATAATGCGTGGTGCTTTAATTGATTTGTTCAACATAGAAAAAGAAGCTGCAGGTGGTGATTTAGTAAAAGCTTGGGAAAACTTACAAAAAGACCCTATAAAAAGAGCCAGATACCAAAGAGCTAGAGGTAAAGGCGGTTTTAGAAGAGTTAGATGGGATGAAGCATTGGATTTAATTGCTGCGGCTAACATCTATACTGTTCAAAAATATGGTTCGGATAGGATTATTGGTTTTGCACCAATTCCTGCTAAAAGTATGTTGAGTTACGCTTCGGGTGCCAGATACTTACAATTAATGGGTGGTGTAAACTTAAGTTTCTACGATTGGTATTGCGATTTACCAAATGCTTTCCCTGAGATTTGGGGTGAACAAACCGATGTGTGCGAAAGTGCGGATTGGTTCATCTCTAAATTTATTGTTTCGATGGGTGCAAACCTTGGTATGACAAGAACTCCAGATATTCACTTCTTCTCAGAAGCTCGACACAATGGAACAAAAACCATCGTTATGTCGCCCGATTTTAGTATGGTTGCCAAACATTCCGACCAATGGATTCCTGTTCATGCAGGTTCTGACGGAGCGTTTTGGATGGCTGTAACTCACGTAATTTTACAAGAATACCACGTAAACAAAAAAACTCCTTACTTTATTGAATACACGAAAAGATACACCGATTGTCCTTTCTTGGTTCGATTAAATAAAGATGGCGATAAATTAGTTCCTGGCAGAATGGTAAGAGCTAATGAAATGTCTCAATATAAAGATATTACCAATGGAGATTGGAAGTTCTTAAATTTCGATACTAAAACTGGTGGACTAATTGTTCCTAAAGGCTCAATGGGTCAGCGTTGGGATGATAAACAAGGAAACTGGAACTTGAAATACGAAGACAGCGAATCTAATGCAGTTTACGACCCAGAATTAACATTTATCGATAAATATGATGATGTTGCTCAAGTAGAATTCATAGAATATGGTTTAGATAAAAAAGCAATGAGAGGAGTTCCTGTTCGTTATTTAACATTAGCATCAGGAGAAAAAGTTCCTGTTGCAACCATCTACGATTTAACCATGTCGCAATATGGTGTTGGCAGAGGTTTGGCTGGAGATTATCCAACATCTTATGATGATAAAGACCAAGCATACACTCCAGCATGGCAAGAAATATTTACTGGAATTGGTAGAGATACCGTATTGCAATTGGCTCGTGAATGGTCGGATACTGCCGAAGCTACCGAAGGCAAATGTATGGTAATTGTGGGTGCAGGTATCAACCACTGGTTTCATGGCAATTTAATGTATAGAGCTGCAATTATGGCTCAAATGCTTACTGGTTGTAATGGTAAAAATGGTGGTGGTATGAATCACTATGTTGGACAAGAAAAATTAGCTCCAATGGATTCATGGTCAACTATTATGAGTTCTAAAGATTGGGGTACAATTCCACGCCTTCAACAAGGTCCTTTATGGCATTATATTAACAGTAGCCAATGGCGTTATGATGGAAATCAAAAATTCTATAATGCCTCTCCTGATAATAAATTAGCCAATATGCATACTGCCGATTGGGTTGTAAAATCTGTTCGTAATGGATGGATGCCTTATTATCCTCAATACAGCAAAAACAACTTCGAAATTGTAAAAGATGCTCAAAAAGCAGGTTTTACAACTGATGACGATATGCGTAACTACATTGTTAAACAATTGGTTTCTGGCGAATTAAAACATGCGGTGGTTGAACCAGATGAAGAAATCAACTTCCCAAGAAACTGGTTTATTTGGAAAGGTAACGCTATTGGAACATCGGCAAAAGGTCATGAGTATTTCCTTGACCATTATTTAGGAACGCACACCAATAAAATTGCTGATGAAGTTGCTGGTGATATTGTTGAAGACATCGTTTTCAAAAAAGAAGGAGCAAGAGGTAAAATGGATTTAATTATAGATATCAACTTCCGTATGGATACTTCTGCATTGTATTCTGATATCGTTCTTCCTACCGCTTCTTGGTATGAAAAAGCAGATATCAATTCAACAGATATGCACTCGTTTATCCATCCACTTTCTGCCGCAATTGACCCAGTTTGGGAATCAAAAACAGATTGGCAAATATTTGAAATTTTGGCTGAAAGAGTGAGTTCTATGGCTCCTAAATATTTACCAGGTATAATGAAAGATGTAGTAAATATCCCATTATCTCACGATTCTAAAGATGAAATTACTCAGCCTCGTTTACAAGATTGGAGCAAAGGCGAATGTGAAGCAATTCCTGGAAAAACAATGCACAAAATTGCTTTTGTAGAACGTGATTATTCTAAAATTTACGACAAATACATTTCTCTTGGAAATGGTGTAGCTAAAAATGGCTTAGGAGCTCACGGAAATCACTACAACTGCGAAGATGTGTATGATGAAATGCTCGAAAATAGACAACACATTAGTAAATGGGATGACGGCACTGAATATCCATCATTAAAAGAAGATGTGGAAGCTATAAATGCAGTACTAAAATTATCTACACTAACTAACGGTAAATTAACTAAACGTGCTTACGAAATAATGGGTAAGAAAATTGGTGTCAAAGAAATTGAACGATTGGGAGATGGATACGAGCAAATTGAAATAGAATATCGTGATTTACAAGCTCAACCAAAACGTTACAATTCTTCACCACTTTGGTCGGGTTTAATGCACGAAGGAAGAACCTATGCCGCTTATACCTACAATGTTGATTTTTTAGTTCCATGGAGAACATTAACTGGACGACAACATTTTTACCTTGACCATGATGCTTATATTGCTTTTGGAGAACATTTATCAACCTACAAACCCTCTCCAACACCAGAAACTTATGGCGATTTAAGAGTAACGGTTAACGATGGTAAAGCTAGAATGTTAAACTGCTTAACTCCTCACGGAAAATGGCACATTCACTCTACTTATGGTGATACATTAAGAATGTTAACCTTATCGAGAGGTGGAGAGCCATGTTGGTTAAGTGAAAAAGATGCTGAAGAGTTAGGAATAAAAGATAACGACCACGTGGAAGTTTATAATGACCATGGTGTTTATGTAACTCGTGCTTGTGTGAGTGCTCGTATTCCTAAAGGTGTTTGTATCGTTTATCATGCAGTTGAAAGAACCTACAACATAGCAAAATCTCAAGAAAGAAGAGGCAAAAATGGTGAAGCAAGACGTGGTGGTATGAACAACTCGTTTACAAGAGTTCACTTAAAACCAAACTTATTGTGTGGTGGCTACGGACAATTCTCATACCACTTCAATTATTGGGGACCAGTAGGAGTTAACCGTGATACACATGTATTGGTACGTAAAATGACAAAAGTAGAATACTAACAAGTTTATCAGTTCTCAGTTCACAGTGAACTGTAAACGGTAAACCTCAAACTAAAAAAGATGAATGTAAGATCGCAAATATCAATGGTTTTTCACCTCGACAAATGTATCGGTTGTCATACTTGTTCTGTTGCTTGTAAAAACATTTGGACAGACAGAAAAGGTGCTGAATACATGTGGTGGAATAACGTAGAAACTAAACCTGGTACCGGTTATCCAACTAAATGGGAAGATCAAGAAATTTACCAAGGTGGTTGGGTAAAAAATGGTGATACCGTTTCATTAAAAGGGGCAGGTAAATTAAAAGGGTTGAAAAATATTTTTCACAATCCTAACATGCCAGTTTTAGATGATTATTATGAGCCTTGGGCTTATCGTTACCAAGATTTGTTTGATGCACCTGAAGGTGATGATCAACCAATCGGTAGAGCAGTATCGTTAATTACTGGCGAACCTATGGAAATTCAAGCGGGTCCAAACTGGGATGATGATTTATCTGGAACACCTGACTATGCTCGTAAAGATGTTAATTTCAAACATTTAAGCCAAGCTGAACAAGAAGCGATGTTTCAATTGGAAAAAATGACTTTCCACTATTTACCTCGAATTTGTAACCACTGTTTAAACCCTGCTTGCGTGGGTTCTTGTCCTTCAGGAGCTTTATACAAAAGAGGTGAAGACGGTGTGGTTTTAATTAATCAAGAAAGATGTAGAGCTTGGAGAATGTGTGTTACCGCTTGTCCTTACAAAAAAAGCTACTACAACTGGAATACAGGAAAATCTGAAAAATGTGTATTATGTTACCCACGTTTAGAATCAGGACAACCACCAGCTTGTATGCACTCATGTGTGGGTCGTATTCGTTATTTAGGAGTAATGTTGTACGATGCTGACCAAATCCAACAAGTTGCATCTTGTGATGAATCTCAACTAGTGGACAGACATTTAGATATTTATTTGAATCCAAATGACCCTGCAGTAATTAAAGCAGCTAAAGCAAATGGAATTGCAGATTCAACCATAAAAGCAGCTCAAAACTCACCAGTTTATAAGTTTGTAAAAGAGTGGAAAATTGCTCTTCCATTACACCCAGAGTTTAGAACCTTGCCCAACTTATTTTACGTTCCACCATTGTTGCCTGCTATGGCTTCAGTGAGTGCTGATGGAATCTACGATACTGTTTCTGAGCATTTATTAGCAGGTGTAGAAAAATTAAGAGTTCCAATTCGTTACTTGTCTTCATTATTTACTGCTGGAAACGACCAAAAAGTAATTGATGTGTTTAAAAAACTTCATGCTGTAAGAGTTTCCAGAAGAGATACTACGGTGAAAGATGTAACAGAAAAACAATTAAGTACTGTAATGAATGAGGCTGGAATGGATGTTCATACTGCAAATGCAATATTTAGATTAACCTCTTTAGCAACATTTGAAGAACGATTTGTAATTCCTGCTGCTCACCGTGAAGAAGCAATTGAAATGCTTGAAAACACAGGTGATTACAAAGGAAGTACAGGGTTTGGATTTAAAGAAAAACCTGCGAGAGGGTTGTAACAACAAGGGAGCATGCTCCCTTGTCGATTAGAGATTAGAAATTAGAAATTATGAAAAATTTAGAACATTATACACTACTTGCCGAATTGTTTCGATATCCCAAACAAGATATAAAAGCAACGGTAATTAAAATTCAGGAGTTTTTGGATAAGAATTATCCGAATGCAGGAATGGAGTTTAATCGTTTTTCTGAATTTATCGCTAATTCTACTTATCCTCAAATTGAAGAAATTTTTCAAAAAACTTTTCATATTCAAGCCATTTGTTTTTTAGATTTAGGTTATGTGATTTTTGCTGAAGACTACAAAAGAGGAGAGTTTTTGGTAAATATGAAAGCTGAGCAAGATAAATATAAAAACGATTGCGAATATGAATTAGCCGACAATTTGCCGTATGTTTTGAGATTGTTATCCATACACAAAGACGAATGTTTCATCAACGAATTAGTAGTTATGATAATGATTCCTGCACTTGAAAAAATGCTTTCGGAATTTGATGCCGCAAAAACTCAAATTAGAGAAAAGGTGTTGAACAAAAAACAGAAAGTGATTATTATGGAAGGCATTAAAGATGGAAACATTTATAAGAATGCCATCAGTTCATTAATCATGGTGTTCAAAAAAGATTTTGAAAATGTGGTGTATGAAAAACAAGTTGAAATTATTCCAGCTTATGCAAAAGCATTTTTACACAGCGATTGCGAAGATGGTTGTAGTGTTTCAACACCTACACCCGAGCAAGTAAAACAACGAGCTATGAAACAAATGGGGATTCATAGCTAAATTGAAGATTAGAAATTAGAGATTAAAAACAATTAAAATAAATTATAAACAGCACTCCTTAATTCAGAAGAATTAATTCCACCTTCGAGGATTAGGGGGCTTAAAACTTAAAACTATGTTAGATTATTTATTATTCGGAGCCTTACCTTATGTTGCACTAGCAGTGTTTTTAATAGGTTCAATTTATAGGTACATGAAAAAAGGATTTCAAGTATCTTCGTTATCCTCACAATTTTTGGAGGGCAGACAATTATTTTTCGGTAGTCAGTTTTTTCACTGGGGTATTGTCATGTTGTTTTTAGGTCACTTAATTGGGTTTTTAGTACCAAGTGCTGTTATGGCTTGGAATGGCTCTCCTGTTCGGTTGTTAATTTTAGAGTTTTCAGCTTTTGGATTTGCTATTTCTTCACTAATTGGTCTTTTTTTACTCATAAAAAGAAGAGCTACAACAAAGAGAATTCAAATGGTTTCTAATTACATGGATTATGTGGTTTACTTGGTTTTATTTGTGCAAATCGTAAGCGGAATATTAATGGCTTATTATGGTAGATGGGGTTCTAACTGGTTTGCTTCTGTAATGACTCCTTATTTACGTTCGGTTTTTGCATTTAACCCAAATGTAGATTTAATTGCACAACTTTCTACCAGTAATGCAATGGCATTGTTAATGGTAAAAACACATATTGCTTCAGCTTTCTTAATTATCGGAATAATTCCTTTTACTCGATTTGTTCACTTTTTGGTTGCTCCCATCGATTACATTTGGAGAAAATACCAATTGGTTATTTGGAACTGGGATAACAAAGAAATTAGAACTTCTAGAAATTATTTTCCTGGAAAAAGTAGAGATTTTAAGAATAATTAAAATACAGATAATTTTTTGAACAAAAAGAGTCGTACCGCAATATTGCGGGACGGCTCTTTTTGTTGGTAACTT
>PCUH01000140.1:11044-12923 GCA_002770955.1 Flavobacteriales bacterium CG18_big_fil_WC_8_21_14_2_50_32_9 | reverse complement strand
ATTGATGATTCTTATGCACTTATCGTAAAATCGTTAACCAAAAAATTACAAAACGAATTATTAAACTTGGAATAGTTAACCTTTAATGGTTTCAATTCGTGGATTAATGATAATTTTGCATAAAATAATATTTTTATGTCAGTAATCAGAATTACTAAAGAATTTAAGTTTGAGATGGCTCATGCCTTGTTAGGTTATGATGGACCATGCAAGAATATTCATGGACATTCTTATAAGTTGAACGTAACAGTGAAAGGAAAAATAAAAAATGGCACAACAGATTCTGATGAGGGGATGGTTGTTGATTTTGGAGTTATTAAAAAAATTGTGAATGATTTAATTGTCCACAAATATGACCATGCGTTGGTGCTGAACGAAAAAATGAAAATTGATTTTACTCAATTTGATTTTATGCAAAAATTAATTTTAGTTCCATTTCAACCCACTTGCGAAAATTTGTTGATTCACTATGCTGACTTAATTAAAACCCAATTACCCTCTAACCTTACATTGCATAATTTATTTTTACGAGAAACACCAACTTCTTATGCGGAGTGGTTTGCAGAAGATAATAATTAGTGTCTGTCCATAATGTCCGATTTCTTCGTTACGCTCATTTTTAATTGCAGTCATTTACAAAAGTAAACTCCTGACAATTAAAAATTTCGCAAGATATAAACCAAAACTTAAAAATATATAAACATGGCAAAAATTAAATTTAAAGGAAACGAAATAACTACTAGCGGAACACTTCCAAGTGTTGGCTCTCAGGCAAAAGATTTTCAGTTAGTAGCAGCTGATTTAAGCACCAAAACATTAAACGATTTTAAAGGAAGTAAATTGATATTAAATATTTTTCCAAGTATTGATACAGGAGTTTGTGCTACATCGGTAAGAAATTTTAATAAAAAAGCAGCGGCATTAGAAAACACAAAAGTATTGTGTATTTCAAGAGATTTACCTTTTGCTCAAAAAAGATTTTGTGGAGCTGAAGGAATTGAAAATGTGGAAATGTTGTCTGATTTTAAAACAGGACAATTTAGTAAGGATTACGGCTTGGAAATGTTAGAAGGAGCCTTAACTGGATTAAGCTCAAGATGTATTGTTGTGTTAGATGAAACTGGAAAAGTTGTTTATACAGAACAGGTGGAAGATATTGTGATTGAACCTGATTATGATAAAGCATTAGCAAGTCTCTAAACTCTCGACTTTAAAGATTAACAAAAAGAATGTTTTTTGTAGTCAAGACATAAAAAAAGCGGTTGAGATTATCTCAACCGCTTTTTATTTTAATGGGCTTTTCTATACTTGAAATATTTAGCAACTACATCCACCATTAATACTAAAAATACAGCAGAAACAATGGTGTTTACATTTTCAATTGTTGGAAATAAAACATCCATAAAGTTTGGAATGGTGTTTAACATATAGATTACAGCTACAATAATGGAAGTGTAAATGGTCCATTTTAAATCTATGAAAACAGGTTTTATTTCCGTTTGAAAATGGCTCAACACCTTTTCGCTGACATCAATTTTTTCGTTTACCGCTAAGTATTGTTGAATGGATTTACTCCATGCTTTTTCTTCATTTGCTTTTAGCTGACAAGCTTCGCAAGTGGCTAAATGTTCGTTAAAAGCAACAAGTTGAACTTCATCATTTATTAATTGATGACTCAACTCAAAAATTTCTATATCGGTTAAATGCTTACTCATAGCGAATTTGATTTAGTAAAGTTACGTCTTTTTCAGACAATAGGTTTTTAAAATTTTCTCTTGCTCTAAAAAGTTTTACTCGAATATTAGCTGCTGAAAGAGTTGTAATGGCTTCAATTTCTTTTAGCGATAATTCATTGAGGTAAAATAAAGTGAGCATTTCC
>PCUH01000140.1:10775-10992 GCA_002770955.1 Flavobacteriales bacterium CG18_big_fil_WC_8_21_14_2_50_32_9 | reverse complement strand
ATTTCCGTTGTAGGGATTTTATTTTTCCTTAAATAATTCAGTACTTCATGGTGAGCAATGCTATACACCCAAGTTTTTAGTTTAGACTTCCCTTCAAAAGAGTTGATGTTTTTAATGCATTTAATCATTACATCTTGCGTAATTTCTTCAGCAACTTCTCGCTGATTGGTCATTTTTACGCACAACACAAATACAAATTGCTGGTGCAACTGCACAA
>PCUH01000140.1:0-10693 GCA_002770955.1 Flavobacteriales bacterium CG18_big_fil_WC_8_21_14_2_50_32_9 | reverse complement strand
GGTAAGACACATAAACAAAATAAAATGTTACAACGTTAGATTTGTTGTTTGGTGTGCTGATTTTAAATTATTTTTTATGAATTATCACATTATCTGTAACATTTTTTCATCATCTCTTGTCAAAGCATGTACAAACCAATTAAATTTAAAATTATGACAGAAATTATAGGAGTGTCCATTCCAATTTTTATAACACTCGGTGTTTTTACAATGATAGTGTTGCTTAGAAGAATGGAAAATCAAGAAAGATTAAAAATGATAGAAAAAGGCATGGATTTAAATTTGCCTAAAAAAGAAAACAACAGTGGCTCTGCGTTGAAATTTGCTTTAATAGCAGTTGGAGTTGGAGTTGGATTATTGGTAGGAAATGTATTGGATGTTTATACTCCACTTAAAAATGAAGTTTGCTACTTTTCAATGGTGTTTTTATTTGGTGGAATAGGCTTATTTATTGCCAATAAGATGGATGAGAACAAACGTAAAAATGATAAAAACGAAGAGATTAGTTAATTTTAATTAGATTTAGTAGTGCAAATCTTTGTTTTAAGCAGGTTAAAAAACCTGCTTTTTTTTATTTCAAAACTTGACTTTTGTCAGGAAATAGAGTACTAAAATTAGTATATTTGTTCCTCTCATAAAATAGAAAATAAAACGAATTAATAAAATAAACTATGTCCAGATACCATAAATTAGGAAAAATCCCTAAAAAAAGACACACTACTTTTAAAAAAGAAGATGGTAGTTTATATCAAGAAGAATTGTTTGGAACAGCTGGATTTGTTGGGATGTCTTCTTTAATTTATCATTTGTATCCACCTACTGTTGTTAGTGAAGTAAGGCAAATTAAAGATTTAACTCCTAAAATTGCTATACCTAAAAATATGAAAGCCATAAGTTTGAAAGGATTTTCTTTAAAACCTGAGCAAGATTATTTGGAAAGCAGGAAAATTCTTTTGGTTAATAAAGATTTAAAAATTGGATTAGCAGCTCCAAAATCTTTTTCCAACGATTATTTCTACAGAAACAGCGATTCCGATGAACTATTATTCATTCATGTCGGTTCTGGAAAATTAAGAACCATGTATGGAAACATTAATTTTAAGTATGGTGATTATTTAATTATTCCAAGAGGAACTACTTATCAGATTGACTTTGATACTGAAGATAATAGAATATTATTCATTGAGTCAGCCAGTGCAATTACAACTCCAAGCAGGTACAGAAATAATTACGGACAATTATTAGAACACTCGCCTTTTTGTGAAAGAGATTTTAGATTGCCAGAAAATTTGGAAACGCATGATGAAAAAGGAAAATTTAAGATTTTATCAAAAAAACAAGATGTTTTATGGGAATATACCCACGAAAATCATCCCTTTGATGTAGTTGGGTGGGATGGATTTAATTACCCT
Source organism: Flavobacteriales bacterium CG18_big_fil_WC_8_21_14_2_50_32_9 (assembly GCA_002770955.1). GTDB lineage: Bacteria > Bacteroidota > Bacteroidia > Flavobacteriales_E > Vicingaceae > BRH-c54. Next base: position 9,281 of record PCUH01000140.1, on the reverse strand, counting down.
TACGCTTTTTCAATTCACGATTTCGAGCCAATTACAGGTCGAATTCACCTGCCACCACCAACGCATCAACAATGGGAAGCAGCAGGTTTTGTGGTTTGTTCTTTTGTGCCGAGAATGTATGATTATCATCCAGAAGCAGTACCAGCACCCTACCATCATAGCAACATAGATTCAGAAGAAATTTTATATTATGTTGATGGGGATTTTATGAGTAGAAACAACATTGAAAAAGGGCAAATAACACTTCATCCAGGCGGAATTCCCCATGGACCACACCCTGGAGCAATAGAGCGAAGTGTAGGAAAAAAACAAACCGAAGAATTAGCGGTGATGATAGATCCATTTAGCCCTGTAATGATAACAGAAGAAGCCATGAAACTTCAAGTGGAAGATTATTATAAATCGTGGTTGGAGAGTTAGACAATGTGAAAATTAATTAATGTAACAATTGTTTAATTAAAAAATATCTGTTAACAGTCAACCGATAAACAGTCAACACGTATCAAACAACTAAAAACTTAAACTTATCATCTATTAAACTTATAAACTAACTAAAATGAAAGAAATTAAAAACGTAGAATACGGATTAGAAAAAATATTTGAAGGAGCTCAAGATTTCTTACCGCTTTTAGGAACAGACTATGTTGAACTATATGTTGGAAATGCGAAACAAGCAGCACATTTCTATAAAACAGCATTTGGATTTCAGTCTTTTGCTTACAAAGGCTTAGAAACAGGCTGTAGAGAATATGCCTCTTATGTGTTGAAACAAGATAAAATCAGATTGGTATTGACTACTCCGTTAAATTCAAAATCACCAATAAACGACCATATTGTTAAGCATGGAGATGGAGTTAAAGTAATTGCACTTTGGGTAGAAGATGCCACTAAATCGTGGGAAGAAACTACTAAAAGAGGAGCTAAATCTTTTATGAAACCAACGGTAGAAAAAGACGAGCATGGAGAAGTGGTGCGTTCAGGGATACATACCTATGGTGACACAGTGCATATTTTTGTGGAAAGAAAAAATTATAATGGAGTATTTTTACCAGGATATAAAAACTGGGAATCGGATTACAATCCAGAACCAACAGGCTTAAAATTTATTGACCACATGGTGGGTAATGTAGGTTGGAATGAAATGAATACTTGGGTTAAGTTTTATGAAGATGTACTTGGATTTGTAAACTTTTTATCGTTTGATGACAAACAAATTCATACCGAATATTCTGCTTTAATGAGTAAAGTAATGAGTAATGGCAACGGAAGAATTAAATTCCCGATTAATGAGCCTGCTGAAGGAAAGAAAAAATCTCAAATTGAAGAATACTTAGATTTTTATGAAGGTCCTGGAGCACAACATATTGCTGTAGCTACAGATGATATTATTACAACCGTATCTAAATTAAGAGCTAGAGGAGTAGAATTTTTATCCACTCCACCAGAGGAATATTACAGAGCTGTTCCGCAACGATTACAAGCACATAATCATAAACTTCGAGAAGACATTAAAACACTCAAAGGACTAGGAATTATGATAGATGCTGATGAAGAAGGTTATTTGTTGCAAATATTTACAAAACCAGTTGAAGATAGACCAACTTTGTTTTTTGAAATCATACAACGGATGGGTGCTAGAGGTTTTGGAGCAGGAAATTTTAAAGCATTATTTGAATCCATAGAAAGAGAACAAGAAAAAAGAGGTACGCTTTAAAAAATCGGTATTTCGTTTTTAATAATGAATAAAAATTGTACTTTAGCAGTTCAAATCTAACAAACACAACATGAAAAAAAATAAATTAATAGCCTTGGCAATCATTGCATTTTTATTTACAGCACCTTTTCATTATGCCTATATCGCTATTGAAAAAGACGGAGGAATTGTTCAAGCATTGAGCATGACGTTACTAATAATAGGAGCAATAATAGCAATAGTATTGTTTAATAGTGATTCAGAGGAAGCTCATCATTAAAACAAATCGTATTATTATAAAGGAAGCCCAAAAGTGAATATCGCTTTTGGGCTTTTTTAATTTTAAATCAGCTTTAATATCTTAAATTTGCATTCTTAAAATTTAATTAGAATGAGCAACAAACCAAGCATCCCAAAAGGAACAAGAGATTTTTCGCCAATAGAAATGGCTCGCAGAAACTATATTTTCGATACCATTAAAAAAGTGTATAAAAAATATGGTTTCCAACAGATAGAAACTCCTGCTATGGAAAACCTAAATACATTGGTGGGCACTGGTGGTGATGAAAGCGATAAGTTGATTTTTAAGATTTTGAATAGTGGAGATTATTTAGCTAAAGCTGATGAAAAAGCGTTGCAAGAGAAAAATTCTAACGGATTAACAAAATCTATTGCTGAAAAAGCGTTGCATTACGATTTAACCGTTCCTTTTGCTCGTTATGTAGTACAAAATCAAAATGATATTACTTTTCCTTTCAGAAGGTTTCAGATACAACCTGTTTGGCGTGCCGACAGACCACAAAAAGGACGTTACAGAGAGTTTTACCAATGTGATGCCGATATTATTGGTTCAGATTCTTTATTGAATGAAGTAGATTTAATAAAAATTATTGATGATGTTTTTACGGAATTGTTTCAAGGTAAACTGAACTATACAGTATCTATTAATAATAGAAAAATTTTGCAAGGGATAGTTGAGTCTGTTGGAGAGCAGGATAAATTTGAACAAATTGTTGTTGCAATTGATAAGTATGATAAGATAGGTTTAGAGGGAGTTTTTAAGGAATTAAAAGATATGAATATTCCTGAAGAAAACTCTCTTACACTAATGGATTTATTAGCAATAAGAGAAGGAGGAAAAATAATTGAAGTTAATAATAACAAAGATTTATTTAAATTGATGTTTAATCAATTAGGATTCTTGTCACAAAAGATAGGAAATACAATCAACGGTCAAAAAGGAATAGAAGAATTAGAATTTGTTTTTGAAAAATTAGAAAAATTAGGTTTAAAAACAGCTAACGTAAAGTTTGACCCAACACTAGCTCGTGGGTTAGGTTATTACACAGGAACGATTATAGAAGTAAAAGTAGATAACTTTCCGAGCATTTGTGGTGGTGGAAGATATGATGATTTAACAGGAAAATTCGGGTTGAAAGATGTTTCTGGAGTGGGCATTTCTTTTGGAGCAGATCGGATTTATGATGTATTGTTAGACAATAATTTATATCCCAAATTTGAAGGAGATTCTACACAAGTGTTATTCGTGAATTTTGGCGAAAAAGAACAAGATTATTGTCTGCCGTTATTGTTTCAACTAAGAGATGCAGGCATAAATTCCGAAATATATCCTGATAACGCTAAAATGCAAAAGCAGATGAAATTTGCTAACAACAAAAACATCAATTATGTGGTGATGGTGGGTAGCGATGAAATGGCTTCGGGAAAACTTACAGTTAAAAACATGCTAACAGGAACACAAGAAGCGTTAACTATTTCTGAGTTAATTGAAAAATGTATGAATTTGTGAATTTGAGACTTTGTTTAATAGTGAAGACCACGAAGTCGCATTAATACTGATTAAAATCAATAAAGGCAACATTAATAATCTATCAACAAGGGGTCATGACCCCTTGTCAAAAACTAAAATCTGTAACATACAATCTATAAAAAATGAACAAACTTCAAGAAGTAAAAGAGAAAGGATTTGTAACAGCTGAGTTGGCAAAGGAAAAAAACCTAATAGAAGAAATCGCTCGATTAAAAAAAGAAAAAAACGCAGTAATTTTGGCTCATTATTACCAACAAGAAGAAATTCAAGACATTGCTGATTTTATTGGAGATAGTTTAGGCTTAGCACAAGAAGCTGCCAAAACAAATGCCGATGTTATTTTGTTTGCGGGCGTTCATTTTATGGGCGAAACTGCAAAAATTCTCAATCCAACTAAAAAAGTAATTATCCCTGATTTGAATGCAGGATGTTCCTTGGCAGATTCTGCTCCAACCGATAAATTTGAAGCATTTTTAAAACAATATCCCAATCATACCGTAATTAGTTACATCAATTGCTCTGCTGAGATAAAAGCCTTGAGTGATATTATTTGTACTTCTTCCAATGCAGTAAAAATTGTAGATAGTTTGCCAAAAGATGAAAAAATAATTTTTGCTCCAGACATTAATCTAGGTAAATATGTAGCCAAAAAAACAGGAAGAAATTTGGTTCTGTGGGATGGAGCTTGCGAAGTACACGTAGAAATATCGGTAGATAAATTAAAATTTTTACAAGGCAAATACCCAAATGCAGAACTAATTGCTCATCCCGAATGTCAAGAATCTATTTTAGATGAAGCCGACTTTGTGGGTTCAACTACAGCATTACTGAAACATGTGGAAGAAAGCAACGTGCAAGAATTTATTGTTGCCACTGAAGTGGGTATTATCCATAAAATGAAACAAGCCGTGCCACACAAAAAATTGATTCCTGCCCCTGCAGTAACTAACAATACTTGTGCTTGTAGCGAATGTCCGTATATGAAACTAAATACCTTAGAAAAAATTCACGCAAGCTTGGTGCATTTGCAACCCGAAATTTTTGTAGAAGAATCCATTCGTTTAAAAGCATTGAAATCAGTGAACAGAATGTTGGAATTGAGTTAATATACTCAACTCACATAAATCAATAAAAATAGAGAAGGCCGTTAAAACTAACGACCTTCCTTCATTTAAATTATACCTATCTAATTTAAACTAAAATCTTAATTTAATAAAACGATTTCATCATCTTTAGGTTGATTTGATTCAACATGTACCTTTTTTAACTCCAACGTATTATTTTTAACATACTCAATTTCTTTTAGATCGTTTTCAGCCTCCAAAATTGCAATAACCTGATCTTTCAATTTAAGAGGAAGCTCATTGTTATATTGATATTCTTCTAAGATATTCATTAATTTTTTTCTATTGTATTTTTGGTTGACAATCATTCCATTAATAAAAAGAGGAGTAGAAATAACCATTAATCCAACGCCTACTGGAGGCAAAGCAAATGTAATTGCTGCAGATATAGGCAAGAAAGACATTTGTCCTTTTGCAGCATTATTTCTTTTATCAAAAAATATTTCTATAATTACTGCAGCAGTATCATTATCACCATACTTGGTCATAAATTCATTATAGTTTAATTTATGTTTCTTTTCAGCAACATTTTTATCATTATTATTATCATTTGCTATTGCAAATAAGTTAGCTCCTATTAGGATAGAGATTAAAATTAATTTTTTCATGGCATTTGTTTTTGTTATTATTTATACACCCAAAAGTGCTCTGATTATTAATAGTTTAAAAGCGTATTGTTGCCTATTTTGTTAAAAGATTTTACTTATAACTTATTCGTTTTAAGTCATTATTTTTTTTGATATACCGAAAAGCAACGGATGTTTATTATTTAATTTTTATGAAATAAATAAGTAATTGAGGAAATAAAGCCCTTGTTTTAATTTTGTTTTATAGTAAATAAAAACACTAGCATACGTGATAATACCCATAATCATTACTGAAAATTGAAGATTACTAACGAAATTCAATAAATCCAATTTTAGGTTAAGTAGTTGATTAATAGGTTTTATTTTTTTAATTTGGATGCGAGTAATTTCAATCAAACATAAAACACTAAAGAACTTTTTAGCAAATTGTTTAATAACAAATAGATGAATGATTTAATTAAATAAAGAGCAGAAATCATTATAATTATATTCCAATTTTTCAAATTAGGTTCTTCATAAAAGTGATAATACGAACAAAAATTGCAGTTTAAATTAAAAAAAGTGTTTGAATTTAAATGCACAAATTCTATTGACCATTTATCATTTAGAACTCCCATTTATGTAATATTAACTTTTGGATAAGAAGATTAAAACTACATTTGTGTTGAGTATATATTTATAAAATATTGTGATAGAAATAAAAGATCTCCATAAATCGTACAAAATGGGTAGCAACGTGCTTCACGTACTAAAAGGAATTAACTTTAGTGTGGAAAAAGGCGAATTAGTTGCCATTATGGGGTCTTCAGGTTCAGGAAAATCAACATTACTCAATATATTAGGAATGTTAGATTTGTTAGATTCGGGAACATACACCTTAGATGGAGTTCCAATTGTAAACTTAAATGAGACAAAAGCAGCCAAGTATCGAAACAAATTTTTAGGTTTTGTTTTTCAATCATTCAATTTGATTAACTATAAATCAGCATTAGAGAATGTAGCCCTACCCCTTTATTATCAACAAATCCCCCGAAAAGAAAGAGAGGAAGTTGCCATGCAATACCTTAAAAAAGTTGGATTATCTGAGTGGGCAACACATTTACCAAGCGAACTATCTGGTGGTCAAAAACAACGAGTAGCAATTGCAAGAGCATTAGCTGCTCAACCCAAAGTATTGTTGGCAGATGAACCAACTGGTGCATTAGATTCGACAACTTCTTATGAGGTAATGCAACTTATTCAGGAAATAAATGATGAAGGAAAAACCATTTTAGTTGTTACCCATGAGCCTGATATTGCCAATATGTGTAAACGAATTGTTCAATTAAAAGATGGGGTAATTATTGAAGATAAAAAAGTAATTCAAATTAGAGCTTCCGATTATGTTTAGTAGAGACAGTTGGCAAGAAATATTTCAAACCATAAAAAAAAATAAACTCCGAACATTCTTGTCGGGATTTACTGTTTCATTGGGTATTTTTATTTTCATTATTTTATTAGGCTTAGGGAATGGACTGAAAAATTCTTTTAATGAGTTTTTTTTAGATGATGCAACTAATACGTTCTTTTTTTTCCCTGGAACTACATCCGTTCCTTACAAAGGATTTAAGGCAAACAGAAGAATTCAGTTTAAAAATGATGATATAAAAGACATTAAACAAAATTTCCCTTTCTTTTTAGAATACATCTCCCCTATTCTTTTTAGAGCAGGAATAATTTCATATAAAAATAAATCCAACAACTATTCTTATCGGGGAGTAGCACCAGTTTATCAATTTGCTGAGCAAACTATTATGATGCAAGGAAGATTTATAAATGAAGATGATGTTATAAACAAAGCAAAATATGCAGTAATAGGAAGGTTAGTTGCTAAGGATTTGTTCGGAAGTGAACAAGCTATTGGCAAATATATTATTATACAAAATACAGCCTATAAGATAGTTGGAACTTTTCAAGATGCAGGAGGCGATAGAGAAGAGCGTTATGTTTATCTTCCATATACAACCATTCAACTGAACGAAAAAAACACGGATAAAATTGATCAAATTGTGTTGGCTTTTAAACCTGAACTTGGCTACGCAGGAGCAATGATTTTTGAAGAAAAACTAACTAAATTCCTAAAAGAAAAACACAGCATATCTCCTACAGATGAAAGTGGATTTTTTATAAGAAATGTTGCTGATAATTTGAATAAAAATATGCAATATGCTGATATTTTAAAATTAATTGTTTCATTTGTTGGAATAGGAACATTAATAGCTGGAGTTATTGGAATTAGTAATATTATGGTTTTTGTAGTCAAGGAACGTACTAAAGAATTAGGAATAAGAAAAGCATTAGGAGCAACACCTTTTTCTATTGTTGCAATGATATTGCAAGAATCTGTTTTTATAACCATTATAGCTGGCTATGTGGGTATGATTGCTGGAGTTTTTGTATTGCGTTTTGTTGGTGATTCACTCGAAAACTATTTTATTTTAAACCCTTTTATTGATACAGGAACGGCTATTTTTTCAACCATAATTTTAATAATTTTTGGAGCTATAGCTGGTTATGTTCCTGCAAAAAGAGCAGCTCGAATTCAACCTATTGTTGCATTAAGGGATGAGTAAATTCCACCCCGACCCTCCCGAAGGGAGGGGGTCGAGTAGCTTTAAAATTATTGATAAAAAATATGAAGGTAAAAGATTTTATAAAGGATATAATATTTAAAAACATAATGTTGAATGGCTTGTGTGATGGATATTTCCCCCTTCGGGGGATAAAAGGGGGCTTCTATTGATATTTAGAAAAGACACATGGATAGAAATTTTAGGCTCTGTTTCAAAAAACAAAGCCCGAACCACCATTACCGTAATTGGAGTGTTGTGGGGGATTTTTATTTATATCACACTTTCTGGAGCAGCCAAAGGATTAGATAATGGTTTTGAAAAACAATTTGAACGAGTTGCTATGAACAGTATGTTTGCATGGGCTCAACAAACAAGCGTTCCGTATGATGGATTCAAAACAGGAAGGCAACTGCAACTGAAATTAAGAGATGTTATTCTTTTAAAGAACAAAATACCCGAAATACAATTTATAGCACCCCGAAATGCAAGAGGTGTTTTTGGCGGTGAAACTCCTATGGCTTCAAGAAATCAAAAAAGTGGAACATATAATGTCTATGGTGATTTTCCTGTGTTAGTAAAAATTGCTACGAAAGATATTTATGATGGAGGTCGTTTTTTGAATGAGGAAGATGTTCAACACGCAAGAAAAGTGTGCGTTATTGGAGAACGAACCCAAAAAGAACTATTTAATTCCGAAGAGAAGCCTGTTGGAGAATTTATAAAAATTGGAAATAGCTTTTTTCAAGTAATTGGAGTGCATAAGTTTGCTCAAGGAGGAGGTTTTGAAGATGATGGTGATATTTTTATTCCATTTACTACTTTTAAACAGATATATAACACTTCAGATAATGTGAGTTGGATGGCAATAGCTGCTTATGATGATGCAGATGTAATAAAAGTAGAAAAAAAGGTAAAAGAAGTGCTAAAAAAAATACATCGAGTTGCACCTGAAGATGACCAAGCTTTTGGGTCATTCAACTTAGGTGAAATTTTTAACAAAGTAAAAGGATTTTCAAAAGGATTAACATTTTTGTCGTTAGTAGTTGGAGTTGCAACTATATTTGCAGGAGTAATAGGAATAGGTAATATTTTATTGATTTCCGTGAAAGAAAGAACAAGAGAATTAGGAGTTAGAAGAGCGTTAGGAGCAACCCCTTATGAGATAAAAACACAGATAATTTTAGAATCTGTTTTTTTAACACTTGTATCAGGTGTTTTAGGAATTATTTTGGGAGCTTTGGTGCTAGCAGGAATAAATGCAGCAACCAAAGACGTTGATGATTTCCCTTATACAAACCCTACAGTACCTATTCCTTATATTATTGGAGCATTACTGATAATGGTAGTATTAGGCACTTTAATAGGATTAATTCCGGCTCAACGGGCTGTTAGTATTAAACCAATAGATGCACTTAGGGAAGAGTAGTAGTTAGG
>PCUH01000037.1:1927-11314 GCA_002770955.1 Flavobacteriales bacterium CG18_big_fil_WC_8_21_14_2_50_32_9 | reverse complement strand
CAAATTCCTCATTTCAATAAAATAATGCGAAAGTTCTGTTTTGTCAAAGTCTATTAAACCAAAAGCTTTAATGCCTGGAGTATCTACCACAAAACCGCCAAAAGAAAGCTCGTGCATTTCGGCATAAGTGGTGGTGTGTTTCCCTAACTGATGAGCATCAGAAATAATAGAGGTTTTAAGTTGTAAAGAAGGTTCAATAAGGTTGAGTAAAGAAGATTTTCCTACTCCCGAATGTCCTGAGACTAATGAAGTGTTGTTTTTTAATTTAGCAATCAGTTGGTCGATGTTTTTGTTAGCAGTTACAGAAATTGCCATACATTCGTAACCAATATTAGTATAGGTTTCCATTAAAAAATGGAGTTTCTTCCTATCTTTTTCGGTATAAATATCCGTTTTATTAAAAACAATAATAGTAGGGATATGGTAAGCCTCTGCGGTTACTAAAAACCTGTCAATAAAACCTGTAGAAGTTTCGGGTTGAGCAATGGTAGCAATTAAAACCGCTTGGTCAACATTAGCAGCAATAATGTGTGCTTGTTTAGAAAGGTTGACCGATTTCCTAATAATGTAATTGGTTCGAGGTTTAATTTCAGAAATAACAGGGTCTGTTTCCACATCGTTCACAACAACTTTGTCGCCAACTGCTACCGGATTGGTAGTTTTAATATCCATCATTCTGAAACTACCTTTTATTCTTGTAGTAATGATTTCGCCATTTTTTAAACGAACATGATACAAGTTACCGGTAGATTTTATTACTATTCCTTCTTCCAAATTTATTGAGAATGTTAAAAAAACCAAAAGTAATCAAATCGTAAATGTTCTAAAGCAAAATTCATTACTTTCGTGCTTTAAATGCCGTAAAAACAAGAATTTTTAATTCTTTACTTTTTCGGGACTTATAAACTCATAACCTTAAAACTAAAAAAATGTCAGTTATAGTTAATAATGTAACCAAAATTTATGGACAACAAAATGCATTGGATGCTGTTTCTTTTGTTGTAGATCCTGGTCATATTGTAGGTTTTTTAGGACCTAATGGAGCTGGAAAATCAACCATGATGAAAATCATTACTTGTTTTATTCCTCAATCGAGTGGAAGCGTTTCCGTTTGTGGGTATGATGTAATTGAGCAACCAATTGATGTAAAAAAACAAGTCGGTTATTTGCCAGAGCATAATCCTTTGTATGTAGATATGTATGTAAAAGAATATTTACAGTTTGTTGGGGGTATTTATCATGTGAAAAATATTAAAGAAAGAGTGAAAGAAATGATAGACATAGTAGGTTTGGGAATAGAACAAAATAAAAAAATAGGTGCATTATCAAAAGGATACCGACAACGAGTAGGGTTGGCACAAGCCATGATTCACGACCCAAAGGTATTGATTTTAGATGAACCCACCACTGGATTAGACCCTAACCAGTTAGAGGAAATTAGAGCATTGATTAAAAATATAGGAAAGGAAAAAACCATTATGCTTTCTACCCACATTATGCAAGAGGTGGAAGCCATTTGTGATAAAACCATTATTATCAATCATGGTAAAATAGTAGCCAATGAATCCACTAAAAATTTAAAAAGTAATTCATCCAAAAATATTGTATTAACTGTGGAGTTTGATAAAACGGTTGCATTAAAAGAAATTCAAGCAATTGATGGTGTGTTGCAGGTAAAGAAAAAACCTGATGCTGAAATATGGCTCATTGAAATTACTTCGGATGCGGTAAGAAACCATATTTTTCAGTTTGCGATGAACAAAGAAGTGGTGGTGCTTTCGTTACAAAAAGAAAACGAAAGTTTAGAAAGTATTTTTAAGAAATTAACTACAAACTAATTTTTTTAAAAAAATAATTTACAAAACTTTTTATATTCTAAAAAAAACATACTTTTGAACTCTAATTGTGGAATGATTTGGCTGCTTGCGACCACATGAAAAAATGCTAAAACGTGTACTTTTCACATTGCTATCAGCCTGCGTTTCTTTTTATTAACTTTTTAAAATAAATTAAATGTCGTATTTATTTACATCTGAATCTGTATCTGAAGGTCATCCAGACAAAGTTGCTGACCAAGTTTCTGACGCACTAGTTGATCATTTTTTAGCCTTTGATGCTACATCAAAAGTTGCTTGTGAAACTTTAGTAACCACAGGGCAAGTGGTGTTAGCTGGAGAAGTAAAATCCAACACCTACCTTGACGTTCAAAAAATTGCTCGTGATACCATTAATAAAATTGGATACACTAAAAGCGAGTATATGTTTGATGGAAATTCTTGTGGAGTTTTTTCTGCAATTCACGAACAATCACCAGACATTAACCAAGGAGTTGAGCGTAAGAAAAAAGAAGATCAAGGAGCAGGAGATCAAGGAATGATGTTTGGCTATGCAACCAAAGAAACAGATAATTATATGCCGTTGGCATTAGAAATTTCTCATTTGTTGTTGAAAGAATTAGCTGCCATCAGAAGAGAAGGCAAAAAAATGAACTACCTTCGTCCCGATTCAAAATCGCAAGTTACCATTGAGTATGATGATAATAATCAACCCGTAAGAATTGATGCAATAGTTGTTTCTACGCAACATGATGATTTTGATACGGAAGCTAAAATGTTGAAGCAAATTAAAGAAGATGTAATTAACATATTAATTCCAAGAGTAAAAAAATTATTGCCAAAACACATTCAAGGATTATTTAATGATAAAATTATTTACCATGTAAACCCTACAGGTATATTTGTAATTGGAGGACCTCATGGAGATACTGGTTTAACAGGAAGAAAAATTATTGTTGATACTTATGGAGGAAAAGGAGCTCACGGAGGTGGTGCTTTTTCAGGAAAAGACCCAAGTAAGGTTGATCGTTCTGCAGCCTATGCAACCCGACATATTGCAAAGAACATGGTAGCATCAGGCTTATGTAATGAAGCATTGGTGCAAGTTGCTTACGCTATTGGTGTTGCTAAACCTGTAGGGGTTTTTGTAAATACCTATAGAACTGCTAATGTAAAATTAAATGATGGTGAAATAGCTAAGAAAATTGAAAAATTATTTGATCTTCGTCCTTATGCTATTGAAACAAGATTTAGTTTGCGAACACCAATTTATTCCGAAACAGCAGCTTATGGGCACATGGGAAGAAAAACAGAAATCGTAACTAAAGAATTTACGAATGGTTCAGGTGAAAAGAAAAAAATCAAGGTAAAGCTTTTTCCATGGGAGGAACTAGATTTTGTAGAAAAAATAAAAAAGGAATTTAAACTATAAATTCATTAGCCAATAAAAATTAAAAATAAACTAACACAATAATTTTTATGTTTGAATGTTTTTTTTGTAATTTGGCGGCTGAATTATAAAATTGAAATAATTAATTTAAAAAGTAAGCAATAAACTAATCTAAAATTATGAAATAGCCACGTGCCTAAGCACAAAAAAATGTGACAAAGAAAACTTGGCGTATTCCATATAACAATTAAAAAACAATAAAAATTAATATATGAAACAATTATTTGCACTCTTAACATTAACAGCAGTATTAAATTTTGGTACCATTAATGTGATTTACGCTCAAGATGCTAATGCAACAGAGCAAACAGCTGAAGATTCAATAGCTCAAGCAAAAGCAGCTCAAGAAAAAATTAAAGCAGAGGCTGATGCAAAAGCAAAAGCTGATGCAGCAAAAACAGAAGAGGAAGCTACTCCAGAAGTAGAATTAACTTTCCAACAAGTAATTAAACAAAAATTTATTGAAGGCGGCCCTGGATTTATGGGAATCGTTTTAGTATGTCTTATTTTAGGGTTGGCAATTGTTATTGAAAGAATAGTTTATTTAAATATGGCAACAACTAACAGTAACAAGTTATTAAAAAACATTGAAGATTCATTAAGTGCAGGAGGAGTTGAAGCAGCTAAAGAAATTTGTAGAAATACAAAAGGACCTGTTGCTAGTATTTTTTATCAAGGATTAGACAGAAGTCATGAAGGAATTGAAATGGTTGAAAAATCAGTGGTTTCTTATGGTGGTGTTCAAATGGGCTTATTAGAAAAAGGAATTTCTTGGATATCATTATTTATTGCACTTGCTCCAATGCTTGGTTTCATGGGAACAGTTATCGGTATGATTGGAGCATTTGATGCAATTGCCGCTGCAGGTGATATTTCTCCGGCTGTTGTTGCTGATGGTATTAAAGTGGCCTTGTTAACAACCGTATTTGGTTTGATAGTGGCAATTATACTACAAATTTTCTATAATTATATCGTAGCTAAAGTTGATAGTATTGTTAATGACATGGAAAATGCTTCTATTTCGTTAATTGATATTTTAGTAAAACATGATTTATCTAAAAAATAAAAAATTATGAATAACAAATTATTCAGTATTATATTATATGTTCTTCTTGGAATTTCTACTTTGTTAAGTATTTTATTCTACGTAGATGTTGTTTCAGAAGGGATACTTATTAATTGGTGCTATATATTATTAGGAATAGCTACACTTACAGCAATAATTTTCCCAATAATTACTATGGCACAAAGTCCTAAAAATGCAAAAAATGCCTTAATAGGTATTGTTGGCTTAGCAATTGTTTTTGCAATAGGCTATGCAATGGCAGGTAATGAAGAGGTGTTTGATGCAGGAGCAAAACTTTTGGCAGATAGTTCTACTTCACAATTATCAGAAGCAGGCTTAAATGCATTTTATATTTTAGGTGTAGGTGCAATTGGAGTTATTATCTTTTCAGAAGTATCAAAAATATTCAAATAAAAATGGCTAAAAGAGAAATACAAGAGATAAATGCTGGTTCAATGGCTGATATTGCATTCTTGCTATTGATTTTCTTTTTGGTAACCACCACAATGGATACTGATACAGGATTGATTAGAAGGTTACCACCACCACCTGATGTTGATACTCCAGAAAGTAATGAAGTAAATAAAAGAAATGTTTTTGAAGTATTGGTAAATGCAAACAATCAAATTTTGGCAAAAGGAGATTATATTCAAGTAACAGAACTAAGAGCTAAAGTAAAAGAGTTTATAAAATCAGATCCAAACAATCCAACTTTACCAGAATTTAAAGATGAAGAAATTGAAGGATTGGGGTTATTTCCCGTTTCAAAACAGATAATTTCTTTGCAAAATGACAATGGTACTTCTTATGAAATGTACATTAAAGTTCAAAACGAATTGGTGGGAGCCTACAATGAATTGAGAAATGAGTTTGCTCAACAAAAATTCGGCAAAACTTACCAAGAACTTCTTCAACAAGCAGGGGCTTCTGAAAAAGCAGAACAACAGTTGGATGCAGTTAAAAAAGTCTATCCACAACGAATTTCTGAAGCAGAACCTAAAAAAATAGGAGGAGCAGAATAATGTCAAAATTTAGAAAAAACGGTAAAAAATCGCAACCAGCTGTTAATACAGCTGCACTTCCCGATATTGTATTTATGTTACTTTTCTTCTTTATGGTTACCACAACCATGAGAGAAACAACATTGAAAGTAGAAAACAAAATACCTTTTGCAACAGAAATAGAAAAACTGGAGCGAAAATCATTGGTAAGCTACATTTATATCGGAAAACCAACAAAAGAATTTCAAGCAGTTTTTGGTACAGCACCTCGTATTCAATTAAATGACGCTTTTAAAACCAAAGAAGATATTTTTCAGTTTGTGGAGATGGAACGAGATGAACGAGACGAAGCAGAAAGAAATTTAATTACATGGTCGTTAAAAGTGGATCAAAAAACAGAAATGGGAATAGTAACTGAAGTGAAGCAAGAGCTTAGAAAAGCGAATGCGTTAAAAATTAACTATTCCACTAAAAAAACAGATAAGATTAAAAATTAGCAATTAAAAAATAGATTAAAAAATTAAACCCTAAGTACAAATTTTGTACTTAGGGTTTTTTGTTGCTAAAAATGTACCTTTGTGTTTTATGATGCCAACTCTTTCATATCAATTTGCAGATTCTTCTTTAATGAAAAAGAAGTTTGAAACTCCAGTTGTTCCTCAAGATACAACTCCAATTGAATTATTGGAAGAGATTGATGAAATGAATATTAGTCAATTCATTAAAACAAAGCAGCGGAAACAAACTACGGGAAACAATCTTGTTCAAGAAAATCTATTAATAGACACGACAACAACAGTTGAGAAATACGACACAAATTCTTACAACCTTACTAACAAGACTTATAGTAAGTTGCCAATTCGAGAAAAGCCTGTTACAACAAACAGAACAGAAGAACCAAAAATACTATTTCAACCAACCACAAAGCCCATAGGAATTGAAAATTGGCAAATTATTATGTTGTTTAGTAGCCTGTTTTTAATCGCTTTTGTGAAAGGAGTAAATCAAAATAGATTTAAAAACATGGCTAAATCAATTGTTTCCAAACAAGCAAGATTTGAAATTTTAAGAGGAGAGAAGATTTTTTTTAATCAAACCAATTTAATACTAAATGTTGTTTATTTATGTGTGTTTTCACTTTATATTTATCACTTTTTTTATTTCCATCAAAAAGGTATAACTGATGCCTTTGAAATGATTTATTTTTTTAAAATAGTATTCTTTCTGACTATTTTTTTCATGAGTCAACTAATTTTTAATGCAATTCTTAACTTTATTTTTGACACAAAAGAAATTCAAATGGAATACATATTTAATACTTCGTTGTTTAATAATTTTTTGGGAGTATTAATGGTTCCATTACTATTTTTAATATACTTTACAACTTTACAAAACAGTGTCTTTTTTAATAATTTCATTCTTGTAGTAGTATTTATTATTTTGCTACTCAGAACAATACGCTACATAAAAATCGGAGCAAAGAAAAATATTTCTAATTTACATATATTTTTGTACATTTGCACCCTCGAAATTTTACCTTTAATCGTTACAATTAAGTTTTTTATCTTATAAAAACGATTATTTAACTAAAAAATGAGCCATGTTGAAAGTGAAAAGTGTTTTAGTTTCCCAACCAAAACCAGAAACAGAAAAATCCCCTTATTTTGATTTATCTACAAATTGTAAAGTCAAAATTGATTTTAGACCTTTTATTCATATAGAAGCAGTTTCTTCTAAAGATTTTAGAAGCCAACGAATTACCTTTGCTGAGTTTGATTCTATTGTGTTTACTAGCAGAAATGCTATTGATTATTTTTTTGCCGTAGCAGAAGAAACAAGGTTTAATGTACCCGAAACAATGAAATATTTTTGCATTTCAG
The DNA here is from genome assembly GCA_002770955.1 of Flavobacteriales bacterium CG18_big_fil_WC_8_21_14_2_50_32_9. Classification (GTDB taxonomy): domain Bacteria; phylum Bacteroidota; class Bacteroidia; order Flavobacteriales_E; family Vicingaceae; genus BRH-c54. The sequence continues at coordinate 4,082 of PCUH01000037.1, read as the reverse complement.
ATGCTATTTCATTTTATCTACAAAAGTACGTGTTGTATAGAAAACGTAAAGTTTTTACTGGAAAACAAACTTTTGAAGAATTATTACCCGTAATAAAAAAACATAAAGAAGGAAACTTTCTAGTTCCTTGTTCTGATATTATAAGCCAAAATATTCCAGCATCATTAGAAAAAGAAAATATTAACTTCAAAACAGTTATTTTATATCGTACGGTTTGTAGTGATTTATCTGATTTGAAAGATGTAAATTATGACGTGTTGGCATTTTTTAGTCCATCAGGAATTAAATCATTGTTTCAGAATTTTCCTGAATTCAAACAAAATGAAACGCGTATTGCTGTTTTTGGTTCAACCACTTGTAAGGCAGCAGAAGAAGCTGGACTAAGAGTAGATATTTGTGCTCCGCAACCAGAAGCTCCTTCAATGACAAAAGCGTTAGAATTGTATATAAAAACCGCAAACAAAAATTGTGTTTCCAAAAAGTAATATAAAACAAAAATCCTTTAATAGAGCTAATTCAAAAAAGAGTTAGCTCTTTTATTTTTAAAAAGATATAATTTTACACGTTAAAATACATACTCTTGAATATTTATTCTAAAAAACAACAATGGAAATTACTTTTAGCTGCAATTGCAATGCTGATAGTATTGTCTTCACTTTGGTACACCAATATTTTAGTAAATAAAATTGCAAATCAAGAAAGAGAGCAAGTAAAATTGTGGGCTGGAGCCATCCAAAATAAAGCAACATTAGTTAATTTGACAGGAGTACTGTTCGATAAAATTTCTAAAGAAGAACGAAATCGGATTGAAATTTGGGCAGAAGCAACCAAAAGAATCATTACCTCAACGAACCAAGATGCAACTAATTTTTATCTTCAAATTATAGGTAAAAACGAAACCATTCCTGTAATAGTAACAGATGAAAATGAAAAAATTATAAACTATAGAAACATAAAATTTGAAAAAGGTGTTGATTCGACTAAATTTTTGTTGATGCAGCTCGATTCAATGAAAAAAACACATGATCCTATAGATTTAAGCATACATGTAACCAAAAAAATAACATGGAACCATAAATTATACTATCAAGATTCTGAGATTTTTTCTGAATTAAAAAGAGTACTAGATGATTTAATAAAATCGTTTATTTCTGAAATTGTTGTTAATTCAGCTTCTGTTCCTGTTATTTATACAGATAGCACACAACAAACAATAATAGCACATGGAAATTTAAATTCTGAAGGTGTTGTTACTCCAAACTATCTCGAAAAGATGATTGAACAGATGAGAGGACAAAACGAACCCATACCTATTACGTTGTCTAATAATAATATGCAATATATATTTTATAAAGACAGTGATTTATTGCAACAATTAAAATACTATCCATTTTTTCAGTTTGGGATAATTGGCATTTTTATTCTTATTGCATATTATTTATTTAGCACTTCAAGAAAAGTGGAGCAAAATCAAGTTTGGGTTGGAATGGCGAAAGAAACAGCTCACCAATTAGGAACTCCACTATCTTCATTAATGGCTTGGGTTGAGTATTTAAAAACAAAAGATGTTGAATCATCTACCATAAAAGAACTTACCAAAGATATAGACCGGTTGGAAACTATAACCGAACGATTTTCTAAAATAGGTTCCGAACCTAAATTGGAAAAAAGCAACTTAACCGAAACTATTAATCATTCGGTTGATTATTTAACAGTTAGAATTTCAAAAAAAGTAGAAATTTCAACACATTTTTATCAATCAATTCCTGTTTTTGCTCAATTCAACGCATCGTTGCTTAGTTGGGTATTGGAAAACATTATTAAAAATGCAGTTGATGCAATGCAAGGAGTTGGAAAAATTGATATTCATGTTATCAATCAAACGCAATTTATTTATATAGATATTTCAGATACAGGAACAGGAATTTCAAAAAACAAACAAAAAACCATTTTTGAACCGGGGTTTACCACTAAAAAAAGAGGTTGGGGCTTAGGTTTATCCTTATCTAAACGAATTATTGAAAACTACCATAAAGGAAAAATTTTTGTTAAACAATCAAACGAAAAAGGAACTACTTTTAGGATAGTGTTGAATAAATAGGTTAATGTGAAAATTAGGTGTTAGGAATTAGTAGTTAAGTGTTAGCGTCATTCC
>PCUH01000037.1:664-1916 GCA_002770955.1 Flavobacteriales bacterium CG18_big_fil_WC_8_21_14_2_50_32_9 | reverse complement strand
CGAAAGCTCCCGATAGTTATCGGGACGGGATGAAGTGATGAATCTCTAACTACTAACCCCTAACACCTAACTACTAACCCCTAATTTAATGGCAGGAATTTATATACATATCCCTTTTTGTAAGCAAAAATGTAGCTACTGCGATTTTCATTTTTCCACCAATCTTACAAACAGACAAACAGTTGTTAACACTATCTGTAATGAAATTGAATTAAAAAAAACAGTATTACCCAACAATGAAAAAATAGCTACTATTTATGTTGGTGGAGGAACTCCTTCCTTATTGTTTGAGGAAGAATTAGCTCAAATTTTAGAAGCCATTTATAAAAACTATAGGTTGGAGGAAAAAATAGAATTTACTTTAGAGTGTAATCCTGATGATATAAATATTGGAAAGCTGAAAATCTTAAAAAACAATGGAGTAAATAGATTAAGCATTGGTGTTCAGTCTTTTTTTGATGAAGATTTAAAATTTTTTAATCGTGCACACAACCAACAACAAGCCGAAAAAAGTATTCTATTGAGTCAAGATGCTGGTATTAATAATATTACCATAGATTTAATTTATAATAGCCCACAATTAACGCTTAAAAAATGGGAACATAACCTTGATAAATTTATACAATTAAATATCCCTCATCTTTCGGCTTACACCCTAACGGTTGAACCAAAAACTGCGTTATATCATTTAGTAAAAACCAAGCAAACAGTTATTCCATCTGATGAACAAGCTATTGAGCAATTCAACTTATTGATTGAAAAAGTTAAACAAGTAGGATTAATACATTACGAAATTTCAAATTTTGGCAAAGAAGGTTTTTTTTCGCAACACAACAGCAATTATTGGAAAGGAGAAAATTACTTGGGTTTTGGTCCTTCAGCACATTCATTTATTAAAAATAATACCTCTCAAAAAAGAAGTTGGAATATTGCCAACAACACTAAATACACCAAAGCAATTCAGCAAAATTTACCTTTTTTTGAAGAAGAAATTATTGACGAAACAACAGCTTATAATGAATACATATTAACCCGATTGCGAACCATTTGGGGTGTTGATATGGGATTCATAAAAAAAACATTTTCTTCTGAAATTTCTAACCATTTTTTCGCAGCATTAGCTACATATAAAAACACTCATTTAATTACTATTTCAGAAAATAAACTAACTTTAGCCCAAGAAGGAATTTTTTTAACCGATAAAATTACATCCGATTTATTTTTTGTATGAAATTAGCCACGAATGCACGAA
>PCUH01000037.1:0-584 GCA_002770955.1 Flavobacteriales bacterium CG18_big_fil_WC_8_21_14_2_50_32_9 | reverse complement strand
TAGCCACGAATGCACGAATGAAAAAGGATGTATTCGTGTATTCGTGGCAAAAAAAGTTGAACAACTAAAAAATAGAATTTATGACTAACATTATCTACAAAGAAGAAAGTTTTAAAATTATTGGCATTTGTATGGATGTACACAATCAATTAGGAGCTGGTTTTTTGGAGATAGTTTATAAAGATGCTTTAGAGTATGAATTTAAAAAAGCTGGAATACCTTATGAACGTGAAAAGAAGTACGAAGTAAATTATAAAGGTATTATTTTACCACATAAATTTCACGCAGACTTTGTTGTTTATGATAAAATTATACTTGAAGCAAAAGGAGTTTCTGGCATTTCAGATGATTTTATAGCTCAATGTATAAACTACTTAAAAGTTTCTGAAAACAAATTAGCTTTATTAGTAAATTTTGGAGAGTTAAGATTGAAATCTCAAAGAGTAGTATTGTAAAAAATATTAGTTTATTAGTAGCTATATTTTAGTTCAATTAATATAAAAACTTAAATTCGTGTATTCGTGGCAAAAAAAATATTCGTGTATTCTGTAAGTAAAAAAATGAATTATTATAAAAATTAGCCA
>PCUH01000199.1:1647-4146 GCA_002770955.1 Flavobacteriales bacterium CG18_big_fil_WC_8_21_14_2_50_32_9 | reverse complement strand
CAAACATAAATTTATTGATGAAGCTTATTACATGCCGTCTAAAGATTTAATTGTTTTACCTGATACAAGCCAGTTTAAAAATTCTTTAGTGTATTATTCAACTGCTTTTCATGAATTAAGTCATTGGACTGGTGCAGCACATCGTTTAAATCGTGTTTTTGGAAAGTTTTTTAAATCTAAAGAATATGCTTTTGAAGAATTGGTTGCAGAATTATCGACAGCTTTAGTTTGTGGTAGCTTATCAATTACAAAAGATTTTACAAATAATACCGCTTATATTAAAAGTTGGATTGCAGCCTTTAAAAATGATGTTACTATTTTTTTTAAAGCTGCTGCCTTTGCTCAAAAGTCTGCGGATTATATATTAGCTTTTAACCAAGAACTTAAACAAGTTGCCTGAAGAGTAACTTTAATTCTTCGCTTCAAGCGAAGAATTAAAGTATTTATTTAAAATTTCAAAACCTAAAATTATGAAAGTAGATAATACAAAAGCAACAACATTTAAAATTGTTTTAGATAATAAAGAAGTTGTAAAAGTAGAATTTAAACCTTACAACGGTTTGGTCGCACACTTCTCTTTTTACGGCTGTATTTCTTCAACTGGGTACAAAAGCCACTTTGTGTATATTATGGATAAGATTTGGAAAATGTATGATGATGTTCAGCTTCTCGCAAAAGATATAGCACAGGAATTATACAATAAAGATGGGTATAAATATTTGCAATTTATTCAACAAAAACAACAATTAAGTTTATTTTAAAAATTACAATTTAATCTTTGAATTATGAAAATATATATTAATGGTAAAAGTTTACAGATAACCAATTTAGAAGAAGGTTTAAAACAAGCTGATAGCTTCCGAAATTATTCCGAAGATGGGAAGAATGAAATTGTAATTTATTGGAATCAGGTGTTTGTTGAGTTGCTTAAATTGAAATTAAAACAAGTAAATGAAAATGAAAAAATGCAAATTTTTAAAACTCTTTGGTTGGAGTTTGGAGATATATCAGTAAATAATGAAGATGAACTGGAAGTTCGTTTTTTGGTTTTTGAAAAAGGAACTAATAAACTTGAGATTTGGCATTGGTTCGATGTTTTATTTAATGTAGTTTTGAGTGAATTAATTTAAACTTTTAAGCAATGTATAAGTATTATTTAACCTGATTTATTATGATGTATTCTTTAAGTGGTTTTCCTCCTGTTTGGGGAGTATTGGTTCTCTCAATCTTAATCTTTATATTGATTGAGAGTATTGTAGTTTTAGTGGTTGATTTTTTAAATAAGGATTGTCCTTATTTAAAAAAGACTTTTTCAGTTAAAAAAATTTTAATCATAATTTCTTTAATAATTTTTTTAGGTGGGTTAGTTCATTTAATTGTAATTAATATTAATAATAAATTACGTCCTGTTGATATATTGTTTTTTTGGTTGAGCATTATTTCTGTAATTTATATTGTTGGTTGTTTATTGTTTTATATATATAAATTACAGAAATAATTAATAGTTTACTTAAACCCTCGAAAAAGGAAACTTGAAAAATATATGTATTTTATATACATATAGTTTATTTTTCTCGTATCTTTGATGTGTTTACAATTACACGTTTTAATAAACTATATAAATGATATTTGGTTACGCAAGAATAAGTACGAAAGAACAAAATTTTGACTTACAGATTGATGCACTCTTAAAAGCAGGAGTTGAAATGAAAAACATCTATAAAGATGTATCTAGTGGGGCAAGAGAAGAAAGGGTTGGTTTAGATACCATTTTAGGGAAGTTAAGAGAAAATGATGTTTTATTAGTTTGGAAATTGGATAGAATTGCAAGAAGTGTTATTCATTTAGCAAAGTTGATGGAAAATTTTAATAAAGAAAGAGTGCATTTTAAAAGTATTCAAGAGCCTTTTTTAGATACAACTTCCTCGCATGGGAGATTTGTTTTCACTCTTTTTAGTGCTGTTGCTCAATTAGAGAGAGATTTAATAATTGAACGAACAAAAGCAGGACTAGAGAGTGCAAGAAGAAGGGGTAGGATAGGGGGTAGGGCAGCAGGATTATCAAAGGAAGCTGAGAAAAAGGCTATTGTTGCTGAAATTTTATACAAAGAAAATAAGTTGTCTATTAGTGAAATTTGTTCATCATTGGGATTAGGTTCAAAAAGAACGCTTTATAAATATTTGCGACATCGAGGAGTGGTAATAGGTAGTTATGGAGTTGCTTAAATTGAAATTAAAACAAGTAAATGAAAAAAGATGAAACAACTATAAAAAGAGGAACTTCGCTTTGGTATTTACCAAATGATTATATTGTAATTCAAAATTTATTCAAAAATATAAATAATTAAATTTCTCTCCATGGAAAATGTACAAGAATATAAAACTGGAGTAGCCAGAATACATACTGATGTTTTAATTAATACAACAAATGAAATGTCTGAGCTTCAAAAGAGAGCTTTTTATTTCTTTATTTCTAAGATTGATCACAATAAAGAATATA
>PCUH01000199.1:821-1605 GCA_002770955.1 Flavobacteriales bacterium CG18_big_fil_WC_8_21_14_2_50_32_9 | reverse complement strand
ATTCTTACGGTATCAAATGGAAAAAGAGCAAAGATAAATTTGAAAATTTTGCTCGTGAGGTGTCAAAATCACAGTTAATACCAATTGTTGAATTTGAGTTAAATGGTAAAGTGGTTAAAATGGGTAAATATATTAATATATTTAGTCAAATTGGTCCAATTGACAGGCATGGTGTTTTACATTATGAAGCTTCTTTTAGTAGTAAAGCAATTGATTATATTATAAACCTTAAGAAATTTACTAGATTATATAGTAATGATATAAAATTTTTAACTGGTAGTAATACTTTAGAATTGTTTACTTTATTTACTGCTGTATATGGTAAGCAGTCTAATTTTAAAGATAAAGTAAGTGTTTATTATTCTGTTAGCGAATTGAAAAGTAGATTAAATTTAAAAGTAACTGAGTATGTAGAATTAAAAAACTTTAAAGTTAGAATTGTTGATTATTCAATTAAACAAATTAATGAATTTTCATCTATATATGTGTGGTACGAAAATGTTAAAGAGGGAAGAGCTGTTATAGGTTTTAAATTTTATATTGTGAAAAATTACTTAAATTCTAAGGATAATTATTCTCCAAGTAATCATGAAATAGGACAGTTGAAAATATATGAATATGAAGCATATAAAATTTTAAAAAATTACGGTGTTGTTCCAGGTATCATTATTAAACAAATTATTCCTAATCTTCCTAAAGGTGTGTTAAATGGGTATCAGGATTTATTTGTTAAAGCTTGTATTCAAGATTTTGAAAAAAATACTAATCAAAAAACTGCTAAGGG
>PCUH01000199.1:0-814 GCA_002770955.1 Flavobacteriales bacterium CG18_big_fil_WC_8_21_14_2_50_32_9 | reverse complement strand
GGTTCTGTCAAAATAAAGTTTACTCGCAAGATAATGAGATAACCTTTAGTCGTATTCGAGAAAATGTTTTAGTAAAATTGAAAACCCTATCTTCTCAGGAATATACAGATAGATATGCTAATATAGATTTAACAGTTTTGATTAAATATGGAGAACAGGCAGTTATTGAATTTTAATTTACTGTTCTTAAATGAAAACCACTTAACACTTTATGTTAAAAATATGGCTTAAAGCATTGTGATGTATGGATTTTAGTCAATAATTTGTTTAATAATTTTTTCTTCCGCAATCTGTACCTTTTTCCGCAATCTGTACCTTTTCTGCTATTAATAATCTAGGCATTTAAAGAATTACTTCCGCAATCTGTACCTTTATAAATTACCGCAATCTGTACCTTTATAGCTATTTAAAATCATATCTCTTTCTGTCTCAACCCTAAACACTTTATATTAAAAGCATGGTTTAAAGTGTTGGATTGTATGGTTTCTAATTAAATTTAAGGTATATAATTTATCTTAATGATTTTATTCTTAACGCCGCAATCTGTACCTTTTTCGATTAATATTACCGTAATCTGTACCTTTATAATTACCGCAATCTGTACCTTATTCCATAATTTATACCTTTATAGTTTATTTTACTACCGTAATCTGTACCTTTTTCCGCAATCTGTACCTTTATACTTCCGAAATCTGTACCCCTATAATTACAGTTCAACCAATGTTTATAATACTTTCAGAATCTTCTAAAGTATTTTAAGTAAAAAAATATTTAAAAGAACTTAAGTAAAAAAATAAAAAAAAAGGTATTTTTT
>PCUH01000054.1:1400-12512 GCA_002770955.1 Flavobacteriales bacterium CG18_big_fil_WC_8_21_14_2_50_32_9 | reverse complement strand
ATTAATTTTACTTTTAATTATATTTAGTTTAGGGGTTGTGGTGCACTTTAGCTAAACTCTTGTAATGATTTTATAGTCAACAATAAACCACCTTATTAATTAAAACTTAAAAGTTATGAAATCAAGTTATTTTAATAAAAATATGATACCTACAATATTGATATTTGGAGTTGCAGGTAGTATCTTATTAATATTCTTTATTATATTAAGCCATAAATTTAATATTAAAGTAATCTTTGGTACAATAATTTATCCTTTAATAATCTTTTCAACTCTTTTGTTTTATAAAATAAAACAAAAGAATAATATTAATTATTGGAAAGCGGTCATATTAACATTTTTAGTATGTAGCACTATGACATTGCCAGTAATAATTTATATAATCATTGGAAGAATGGATGAATTAATTGCTATGTATCTAGAAATTTCTTTTCTACAATTAATTACACCCTTTTTTTATATGTTAATGGTAGGTATAATAATTAGCCTAATAACAGGAATGTTTTTTTTAAATTCCAAGAATAAAGTGGTTTAACTATTTCACTTTTTTGCCATATTCCCAAACTCCCTTCTCAACGGATCCATCTCTTTTAAAAAATATTCCTTTTCCATGAAATTTTTCGTCTTGAAATTTCCCATAATATTTATCTCCGTTTTCAAAAATAAAAGTTCCTTTAATCATTTCATCATTTTTAAATTTCCCCATAAACATGGTACCATTTTTCCATTTCATAGTACCTTTTCCATGTCGCATGTTAGTTTTCCATTTACCTGAATAAGAACTACTATCTGCCCAAATCATTTCCCCTTTTCCTTCTAAGTGTCCTGCTATCGTTTCACCATCGTAGTAAACACCAGGCTGTATTTGCACCTTATGCCAACCGTCTGGCAATGTTGATGGATCAACAATTTGAGCTACCAAAAAAGAGGAAAAAACAAAAAAAATAAATGTAAAGAAAACAATTTTAACCATATATAATACTATTTTGACAAGATTACAGAATTTCAATTAGATAACTAAGTAAAGAGTGCGTTGGGTGTACGACAAATATCCCTTTTAATAAATGAAAGTATTGGAACATTACAAGAGTTAAGTAAGAAATTTATCAGAAGTCTTGATTTTTTGTTTCTTTTTGATCAAGCAAAAAGAAAAAGTTAAAAGCCTCGCAGTTACTATTAACTGATGAAAAATAGTAAAAGTGAAATTTGTCGTACACCCCATTGAAAACAAACCTTTAATAATTGTAATATTAAAATTATGAAATAGCCACGAGCAAAATCACACATGCACTGATGAAGATACACTGGCACATTCCATTAACCCGCTTTATTCATGCAAAAGCGAAGCGAATTATATGAATGTGCGAAGGGCTGTGGGAAGCAAAGCGGTTAATCCCTTCCGATAATTATAGGAATAGTAATACGCAAATTTGGGCTATTGAAAATAGCTAAATTTGTTGGTATTACTTATATCGTAGAAAATTCATGAACCGAGCTTGCGAGTTCAACGAAGTTAATTTTCTGGGTTAAGGCAACAAATGCACAGTTACCAATTCGCCTTTTTTTATCATTGCTGCGTCAGCAGGTGTGAGTAGTAACGCATTTGCATGAGCAAAAGATTGTAAGGCATCAGAGTTTTGACCTTCCAAAGGAGTAACGGTTTTAAAATCGGTAGTTGCTTTTAAAAAGGTAGCTCTACCTGGTTTTTGTTTAATGTCTTTACTAATAGGAAGTTGCAATTGATTTAGAAAAGCTTGTTTCAACCCAAAAGAAAGGTTAATGTAAGGAAAAATATACTCGTAAAAGCAAGTAAGTGCCGCAGCAGGATTGCCCGGTAAACCAAAAACTGCTTTGTTTTCTTTTTTGCCAAAAAATAGTGGTTTCCCTGGTTTTTGAGCCACTTTATAAAAAATTTGGGTTACTCCATTTTCTAAAATACCTTGCTGAACAAAATCGTAATCGCCCACAGAAATACCTCCCGATAAAACTACTATGTCTGAATTGTTAAGAGCATTGGTAATGGCATTGGTTGTCGCTTTTTGGTCGTCTTTAATGTGTATGATTCTAGGAGAAATGTGCATCTTTTCAAAAGCAGCTTTTAGCATAAAGCTGTTAGATTCATAAATTTGACCTTCAGCTAGTTTTTCTCCAAGAGGAACCAACTCATTGCCTGTAATTAAAATACTCACTTTTGGTAAGGTAAAAATGCTTACTTCAGTAATGCCCAAGGTAGCTAAAAAACCTATAGCTGCAGGATTTAAAATTGTTCCTTTGCTGAGTGCAATATCTCCTTGTTTAATTTGGTAACCTTTGGTTCGGATATTTCCTCCTTTTTGTAATTGATCATCATCAACAAAAAGTTGATTGTTTTCCACCTTAGTAAATTCTTGCATAATAACAGTATCACAACCATCAGGAACTTTTGAACCAGTAAAAATTCGAGCAGCTTCACCTTCATTTATTGTTATTCTTCTGGTGTCTCCAGCAGGAATTTTCTCCACAATAGTATAAGAAGCAAGGAGTTGGTTAAAATTAAAAGCATAGCCATCTACTGCAGATTGATTGAAAAAAGGAATAGGGTGGGGGCTATATAAATCCACAGCTAAATGGCTTCCCAATGCACTAGATAAATCCACTTCAATAATTTTGGCTAAAGAAGTATTTTTAATGATATTTTCTTGAGCATCTTTAACAGTAATCATATATATTTTTTTTAATGTATTTAAAGGTATAAAATTAGAATTTGTTTTATAAGTAAGTCGAAATTTTAAAATTAGTTATTTCTCAATTCAGTCATAAAAAAATATTGATTTAAATGACTTATGTCAGTTTTTTTGACTAATTTATTTATGAATTTTGGGAGATTAAGACAAAATTATGACCTATACAAAAATAAACATACCAACTTGTATTAATTGTGAACATAAAAAAGAAGGAATTTCAATCTTTTGTAGTCTAGATATAAATGAAATAGAAAATATATCAGAATACAAAAGAAACATTTCATTCAAAAAAGGACAAGTTATTTTTAGTGAAGGAAACCAACCTCATGGTATTTATTGTATTTATAAAGGGAAGGTTAAAATTCATAAAATGGGAGATGAAGGCAAAGACCAAATTGTCCGATTAGCAAAAGCATCCAATATTGTTGGATATCGTTCTATTTTTAATAATGATACATATTATGCATCAGCTACAGCTATTGAAGATACTGATGTTTGTTTTATTTCTAAAAATTATATTACCGAATTGATTAAAACAAACAATTGTTTTGCCTTTTCGATGATGAATATTTTGTCGGATGATTTAAAGAGAGCAGAGGAAAAAATAACACACATGGCACAAAAACATGTGCGAGAAAGAATAGCAGAAGCACTTCTTTTGCTAAATGAAGCCTATGGTTTTAAAGCAGATGGAATAACAATCGACTCAACACTAACCAGAAGAGAAATTGCTAATATTGCAGGTACAACAACAGAAACATCTATTCGAATTTTATCTGATTTTGATAAAGAAAAACTTATCGAATTAAAGGGTAAAGACATTAAATTACTTGATATAAAAAAATTGTTAAGAGCGGCTAATGTTTTTGATTAATTTCATCAAACCTAAGAAATATCATTTTGTTTTATGATGTAAGTCATTTTTAGTAATCTGAAAATCAATGAAATTTGATTAAAATTAAAAAATAATATTTTGAATAATGAAAAATTACATATAATTCGTTTATCTAAAGAATTAGTTGACAAAGTAAAGAATATTTCTAAACGTATTTCCACGCACAAACAGGGTGATTTTTTATTTAGAGAAGGTGAGAATCAAAATTATATCTATTTAATTGAACAAGGCGATGTCTCACTTATTAAAAAAGGATTAACCAACAGTGTAGAAATTGTACACCAAAATGGTGGCGATTTGGTTGGTATTGATTTCATTTTTAACAATTCCGAAAGTGCTTATTCTGCTTTAGTAAATGAACAAACATTGCTTTACCAAGTGTTAATTGATGACTTTAAAGTGTTTTTAAAAGAAAATAACAACCTTTCATTAGAATTAATTCAATACATCAGTTCATTAATAAAACAAATTGAAAATCATTCTAAAAATTCAATAAGATGTTAGTTGAAGATTTTGCCGAAATGTGTCGGCTATACGAAAATTTTGAAATTTGGGACGTAGAAAATATGGATGCCTTTTTTAAAGGTAATTTTGTGTTAACAACCATTTTTGAAGATAAATATAAAATTCCTATTGCTGACTTTAACCAAAAAAGAAGCGAAATAAAGGAAACTAATATGCAAATTATAGAAACAGTGTTGGACTATGTTGGGGATAAAAGTTTTTATATTTTCACTCATCATAACGAAAACCACCTTGAATTAATTAAAATGCAACAACAAAAAATAATGAATTTTGGAGTGGATATTAATAACATAAAAAATGACCATGTTTATGTTGTTATTATGGATAAGAAATTAAGTGAAGCTAATTAAACCTAACAGGTTTCAAAAACCTGTTAGGTTTGGTAAGTTATTTTGTAGGTTCAAAATGAGCAGTAAAGTGTCTCAGTAAAAGCGTTTCTTTTATAATTTCATATCCTTTAACTAGTTTTTTGTTTTTGAGTATTTCATCAAAAGTTTCAATTACATATTCAATGTGGCTTTGTGTGTAAACTCTTCTTGGAATAGCCAAACGCACTAGTTCCATTGGTGCAGGAATTAGTTTTCCGTTTTCATCATATTTTCCAAACATTACAGAGCCTATTTCTACTGTTCTAATTCCCGCTTTTAAGTAAAGCTCGCAAGCTAAAGCTTGTCCAGGATATTGATTAACAGGAATGTGGTCATATAGTTTTTTTGCATCAATATATACGGCATGTCCGCCAATAGGCATCATTACCGGAACACCCATTTTGTGCAAATGTTCGCCCAAGTAAGCGGTACTTTTAATTCGGTATTCCAAGTAAGCAGGTTCAAAAACTTCTTTTATACCAATTGCCAACGCTTCCATATCTCTACCAGAAAGACCTCCGTAAGTAGAAAATCCTTCAGTGATAATTAATAAGTTGGTGCAGGATTCTGCAATTTTACTATCTCGTAATGCTAAAAATCCTCCCATATTAATAAGAGCATCTTTTTTAGCACTCATGGCTGCTCCATCCGTTAAGGAAAACATTTCTTGAGCAATTTGTTCGTAGGTGTAATTTTCAAAACCTTCTTCCCGGTGTTTGATGAAATAAGCATTTTCAGCAACTCTACAACAATCTAATAATAGCATTACATGGTGTTTTTTACAAATCGCACTAACTTCTTTTGTGTTTTTCATGCTTACGGGTTGTCCACCACCACTATTATTGGTAACTGTTAAAATAACTGCTCCAATGTTTTCAGCACCTTTTTCTAAAATTAGTTTTTCTAATTTTTCGGTATTCATATTTCCTTTAAAAGGATGAATTAAAGCTGGTTCATTTGCTTCATCAATTACGATATCTATTGCTTCTGCACCCGAAAATTCTATGTTGGCTCGGGTAGTATCAAAATGGGTATTGCTGATAAATGTTTTGCCTTTTCCTCCTAAATAGCCGTAAATAATTCTCTCGGCAGCTCTGCCTTGGTGTGTTGGAAGAATAAACTCCATGCCCGTAAGGTGTTTTACTGCTTTTTCCATTCTTTCCCAAGATTTTGAACCGGCATAAGATTCATCGCCTCGCATAATTCCTGCCCACTGTTCGGCACTCATTGCTGAGGTTCCGCTATCGGTAAGGAAATCTATGATTACTTGTTCCGATTGGAGTAAAAATGTGTTGTAATGTGCTTTTTCTAAAAATGCCTTTCTTTCTTCTTCGGTAGTCATATAAATGGGTTCTACCGACTTAATTTTAAAAGGTTCTATAATGGTGTTGTGTTTCATCTGTTATATGTTTATTTAGCCGAAAAGTATTCAGCTTTAATGATTAATTGAATTGAAAATATAATGTGATTGAAAAAAGATATTTTGATGAGTCTGCAAGAAAATTTCTTTTTTTGAGTCTTTTATAAGAAAATGTCAAAGACAAGGCTTGTGAAGTTTTTAATTGTCAGGAGCCCCCGATAGCTATCGGGATGACTGCAATTAAAAACGAGCGTAACAGGGCAAACACCCAGTGGTGTGTTTGAGCCAGTTAGTGTGTTAGCTTGGCGTTTTCTTGTAAAGACTATGATAAAGGATCTCGCTGCTTAATGTTCTTATAACAAGCAGGAGCTTTTATGCGAGAAAGCATATAATATGTGTGTTTTTGTAACATCTGTCAACAAAGTTAGACTTTTACAATTGATTTAGTTATGATAAATGTCATTAAGTTTGAAGATTATTGACATAATTTGTCAAGTATTATAAAAATATGACTATCTTTGTAAAATAAATAGATAAAGATGAAACGAACACACTAAATTTTTTTAAATATAGAAGGATGATTATTAGTGAGTTCCATCTTACATATGAAAAACAATAAAAATAAACAGATGAACACAATTGCTAAATTACTTAAAGATGCAAGGTTAAGTAAAGGCCTTACTTTGAAAGAAGTTTCAGAGGCAATAGATATTGATTATACCTTATTTAGTAGGTATGAAAGCGGAAGTAGAATGCCATCTAAAAATCAATTGGAAACCATTGCCAATTATTATGGTATAGATGCGAAAAAACTTGTTCTGCAATGGCTAAGCGAAAAAATTTATAAAGAAATAAAAGATGAAGAATATGGTTTAGAAGCTCTACAATTGGCTGAGAGTAGGGTGGCTTATAAATCTAAATCGTTTAATAACAATACATTAATTAAACAGGCAGAGGAACTTAAAGCTCAGTTAGACAAAAAAAGACCGTTATCTAAAGCTCATTTAGCTAAGTTAATGGATTACTACAAAGTAGAATATACTTATGATAGTAACAGAATTGAGGGTAATACCATGACGCTCAAAGAAACGGCTTTAGTTATAGAAAAAGGCTTGACAATTAGTGGCAAATCTGTTAGAGAACATTTTGAAACAGTGAATCATGCTGAAGCTATTGATATGCTTTTTGAGTTGGTAAACAATGCTGCTCCATTAAATGAATATTTAGTCAAACAAATTCATGGGTTAATTTTGCGAGGTATAGATAAAGAAAATGCTGGAAAATACCGTGATGTGAATGTGAGAATTTCAGGGAGTAAGCATTTTCCGCCAGAGCCTTATTTACTATCAAAATTAATGGAAGATTATTTTTTGTTTTATAATGAAAATAAGGCAAGAATGCACCCAATTGTTATGGCAGCAGAAATGCACGAAAGATTGGTTACTATTCATCCTTTTATTGATGGAAATGGAAGAACTGCACGTTTGGTAATGAATTTAGTATTGATACAAGCTGGTTATCCAATAACCAATATCAGTAGCGAAAAAGTAAGTCGTTTGCATTATTATGAAACATTAGAAATGGCTCAAACAAAGCATAACAAAGCACCATTTATTGAGTTTGTTTTTAATAATGTAGTTTATGCACTTTCTGATTTTTTAAAGATGACAAACTAGTGCAATAATTCATAAGTAAGATGACTAAAATATTGCTTTCATTTTTTCTTTAGGTAAGTTAAATTTTGCAAGCATCCACTTCTGGCGAATGGTTAATAATTTTAACGAAGAATAAAGGACGGCAAAAGTCCTGTGTACTTTTGAGCGAGAAAGTGCGACTGAGTGGGGAATTGTTAAATTACTTATGAATTATTGCACTAGGCTAGAAGTGATAAAAATCATTGATAGCCTAGTTTTAATTGGTGTATTTTACATTAAAATTGGTTAAATCCCAATCTATACCGAAACCAAATGAATTTTCGGATTTTGGTTTCGAGTATAACTCAAACTAAGCATTTCCGCAGTATTGCGGAACTACTTAGTTTGAGTATATTTAAATTATAGTATTATGAGCAAAGATTATATTCCTGCAGGTGAACGAATCCCAGTAAAACGCCTCGTATCTAAAAGAGACATTGGTATCGAAGCTTTTGAATTAGAAAACGGTAATTTGATGTTGGAAGCTACTTTTCTCGATCCCTATCATTTAATACGGTTAAATCTCCATATTAATCCAAAAACAAAAACTATTGTTCATGCCAAAAGCGAATTTGCTAATCATCCACATGGAGCTTGTCCTTTGGTTGGATTAAAAGCTAAATTATTGATAGGAATTAAAATTGAGCGTGGGGTAACCAGAAAAGTTTCGGAACGAATTGGTGGAAATGAAGGATGTATTCATTTAAGAGAACTAACATTAGAAACTGTCAATTTTGCTGCTACTGCTTTAATTGGTTACGATGAAGGATTTGGTTTAATGAGCCGCGATTTTAATATGCTTGCTGAAGATAAAAAATTTGAACTTTCTAAAGAATTGCTGAAAGGCAGTTGTATTGTTTATAGCGAGAAATAATTACTTAATAATTATTTTACAAGATGATGAAAATCATGCTATGTTTGCATTTTACATTGTTAATTTGCGTTATGTTTTAAAAAACATACAGATGTCTATCAAAAAAAAATATAACATACGATTTCGTATTTGGTTTTATGCTAATGAAGACAAATTTTTAGGTAAAGGTCGTGTTGAATTGTTGGAAAGAATAAAAGAAACAGGCTCTATTACCAATGCTGCAAAAGGTATGAAAATGAGTTATCGTCAAGCATGGCAAATGGTTAACGAAATGAATGAAAGTGCTCCAAAAATAGTAGTAGAAAAATCGCTTGGTGGAAAAGGTGGTGGTGGAGCAACTGTAACGAAAGCTGGAGAAAAAGCCATCCAACAATTTCATGAATTTGAAAACAAAGTCGCTCAATTTATTGCAGACGAATCGAAGAAATTAAAAATTTAAAAAGTTTTGTTACTACTCAGCTGCCTATTTTTTTTTCTTTTTTTGCCACTGATTACTCAGGTTAACGCAGTTTTTTTTACAGATTTTTTAAAGAAAAATAAAATCTGTGTATGTAATTTTCGAAAATTAATGAAATCTGTGGCAAATTTCTGTTTTTTTTTGTTTTTAACCGTGTAATTTAGCACCTCAGTGGTAACAAAGTTTTATCTATCAATATTCTTTTAAAAACATATTGAAATAATCTATGGAAACAAAAAAAATACTCAAAGTTGGATTAAGTATTTTATCAGTTGCTTTTGTAACAAATCTAAATGCTCAAACCCCTGTTAATTTTACGGAAACTTTGGTTCAAAAAGAAATTAGTACCCAACAAGAGGTGGATTCATTGGTTAAATTGGAGAAAGTAAATGTGCAAAATAAATCTTTTGTGATAGGTTTGAATTTTCGTCCACGTGCCGAATTTAGAGATGGCTATAGAACATTGCCAAACGATACCACACAACCTGCATTTTTTGTATCGAACCGTTCACGTTTGTTGTTTACTTTTCAAAGCAAAGGTTTTCTTTTCCACACTTCCATTCAAGATGTTAGAGTTTGGGGAGCTGAAGGGCAATTTTCTACAGGAACCAATTTGGGAATTTACGAAGCTTATGTTGAACCATCGTTAAACAAAAATTTAGTTGTAAGAATTGGTCGTCAAAAATTGGATATTGACAATAATAGATTGTTTTCTTCAGCAGATTGGTCGCAATTCAGCAGGGCTCACGAAGGTGTTCGTTTGTTTTATAATTCCGAAAAACTTTTAACCGATGTAATGGGAGCTTTTAGCCAAGCTAAAGAAAATGTGTTTGAAACCGATTTTACTTCGCCAACCAACAATTATAAAGTAATGGCCTTTCATCATTTAACTTATAAAATCACCCAACATATAGATATAATGACCATCAATGTGATTGATGGATATGAGCAAAAAACCAATCCAGATGTGATGTACTTGCGAGCAACAAGCGGTGGTAGGTTAATTTTTAGTAGAAAAAATTTTGTGATAACAACAGCCGCTTATTACCAATATGGAAATGATGTGAGTGGAACTGAAATTGACGCTTTTTATGTGCAGCCCGAAATAAAATATAAATGGTTTGGTAAATTAACTTCTACGCTTGGTGCAGAAATTCAGAGTGGCGATAATGCCGAGAATCCTGATAAAATGTATAACTCATTTGTTCCGCTTTTTGGTGTCGCTCACCGTTTTATGGGAAATATGGATTATTTTACCTCCTTTCCAAAAGACACCAAAAATGGAGGTTTAATAAATCTATATTTGTTTTTAAATTATCAATTTAACAAAAAGCTTTCGATTCGTGTTGATGGACATTTATTCTACAGTCAAAATAAGGTGGTTGATGCAAAAGGTGATGTAATTGACCCTTATTTGGGTTTTGAAAACGATTTATCCATTAAATATAAATTTAATGAATACACTACACTTGATGTCGGTTTTTCATACTTACTGGCTGAAAAAAGTATGGAAATTTTAAAAGGTGGAAATAGTGATAACCCAGCATTATGGAGTATGTGCATGATAACTTTTAAACCAGAATTATTCAATTTTAAAACAACTTCTAAGTGAAAAATAACTTCACGCAAGCAATTAAAAGCACAAATGCCAACATGTATCTTAATCCTTGATTATTGAATTTTTTACTTCCTAAATAACCACCTAAAAATCCGCCAATTACAGCAATTCCAACCAATAAAAAGGCTTGAGCATCTATTTTTACTCCGCTGCTTAATTGTCCGCCCATTGCTGCAGCAGAGTTAACCCAAATAAATAAAGCAGAAACAGCAGCGGCTTCTTTCATTTTCCCCCATTTCATCAGTAAAATTATGGGACTAAGAATGATACCTCCGCCAATACCAATTAATCCTGAAAAAAAGCCAATAATTCCTCCAATACTCAATCCTTGCCATACTTTTACATCTTTAATGGTGTCGCTTTCTTTACCAAAAACGTTGAGCATTTTTAGAATGGCAAAAATTAGTAAAACAGCCAATACTTTTTTGTAGATGGATGCATCAACTTCTATTAAACCACCTACAAAAGCTAACGGAATAGAAGCAATAGCAAACGACAAAAACAGTTTTTTATTAAAGTACCCCGATTTAGCATAATGAATAAATGAGATAGCAGCAACAAATAAATTTAGCAGTAAGGCGGTAGGTTTCATAGTTTC
>PCUH01000054.1:0-1360 GCA_002770955.1 Flavobacteriales bacterium CG18_big_fil_WC_8_21_14_2_50_32_9 | reverse complement strand
GCATACATAAATGCCACTACAGGTAGAATAAGAAGAAAAATCCAGATGTAATCTATCTCAAATAAATTCATGCGTTATAAATTTAAGCTAAAGTACCACTTTGGTAGGAGATGGTATATGATTTATTTCATAGATTTCAGTTAATTCTTTTCATTTATGGGCTATTATATTGTATTTGATTCCAACGGTAAATTGTTGAGTTGACCATTTCCAAGAGGTGGAATTAACTTTATGGATATTTAATAATCCATAATAATAAGTTGATTCCAGTATAAAACTTTTTGTTAAAGAGAAACACACACCAACTCTTACTCCAAAATCAAAATTTTTGATTGGTAGTTTTTCTGATTTACTTTCAAAATATAGCATATTTCCATTACTATCAGGTGCTGATGTTTTTGCTAAACCATCACTAACAATAGCAAATGAGGTCTGTATGCCAAAATTTAAGTGGAGTTTTTTGTAATTATAACCATAATAAATTGGTATGCTTAAATAAGAAATATTCCTATCTATATCGGTGGTAATAAGCTGATTTGTAGGACTTCCAAATTTGTCTATTGTTGGTTCCTCTGAATGTTCTTTACCTGTAATTTTTGAAAATAACAATTCTGCTCCAATGATAGATTTATTGTTGAAATTAAAATTGTAGATTAGTCCACCTTGATAAGAGGGCATAAATCTAAATTTTTGCAGTAGCTGTGAGGAAGAATTTATTTCTGTTGAAATTTTACTCCAACTACCATTTATTTTCACACCAAAATCGTGTTGCCCTTTTGTTGTTAAACAAACAACATAGAGTATTAAAACTAGTATTGTTTTAACGAAATTCATTTCATGGAAGAGTTAAATTTATAGATTGAACTTTACAGGTTAAATTAAAGAATAAAAACTCCAATCAAAATTTAAATTTTGATTGGAGTTTAATATGAAAAATTAGAATGATTTTTTTAATTATAAGGGATATTTGTAAATACACCATTAGTTACAACATGAGCTAACGAAGGATTTGAAAAACTTCTACATGTAAAGCTGAAAGTACCTGAGACTGTCATTGCTGTTGAATTTACCTGTGTAAGTGTGAGTGTTCCTGATTCCATCATACAATCAGTTATGGTTTGGCTAGAATAAGAACCTGATGCAAATACAGGTAGAGTTGGTGTTGCAGAATAATTATAAGTTCCTGGAACAAGAGAGCCAGTAAATTCGATTACTAAACCAATTCCATCTACTAAAGATGGTCTGCTAGCAGTAATTGATAGATTATTAGCCATTCCTGGATTAGGGTTAATGTACAAAGAGGCATTAGTGTATCCCGATATAAAAGAACTACCATCTAAAGTTGCTGTAAATGAAGAAG
>PCUH01000281.1:1386-3901 GCA_002770955.1 Flavobacteriales bacterium CG18_big_fil_WC_8_21_14_2_50_32_9 | reverse complement strand
ATTTCAATGCTTATTAAGTTTTGTTAGAATACTAAATAAATTATTATTTTATTAGAATGTATTCCGTTAAATAAACTATATTTGCCTATAATTCATGCTTGTATCTTAAAATATGAAACTAAATAAATTAACATACTTAGTAATATTTTTACTTTTCATTTTCACACTTAACTCTTTTGCTCAAAACATAGGAATAAACCAAAATGGTGCAGTTCCAGATGCTTCCGCAATTTTAGATGTAAGTGCCGCACCTACTAATGATAAAGGACTACTTATTCCTAGAGTAACTTTAACACAAACAACTTCAAATGCTCCTGTAGGAGGAGGCATTGCAAATTCACTATTGGTATACAACACCGCAACAATAAATGATGTTACTCCTGGATATTATTACTGGAATGGAAGTATTTGGGTTAAATTTAGTGCAGATGGCGAAGATTGGAAAATTACAGGAAATACAAACACGACTGTTGGAACAAATTTTCTTGGAACAATAAACAATACAGGGTTATCATTTAGGACAAATAATACCGAACAAATGCGAATACAAGCAACTGGTCAGTTAACTATTGGCTCTACAACTGCTGGAGGAAAATTAGATGTACACCAAACCACAAGCAATGATGTAGCCCGATTTATGAATTATGCCAATATCCCTGCATTAAGAATTAGAAGAGCCCAAGGAACAATAGCAGCTCCAACGGCTACTGGCACAAGTGGAACAGTGTTAGGAAGGATTCATGCCGAAGGTTATGATGGCACTGGATATACCACAGCGGCACAAATTGAAATGGTTATAGATGCAACAGGAGGAACTTCAACCGATATGCCTGGAAGGATAGCTTTTTATACCACCCCTGATGGATCTGGAACAACAGCCGAAAGAATGAGAATTAATAATGCTGGAAATGTAGGTATTGGAACCGCTTTTCCAACATCTTACCCCACGGGGTCAATTCCCACACTTGTTCATGTGTTTGATGCAGGTACTACAGCAGCTGATTTTGCTCAACTTCAATTAGGTTCAAACAAAACTACAGCAAACAATAAAGTTGGAGAATTAAATTTTCATAGTTCGGTAAACGCCACAGACAGAAGAACTGCAAGTATAGAAAGTTTTGTTACAGACGTAACAGGAGTCCCAAACTTATCGGGTGATTTACGATTTTTCACAAATAATGCTGCAACAGCTTCTTTTACAGAAAAAATGCGTGTTACTGGAAATGGAAATGTGCGTATCGGTGTTACAGCAGCCGCTACAATATCTCCAGCTCAAACTGACGCTGCAAATATAAGATTAGATGTTACGGGTGGATTTACACGAATTGGTAATTTTAATACTGGAAACAATGCTGCAGATCACCCAGGAACAAGTTTTGCTGCTGGAGTTGGTGCATTAGCTATTGGAATGAATAGAACATCTTCTACAAGTAATGTTGATTTTTGGAATACCACTGCCAATGGTCAAGCGACAGCAAACCTTGCTATTCATAGAGGATTTGATTGGAGAAGATATAACAATAGTGGTAATGAAGAATTGATTATGGCACTTAGAGGTGATGGGCTTTTAACATTAACTTCTAATGATGCTACTATTGAGGGAGGTGAACTTATTTTAAACAACGCAGGAGTTGCTTCTCCTACTGAATTAAACTCGTGGGCTATTGATAATCACAATCCTGCTGCAACACCTAATTCTCTTCGTTTTTTTTACAATGCGAATACAATTCCAGCAATGATTATACCTGGGCATACTAACAACAATGCGGTTGTAGGTGTTAATATAAGTACCTTTCCCATTTCAACACTTCAAGTTGGAGGAATAATTTCAGCAAACACAGGTTATTTAACCAAACAAGGTTCTGCTGGAGCTTTTGGACCAAATATTTTTAATTTTAATTGGACAGGAACAACTCTTGATGCTTGGGTAGATGTAACTAATTTAGGTAATATTTTGTCTGACAGAAGATTGAAAGAAAACATACAATCTATAAAAAGCAATGCTACAGAAAGAATAATGCAATTAAACCCAGTAACTTTTAAATACAAAGCTATTGAAGGTACTATTTTTACAGGAAGTAATGTTGTTTATGAAGGCTTTATTGCTGACGAACTTCAGCAAATAATTCCAAGTGCTGTTAAAGGAGAAAAAGACGCACTCACTTCAGAAGGAACTATTCAACCTCAATCTATTGAATTATTTCCTATTGTATCTTTATTGACTAAAGCCATGCAAGAACAACAACAAATCATTGAAAAACAACAAAAAGACATTGAATTACTTAAAGAAAGATTAAATAAAATTGAAAATTAAATAACCCATAAATAAAAACTAAAAAAAATGAATAACACAAAAATTACTTTCTTAATTATTTTGGCTTTCTTTTGTAAAAATTATTTTGCTCAAAGTATAGGTATAAATTCGGTTGGAACATTGCCTAACAGCTCCGCTCTGCTTGATGTTGACGCTGCTCCAACAAATGACAAAGGGGTTTTAATACCTAGAATAGCCTTA
>PCUH01000281.1:0-1365 GCA_002770955.1 Flavobacteriales bacterium CG18_big_fil_WC_8_21_14_2_50_32_9 | reverse complement strand
TGTACAACACCGCTACGGTAAACGATGTTTTTCCAGGTTTTTATTACTGGAATGGTACGCAGTGGATTCGATTTATTAATAGTGGAAACTCTAGTGGTGGCGATTGGGCTTTGCTTGGTAATTCTGGAACAAACCCTACCACCAATTTTTTGGGTACAACAGATAATCAAGACTTAGTTTTTAGAACTAATAATACAGAATGGGTTAGAGTTGCCACAACCGGATTTGTAGGCATTGGAACAACCATTCCTTCCGAAAGATTAGAGATTAACGGAAACACATTACTTAATGATGGCAATAATGATGGTCCCCGATTAATTTGGAGAGGAGGAATAGGAGCTTCTCAAGAATATAGAGCAAGGATTAGCATAAGTGGATGGTTAGGTTTTTTCCCTGCTGAGGTGGGCAATCCTAATTACATTGGCGAACCATTTAAAATTTTTCAGAATGGCAGAATAGTAGTAGGAGATCAATTCACAGGATTTGTACCAACAGAACAGTTTACTGTAACCAATGGTAATTTCCAATTAGGAGAGAGTACTACAGTTCCTGGAACTGGTAGAGAAATTTATTTTGGTACTGCATGGGAAAATACAGATTTACTTTCTATGCGAAGAGTAAACTTAGGATCTGATGTAAGTAATCTTGAAATGATTATTGGCGATAATTATGCTAACTCCAATGATGGTGTTGTAGATAGATTTGTGATTAGAAGTTACAGCGGACAAAATATCTTAGAGAATCTTTTTTCTGTTCAAAGCAATGGAGCTGTGAGGGTAGGCTTACAAAAAATTGCCACAGAAAGCCCAACATTTACTATTGATAATGAAGTGTTAAAGTTTAGTGTTTCTGGCGGATTTACAATGATAGGTAATTATAATAACGATCCATCTATCAACCAAGGTCCAGGCTACTTATTTACAGGTGGTGTTGGCTCATTGGTTGTAGGAATGAATAGAGCAGGAGGCACTAGCGGTGTTGACCTTTGGAATAATACAAAATGGAATGCCCCTTTGGCTAACCAAAATTGGCATAGAGGGTTTTATTTTAGAAGATATGATCAAGCTGGGAATGAACAACTTCTGGCCAGAATAGAAGGTGATGGTAATCTTTACGCAACTAACTTTTTTGCAATTAGTGATAAGCGAATAAAAAAAGATATTATTGAAAGGAAAACCAATGTTTTAGATAAACTATCTCAACTAAAAACATACAATTATACATTAAGAAATCAGTATCATTTATCAACAGGAAATATTGCTTTTAATGATGCTGCAAACTCTAAAGATTTTGGTGTAATTGCGCAAGAATTATCTGAAATTTTCCCTGAATTGGTTCATCAACCATCAGACGAAAATAAAGAAC
>PCUH01000126.1 GCA_002770955.1 Flavobacteriales bacterium CG18_big_fil_WC_8_21_14_2_50_32_9 | reverse complement strand
TACTTATATCGTAGAAAATTTGAGAACCGAGCTTGCGAGTTCAACGAAGTTAATTTTCCGGGTTAATGATATTTTGCTTGCGTCTTAGGGCGGCAAACATAAAGGGAAAACAGTTATTGAAGTATTAGAAAAAGAATCGGGTTATTATAGTTGGATAAGGAATGGAGATTTTTCACTTTACACCAAAAAAAATTTAAAAGAAATTTAAGGAAAAAATTATACAAATTAAGGCAAATCCATTTGACTCACCTCAGTAAAAACCTATTATTCAAACTAAAGCAACTAAACTAGTTCAACCTAAAAAATAACAAAATAATTAATCAAAAAAAAGTAATTTAACAACTAAAACTTTTTTTAATCAATTTATTTATATTCTTAAAAAAAGTCCCAATATTGTAAAAATTCAATGTTAACAACAACTTATTTAGTAAGATTCTTTTGAATTCATAGCATGAACATTTTAATTTATAAAATTGTTTTAGGGGTAAGTATTTTACTATTTTTTTTACCAAAAAAATGGCTTTACAGTTTTGCTCTATTCCTAATCTTGGCAATGTGTGTTATTACAAGTTGGTGGGCTTCTATAGCTATATTTGGTGATGGATTTCAACCCTTAACTTTTATCCAATTATCAGGAAACCCAATAAGTTTAGTAATTGACCAACTTTCTGCTTTTTTTATCATCATCATTAATTTTACAGTTTTAACAGGAATTATCTACGCCAAAGGATATTTACAACCTTATTTTAACAAAAAATCCAAAACAGAATTAGCCATCCATTACTTTAATTTTGTTTGGTTACACTTTTCTATGTTATTGGTTTGTATGATTCGAGATGGTTTAGCATTTCTAATTGTTTGGGAAATTATGTCAATTTCCTCCTTCTTTTTAGTACTCTTTGAATCTGAAAAAAAAGAGACCATAAAAATTGGCCTCAACTATTTAATTCAAATGCACATTGGCTTAGTTTTGATAATGTCAGGTTTTTTATTGGCTTTTATGCAAAGTGATTCTACTTTTGGATTTGAAGGAGTTGCAAGTTTTTTTACCCAACACCAGCCGTTTTTAGTTTTCTTTTTATTTTTTCTAGGATTTGGTATAAAAGCAGGATTTATTCCCATACACACTTGGTTACCTCATGCACATCCTGCCGCACCTTCCCATGTTTCTGGAATAATGAGTGGTGTAATGGTTAAATTAGGAATCTATGGTATTATTCGAATGGCATTACTATTAAAAACTGACCAGCTATTAATTGGAGAAATTATTATCATTATTTCCTTGCTAACAGGTGTCTTCGGTATTTTAAACGCTAGCATTCATCGGGATTTTAAAAAAATGTTAGCTTACTGCACCATAGAAAATATTGGAATTATTGGCATTGGTATTGGATTGTTTTTGGTAGGTGAAGGGTTGGAAAACACACCTTTAGTAATTATCGGATTAATTGGTGTATTATTACACACTTTAAATCATTCCTTATTTAAATCTCTTTTATTTTACTCAGCAGGAGCAGTATATCAACAAACCCACACTAGAGATATAGAAAATTTGGGGGGATTAATTCATAAAATGCCACAAACAGCAGGATTATTTCTTATCGGTTCATTGGCTATTGGTGGCTTACCTCCATTAAATGGATTTGTATCTGAATTTATAATTTATAATGGATTAATAAACTGTTTAAATCAACCTGGATTAGTACATACTACGCTAATGATGGTAGCATTGGCAAGTCTTGCTTTGATAGGTGGATTATCGTTATTAACTTTCACAAAAACTTTTGGAGTTGTTTTTTTGGGTAATCCTCGAAAAAAACTAAATCATACACCCAAAGAAGTAACTCTATCTATGCGAATTCCTCAATATATAATTGTTTTAATAATGCTTTGTATTGGTTTATTTCCTCAAGTGTTTTTTGTTCAACTTTTAAGAATTGTTGCGGCAATACTTCCTTCCATTCAGGAAATAGATTTGTTGATGTTTAATCCAATGATAGATTTAATAGGTACAGTAGGATTTTATTCTACAATATTTTTACTACTAATTTTTGTTATCTATTTTTTAAGAAAACTTATTACTCAGCAAAAAATAGTTACAAAAAATAGCACTTGGGGTTGTGGTTATGTTGCACCAAATGTAGCCATGCAATATACTGGAAAATCCTTTTCTAAATCGTTAAGTAAATTGTTAAATTTTATCGTTTTAGAAAGAAA
This sequence comes from Flavobacteriales bacterium CG18_big_fil_WC_8_21_14_2_50_32_9, assembly GCA_002770955.1. GTDB lineage: Bacteria > Bacteroidota > Bacteroidia > Flavobacteriales_E > Vicingaceae > BRH-c54. Next base: position 8,953 of record PCUH01000126.1, on the reverse strand, counting down.
AGTTTATCATGAAATTGAAATAAATACTGTATTTCCAAAAACAAGGACTTATCAATCACATTATTTAGATTTTTTTGAAAAAACATTTATTAAGCCAATAATTACAAGGCTTCTTTACAGTATGAACTATTTTGTATTTATTCAAAATGGTAAAACTCATTTTTACATTTTGTATGGATTATTTTTTATTTTGATTATCTTTTTAGGTACCCTTTTTCATGTTATTTAAATGACTATTTTTTTAATATATTCGATTTTAGTTGCCTTAACTCTTCTTTTGATACCTATTGTTCATGTTCGTTTAAAAGGAATCATCACTCTTTCTGTTGTTTTTATTAATGCCATTTTAAGTGGTATTGTTGTATTTCCAGTGTTGCTAGGTGAAAATTTCGAAATTATTTTTAGCGGCACATTAATTACTGGAGAAATTCCTATCAGAATAGATGCCTTATCTGCTTGGTTCATTTTAATTATCAATTTTACCATAGTAACTGGAGCTATATATGGGTTAAATTACATGAAAACCTATAAAAATCAAACTGCAAATATTTCTATTCATTGTATAGCCTATTTATTGATGCAAATGTCATTAATAGGAATTTGTGTCATACAAAATTCACTCGTGTTTTTGTTTGCATGGGAAACAATGGCATTCTCTAGTTTTTTATTGATAATTTTTGAACATCATAAACATGCAACACTAAAAGCTGGAATTAACTTTTTAATACAATCTCATGTAAGTATTTTGTTTTTAACGGTTGCATTTATTTGGGTATATTATAGAACAGATTCTTACGATTTCAATTCAATAATTTTATTTTCTGAGAATTATCCAACAATAATCAGCTTTGGTTTATATCTTTTCTTTTTTATTGGATTTGCCATTAAAGCTGGGTTTGTTCCCTTTCATACTTGGCTGCCTTATGCTCACCCAGCTTCACCATCACATATTTCAGGTGTTATGTCGGGCGTAATTATTAAGATTGGAATTTTTGGAATATTAAGAATGTTACTACTAATCCATACCGATTTTACTGTTTTAGGAAGTGTAATATTAATTTTTTCAGTAATTTCTGGAGTTTATGGGGTAATGTTAGCCATCATTCAACACAATATTAAAACGCTACTTGCTTATCATAGTATAGAAAATATTGGAATTATTGGAATAGGAATTGGTTTAGGAACAATTGGTATTGGAGAAAGTAATTCTACACTGGTTTTACTGGGTTTTGGAGGAGGATTGCTTCATGTACTCAACCATTCGTTATTCAAATCATTGTTGTTTTATGCTGCAGGAAATGTTTACCAAGCTACACATACATTGGACATAGAAAAATTAGGAGGGCTTATTAAATCAATGCCACACACAGCAATTTTGTTTCTTATAGCTGCTTTGGCAATTTGTGGATTACCTCCTTTTAATGGTTTTGTATCTGAATTTCTTATTTATTCTGGTTTATTCAATGGAATAGAAAATAAAGCTTTATTAAATGTTTTTATTTTTCTGTTCTCAATTTTAGGCTTGGTTTTAATTGGAGGTTTGGCACTACTTTGTTTTACTAAAGCATTTGGAATTATTTTTTTAGGAACTGCTCGACATCACTTTCATGATACAGTAAAAGAGGCTGAAAATGGGAAGTTGGTACCCATGTATTTAATTGCTTTATTCATTATAACCATCGGGATATTTCCTCAATTTTTTATTCATCTTTTAAATAAACCAATTCAATTATTTACTAATAAAATAAATCAACCCACCGAATTAATTTCTACCTTTCAATTATACGAAACCATGCAATATATTGGCTTATGTGCATTAGGATTTATGGTGTTGACACTATCTATTTTTTGGTTAAGAGCTAAAATTACAGCCAAAAAATCAAAAATAATTGCTACAACATGGGGTTGTGGTTATACTGGAAATCCAGAAAAAATGCAATATACCGCAAGTTCATTTATTAGATCTTATAGAAAATTAATTGAACCCTTACTTTTAATAAAAAAACATAAAATAGAGTTAATTGGTGTCTTTCCAAAAAATGGAGCACATAAAACCCATCCATTAGATAAGATGGAAGAATGGTTAATAACCATTCCACTTAAAAAATTGTACTTTATTTTTGGGAAATTTAGGTTTATACAAAATGGAAATGCCCAATTGTATGTTTTATATGGAGCAATTTTTATCACACTAATTATTGCTGCTCCTTTTTTATATAATGCACTTTTAAAACTAATAGAATTTATAAATTTAATTTAACATGATAAGTTTAGTATTAATATTAATTGCCAGTTTATTTTTTATGGGAATCATAATACGTACAAAAAGTATTACATCAGGTAGAAAAGGACCAGGTATTTTTCAGCCCATGAAAGACATAGTTAGACTCTGGAAAAAAGGAGCTGTTTATAGCGAAACTACAAGTTTTATTTTTCAAATAGCACCAAGCATCTACTTTGCATCCATACTTATGGCAGTATTGGTTATCCCTTTTGGATCTTATGGAGGAGTTATTTCGTTTAATGGCGATTTTGTATTTTTTGCTTATGTATTGGCACTTGGTAAATTTTTTAGCATTATTGGAGCCTTAGATACTGGCAGTAGTTTTGAAGGAATGGGAGCAAGCAGAGAGGCACTATATTCGCTTTTAGCAGAACCTGCCTTTTTTATATTAATGGGTTCTTTTGCCCTTTTTACAGGACACACCTCTTTTGTAGATATCTTCACTTCACTTCATTTTGGTACTTATATCTCTTACGCCTTAGGAATTTTAGCAACTTTTATACTAATTATGATTGCGATGATAGAAAATAGCCGAATGCCAATTGATGACCCAAAAACTCACCTAGAATTAACCATGGTGCACGAAGTAATGATTTTAGATAACAGTGGTTTCGATTTAGGTTTGATTTTATATGGAACCCATTTAAAATTTGCAATGTATGGAGCATTAATCGCAAATTTCTTTACCGATTCTTTTCCTTTCTACATTTCTATTCCTATTTTTTTAGCCGTACAATTTATTTTTGCAATAATAGTTGGCATGTTAGAGTCATTTAATGCTCGATTTAGAATGGGAAATAATGCACAATTTATTTTTACTTTAACATCACTATCATTATTAATTTTCTTTGGAGTTTTATTAATCCTAAAAAAAATTATTTAAAAATATAATACTATGACAAACGTACTTTTAATCACTTATTTAATGTCATTAATCTATTTAAGCATTGCCAATAGATTAATGAGTTATGTTCAAATTTTAGCTTTTCAAGGGTTATTATTATTTGCTTCAAGTTTTATTGAACTGGCTGAAATGAATCCGATTAACCTAACTTTTGTGTTGCTAGAAACCATCGTTTTTAAAACAATTGCTGTTCCTTTGTTCTTAAGATATACCATCAAACAAAATAACTTCTCTAGAGAAGCAGAACCATACTTGCCCAATTTTGTTTCTTTAATTATTGTTACTTCAATTATCGTAATAACATTTTTACTCTCTAACATGATAGAAGATATTAAGTTAAACAAGGTTTATTTTGTAACTGCTTTATCTTCATTATTTGTTGGATTATATATCATTGGTAGTCGAAAAAAAATTATTACCCATGTGATGGGATTTTTAATTATAGAAAATGGAGTTTTTATTCTGTCCCTTGCAGTTGGTAATGAAATGCCGATGTTGGTAAATTCTGGAATTTTATTGGATTTATTTATTTCCGTTTTATTACTAGGCGTGTTTTTAAATAAAATAGGAGATGTTTTGAAAGATGTAGATGTTAACCAACTTAGAAACCTCAAAGATTAATTAAATTTTTAAAACAAAATGACCGTACCTTATTTAATTGGAGCCTTTATTTTAGTATCAAGTTTATTTCTTAATAGAAATAAAAAATTAAGCTATTTCTTAGTTGCTGTATTTTTAATTATGCAATGGATTTTTACGGTTTATGAATATCAACATAAAAACATTGAAGAATTTGGCTACTTCGTTCCAAATGCTATTGGACTACTACTCCTTATTACTATTAGTATCATTTCTATCCCAGCATTTTACCACAGTTTTATTTATTTTACCAAACATAACGACTCCGATAAAAGTAGAAGTATTTACTTAGCAGCAATGGTGTTATTAATTGCTGCTTTAAGTTTAGCTTATTTATCTAATCATATAGGTTTAATGTGGGTGTTTGTAGAATTAACTACCTTTTCGGCATCAGCATTAATATACCACCGCAGAAACTTAAGATCGCTAGAAGGAACCTGGAAATATATTTTTGTTTGTTCCATCAGTATAACTTTTGTTTTTATAGGTATTTTATTTTTAAGTATTGCAGTTCAAGAAGTTGGTCATGCTAACCTTACCTATACAGCCCTTTTAAGTAAGGCGACTGAATTAAATACATTTTGGCTTCGTCTTGCATTTATTTTTATTTTCACCGGATATACAGCTAAATTAAGTTTAGTACCTATGTTTACTGCAGGAATTGATGCTAAAGACAAAGCCCCTTCTCCTGCTGGTGCATTATTATCAAGCGTATTGTTAAATATTGGTTTTCTTGGTATTTTTCGCTTTTACGAAATTATTGCACAAACATCATTGCTGCTGTGGACCAACCACATCATTCTCATTGCATCAGTTTCATCTATTTTTATCGCTACTGTTTATATGGTAAAAGTTAAAAATATTAAAAGAATGTTTGCTTATTCAAGTATGGAACACATGGGAATTGTCATGCTAGGTATAGTGGCTGGAGGAGTTGGTTATTATGCAGCAATTCTTCACTTAATATTTCACTCATTCGTAAAGGCAGGTTTGTTTTTTCAGATGGGACAGATTTATAGAATTTTTGGAAGTAAAAGTATTTATGATGTTGGAAATTATTTTAAATACAATATCACTGGAGCTATGGTTGTATTATTAGCTTTTATTTCTGCCACAGCAATGCCACCTTCGGGTATGTTTATTAGTGAGTTTATGGTATTTCGTTCGTTGTTTGAGTCCCATTATATAATTGTTCTTATCTTTGTTTTAATGTTGCTTACCATAATTATTTGGGCATTTGGTAAAAATATGTTCAAATTATTATTCTCACCCCCAGTTAATTTTGTAGAAGAAAATATTGAAAAGATTAAACCCATCGAATCTTTATCTCAATTTATTTTATTTGGTTTGGTTATTTATTTAGGAATAAATCCACCGCAAGAAATGATTGATTTAATTAATGAAGCAGTTAAAAATTTACCTTTATAAACTATGAGTGCTATTGCTATAAAAAATAATCAACAAATACCTGTATCTTCTATTCCTTTAGTAGATTATCATGATTTTTTGATTTTCAATACTTCCCTACTTAAATTAGAAGAAAATCATTGTGTAAATTATTTTGGAATACCAAAAAATAATACTATTCAGTTGTTTTGTTGTGTTGCTAATGATAACAATCAAAATATTCTTATTTCTTCTTCTATTATTGATAAAGATAAACCTTACCCCTCTTTTTCCGAACAGCACGTAGCTTTTGAAAAATTTGAACGAGAAATTCATGAAAATTTCGGTATTAATTATACCAACCATCCTTGGTTAAAACCAGTAAGATATGCTTACGATAGGCAAAATAAAAGCAACACCATTACCAACTATCCATTTTTTAAAATTGATAGTGAAGAATTACACGAGGTTGGTGTCGGACCTATTCATGCAGGAATTATTGAACCTGGTCATTTTAGATTTTTATGCAATGGAGAACAAATTTTACACCTCGAAATCCAATTGGGCTACCAACATCGAGGAATTGAAAAATTATTTTTAAATAAAAAAAGATTAGTAGAACGAAATACTTTAGCTGAAAATATTGCTGGAGATAGTGTGATTGGTCACACCACCGCCTTTGTTAATTTATGGGAATCCTTATGTAAATTTGAACCTTCCGATGACATCTTATTGAGTAGAATTATAGCCTTAGAATTAGAGAGAATAGCTGTTCATACAGGTGATTTAAGTGGAATGTGCACAGATATTGCTTATCAATTGGGTAGCTCTGTTTTTGGAAGATTACGAACTCCAATCATTAATTTTTTTCAACAATGGTGTGGCAATAGATTAGGAAAAAGTTTAGTTCGAGTAGGAAATAACAATTTTCCTTTTACCAATGAATTAAGAACGAAATTAATTGCTGTTTTAGATAAATTTGAACCTGATTTTGATGAGATGTGTAAGGAAACTTTCCATGCACCTACTGTTTTGGGAAGGTTAGAAAAAACAGGCATTATTACCAACCAACTAGGAAAAGAAATTGGTTTGGTAGGTATGGCTGCTAGAATGACGAACATTAACAGAGACATTAGAAGTTCTCACCCATTTGGTTATTATACCTCGTTAGCTCATCAACCTATATTAAAAGGACATGGCGATGTACAATCAAGAGGGCAAATTAGAAGAGAAGAAGTAAAACAATCTATCAATTATATTAGAAACCTCCTCAATAATATTCCTTTAAAACAAAAAGAAGTGACAACAAATTTACAACTTACACCAAGTTCTTTTGCCATCTCATTAATAGAAGGTTGGAGAGGAGAAATTTGCCATTGTGCAATTACAGATGAAAAAGGAGAATTAATACACTATAAAATAAAAGACCCTTCGTTTCATAATTGGTTAGCAGTAGCTATGTCGGTTAGAAATAATGAAATATCAGATTTTCCGATTGGCAACAAAAGTTTTGACCTCTCCTATTGTGGACACGATTTATAATATGATATAAAAATGTTAGAAAATATTAAAATACTTTTTCACCAAGGAAAACAATACATTCCTGATTTAAGAACTGTAGAAGCACCTGGTGTTTTTAGAGGGAGACCTATTATCAATCTCGAAAGTGTTGATAATGAAGCGTTAAAAGAAATTTGCCCTACCCATGCTATTTCTGCTAACCCTGTTCAAATCGATTTAGGAAAATGTACCTTTTGTGGCGAATGTGCCCTTGCATTTCCAAATAAAATAAAATTTACCAAAGATTATAAAATTGCAACTAACAGCTTAGAAGGATTGATAGTAAAAGAAGGTGAAGACAAACTCATCACTTTAAATGCAGATTTAGTAAGAGCAGAAATTCAGAAGTATTTTAAAAATTCCTTAAAACTCCGTCAAGTCTCAGCGGGTGGTGATGGAAGTTGCGAGATGGAATTAGGGGCTTGCTCTAATGTAAATTTTGATATGGGTAGATATGGTATTGAATTCGTTGCTTCACCTCGACATGCCGATGGAATTGTAATAACAGGGCCTATTACCGAAAATATGGCAAAACCATTACAAACTGCCTACGAAGCCATTCCACAGCCTAAAATAGTTATTCTTTGTGGTGTTGATGCAATTAGTGGCGGAATCTTTGTAGATAGTCCCGCCATCAATAGAAGTTTCCTTAAAACTTTAAAAATTGATTTATATGTTCCTGGAAATCCTATTCATCCCTTAACCTTTATCAATGGAGTGCTAGATTTAATAGGGAAAAAATAACTTCATTTCAGTAATCAACTTACCCCATAAATTTTTTTTCTACAAATTTTGATATTTGGCGAGGATGTTTTTTCTTTTTAGTTTTAAACCGCTTTATTCATGCAAAAGCGAAGCGAATTGTATGAATGTGCTAAGGGTTGTGGGAAGCAAAGCGGTTAATCCCTTCTAATAATTATCGGAATAGTAATACCCAAATTTGGGTTATTGAAAATAGCTAAATTTGTTGGTATTACTTATATCGTAGAAAATTTGTGAACCGAACTTGCGAGTTCAACGAAGTTAATTTTCCGGGTTAAATCCAAAATTAAGTTGGATTTCTAAACGACCAGTTCTTCCATCAGCAGCAATCTGAACGGTGTATTTCACATCTTCATTTTTAATAGTAAAGTCTGCTAATTGATTGTCAAAATTGAAAGAGGTGATATGCTGGATAACTATTTTGGTGTCTGCTTCAAAAAAAAACAATTCTACTGAGCGACAATGATTTGCAAAAAAAAAGCAATCAACTTATTTGTTTTAAGGTAGATATCAGAAAGTAATATTTAAAATATTGTTAAAAGTATAAAAAAATTGGAACTTATTAAAGATGACGTTGTTTTAATTTTTAGATAGATATAAAATTGTGTCAAAAAAAATAACCCCAAGAAATAACTTCCTGAAAAACAACTTTTTTAGTGATTTATGAGTAAATAACTCAAATTTAATAGGCTGGTTCTTAGTTGAATTGTTAAAGAATGATAAAAAGATAAAAAATAAAATAAGATAAAATTTGTGAAGCGTTTAAAAAATTATACATTTGCACTCCCAAAATTCTGAAATATGAACTTGGCCCGTTCGTCTAGGGGTTAGGACGTCAGGTTTTCATCCTGGAAACAGGGGTTCGATTCCCCTACGGGCTGCAAAAAACCGCTTGAATTCGTAAGAATCAAGCGGTTTTTATTTTTTACGTAATTCCTATACATTATCGAATGTTATTTCAGAAATTATTTTGAGTATATTTTTATTTGACTTTGAACTATGAAAGCCAATCAATTATTTAATACTTATTTCTTAACATATAGAAATTTTCAATTCAAATGTAGAAGCATCGCTTAATTTATCCTTCGGTAATTAGCGTCCATCCATAAACTCTAAATTAGTGAATTATTTTATGTTAACAAAAAACAAAATAGTTTACCTGATATATATCATTGATAAACATGACAAGCGTCATAAACAACAGTAAAAGTGTTTACTAATTTTATTCACGAATTATGACGCAATTGTAACTATACCAACTGAATTTTCTTTTTTGCTTGATAGCAAGGTATAGCATTTCATTTTTAATATCAAGTAGAAAGGCAAGCCAAAGTAAGTTGGTTAAGTTTTAAACTAAATGATATAATATGAAAGACTTAAAACAAATTATAGATGAATGTAAGGATTTATCCTTCGAT
>PCUH01000077.1:1482-4006 GCA_002770955.1 Flavobacteriales bacterium CG18_big_fil_WC_8_21_14_2_50_32_9 | reverse complement strand
ATGGTTGCTTTTCAAATGTCATTCTGCCTGCATCTACTTTTGCCAAATCGAGAATATCGTTTATAAGTAGGTTTAAAGAGGTGCCACTTGTTTTTATAGCTTCTACAAATTCTTTTTGTTCTATGCTTAATTCGGTTTTCAATAACACACTGGTAAATCCTAAAATGGAATTTAATGGCGTACGAATTTCGTGACTCATGTTTGATAAAAACTGCTGTTTAGACTTAGTAGTGCTTTCAGCAAATAACTTTGCTTCCATCAATTCTTTTTCAAACTGTTTCTTTTCAGTAATATCCGAAATAGCGAGCAGAATTAATTCTTCGTGATTCATTTTCTGAATAATGCGTCTTGCATTCAACAGCATTGTTTTTTCGCCAATAGATGGAAAGGTGTGCGTAATTTCAAAATTGTGGAAGTGTGTATTTCTTGGGAGGACATCTTCGAGTAGTTCTCTCAAGCGAGGAATATTCCATTGCTTGTTCCCTAAATCATACAACAACATTCCTTCTGTATCTTCTTCTTTAACATTAAATATTTTATAGAATGTTTTGTTGGCAGATTTTACACGAAGATTTTTATCTAACACTATCATCGGTTCATGTATGGTGGAAAATAGTGCTTCGGAATAATCGTAAGCTTCGTTGAGCAGGTCGTTTCGGGTTTGTAGTTCCTGATTGGTGGTGGTGAGTTCTTCGTTGGTAGATTCTATTTCTTCTTTTGAAGTTTCTAATTCTTCATTCACGGTTTGCAGTTCTTCGTTGCTCGAAACCACTTCTTCGTGGGCACTTTGCAATTCTTCGGTAAATGCTTCCTGATCCTGAGCAATTACAAGTGCATCAGTGTGTGCTGCAGCCAATTCCTGTTCTAATTTTTGTATTCTTCGGTCTTTTGCAGCTCCGATAGCTATCGGATTTTTCCCGCTAGTCGCTTGATGCAAATAAATTTCGGCTTGTTCCTGTTCGGTAAAAAGAATTAAGAGCAAGGGTTCATTCGATTCGATATTAAGCGGAACAATTTCTAAGCTTATAATTTTTACATCCGTGTTGCCTTTGGTGGGATTCATTTCTATTCCGCTTTTGCGAATGCGATGATTCGTTTTAATGACTTTTGAAATGGCATTACGCAATTCAAAAGCAATTTCAGGCCGAGCCATTTTTAAAATATTAAACGTGGCTCTGCCTTTTGGATGCGTGAGAAATAAATCGGTTGTGCCTCGAAACTGTAAAATTTCCATTTGATGATTAATAACAACACTTGCAGGCATAAATTCAGAAACAAGCACGTTATCAATAAAATTATCAAGCCCTTGTTGAGTAACAGTTCCGATACTTATCGGGGTTTGAGTTTTATTTCGATGACCTAACGGAATATTTTTTTCAGGAACAGCATATTGTGCAAAGCGGGGTGAAAGTTCGGGTAGCCTTTGTGAACCTGAATTTAGTTTACGAGAAAATATTTTATACTTACTGTTAGAGCTTGTGAAAAGATGGGCTGACTGGCTTATGTTTTCTGATTTACCAAGCATTAAATATCCATCGTTGTTCAACGCATAATGAAACGTGTTCACCGCTTTTTTTTGTGCAGCGGTATCGAGATAAATAAAGAGGTTGCAGCAACTGATAAAATCGAGACGAGAAAAAGGAGGGTCGCGTAAAATATTATGCGGAGCAAATATGCACATTTCACGCACGGTTTTGTTTACACGGAAACCACTATCTGCTTTTGTAAAGAAACGCTGGATACGTTTTGGCGAAACAGTTTCCAATTCTTGTTTGGTGTAAATACCTATCCGAGCTTTGTTTATGGCTTGTTCGCTAAGGTCTGTTGCAAAAATTTGAATGGGGATGGTAGTTGTTTTGCTTTCCTGAATTTCGAGCAGTATCATTGCAATGGAATACGCTTCTTCGCCTGTAGCACAAGCAGGAACCCATATACGCAACGACTCCCCTGTATTTTTTCTTTTTAGCAGCTTTGGAAAAAGATGTTCTTTTAAATATTTGTGTGCATCAGTATCACGAAAAAAACTGGTTACATTAATTAATAAATCTTGGTAAAGAATATGTATTTCTTCTATTTTTTGTGAAAGCAGTTTTGCGTATTCTTTGAGTGTTTTTATTTTATACAACAACATTCTACGAATGATACGTCTCTTGATGGTGTTCATTTTATATGCACTAAAATCAACACCAGTGGCTTTGAGCAATTGGTTTAGAATGGTTTTTAAATCGGGATTATTGTTATCAATTAAATCTTCAGCCCCCCTGCCCCCCGAAGATGAGTTCTTTCCGTTGTCATTTGATTTTATAAACGGATGTTTGCTTAGCCGTGCTAATTCGAGTGCAATTTCTTTTGGAGGTAAAATAAAATCTACCATACCTGCCGCAATTGCAGAATGAGGCATGCTCGTAAATTTTGCAGTGTCGTCTTGTGCAAAAGTTAATCCGCCTTCGTGTTTAATAGTTTTCATACCTAATGTTCCATCGCTTGCACTACCACTCAATATAATTCCAATCACTCTTTCTTT
>PCUH01000077.1:0-1468 GCA_002770955.1 Flavobacteriales bacterium CG18_big_fil_WC_8_21_14_2_50_32_9 | reverse complement strand
CCCATCTGTCACTTCAATTCCTTTGTTGTATGGAATAACAAAAACATTATTGGGCATTATTTTATCCATGTCGTCAATCTCCTGCACAATCATACTTGTCTTCTTCGACAAAATTTCAGTCAACATACTTTTGTGGTCGGGGCTGAGGTGCTGCACATAAATAAAAGCCATGCCTGTGTCAGCTGGTAGGTATTTCAACAACTCCATCATCGCTTCCAATCCACCTGCTGATGCACCAATAGCAACTACTGGAAAAGAATATTCTTTCACTTCTGCTTTTGCAGGCGATTTCTTTTTGGTTGTAGTTACTTTCATTTCAATGAAGGATATTAATATTAGCTGAAATTATATCGTGAAATTAGTTATTTAAATAGAGACTACACATAAATACCATTGTTTTCTCTGTTTGTGATGTTTGGATTCAGGGCGAAACATTCGGAATTAGTACCAAAATATGAATTATGTAATTTTTATCACAAACTATATAAGATTTTCTAATAATTCAATAAGTATGTTTGTAAGAGGTAAAAAACTAATATTCTCAAATCATATGGAATCCCGAATTTTATGCTTGTTCTTTTTCCTTACTTTTTCGTTAAAAAAATGAAACGTAGAATGTTCTATGCTTAATTTTTTTGCCTTAAATTAAGAAAAAATAACTTCGCCTAATTTTTCGATTTCCCATATGATTTGAGAATACAACCGATTAAACACTTTTAAAATTAGCAAAAAATAAAATGGGAAATCATATTTTGAAAATAGAATCAATAGATAATGTAACACATGATGTTTTACGAATTATCACCAATAAACCAGAGAAATTTGGCTTTGTACCCGGACAGGCTGCCAACATCGCTATTAATAAAAGTGGTTGGGTAAAAGAAGAAAGACCCTTTACATTTACGAGTTTGCCAGCTATCAATTCTTTAGAGTTTACAATTAAAACATATCCAGAACAAGAAAGTGTTACCAATGAGTTATTACAATTAAAGCAAGATGACGAGTTAGTGTTGCATGATGTTTTTGGTGCTATTACCTATAAAGGTGAAGGTGTTTTTATAGCTGGTGGAGCTGGTATTACTCCATTTATTTCCATTTTCAGAAATCTGAAAGCAAAAAATGAAATAGGCAATAATATGTTAGTATTTGCTAATAAAACAAAAGCAGATATTATTCTTGAAAACGAATTCAAAGAATTGTTAGGCGATTCGTTTATCAATATATTATCTAATGAACAAGTTGAAGGTTACCATTATGGAAGAGTTACAGAAGAATTTCTGAAAGCAAATATTATTGATTTTAATCAACAGTTTTATATATGTGGTCCGCCACCCATGATAAAAGATGTAGAAGAACAATTAATCAATTTAGGCGTTGACAAAGAGGTAATTACAAAAGAAATATTTTGAAATAAAATACTATGGAAACAGAAACTAAAGGTTATAATTTAACCACTACAGTAAACAAC
>PCUH01000119.1 GCA_002770955.1 Flavobacteriales bacterium CG18_big_fil_WC_8_21_14_2_50_32_9 | reverse complement strand
GTATAGTGATGAAGTAAGTTCTGTGCGTCATTCCTGCAAAAGCAGGAATCTAAATTCATAAAAACACACCTCTGATGTTGTAATCTCACTGCTATGGCAGTTTCGAACAACATCTGCTCCTCTCAAGAGGAGAAAGATTCAGTATAAAAGGCTTTGTGCGTTAGGTACTCCTCGCCTTTGGGAAGGTTGGGAGGGGAACTGGCTTCGTGCGGTGGAAAAGTCCCCCTTCGGGGGATTAGGGGGCTAATACTCTCTCAATAACCCTCGGAAAATGCTCATATTCCAACTGATGAATTTTATGGGCAACATCTTCATAGGTATCTGTTTCGCTAACCGTACACTTTGCTTGAAAAATAATAGCTCCTTCATCATAATGTTCATTAACATAATGAATAGTAATACCCGACTCTTTCTCTTTATTGGCAACAACCGCCTTATGAACAGCATCACCATACATTCCTTTTCCGCCATATTTAGGCAATAATGCTGGGTGTATGTTGATGATTTTATTCGGAAAAGCAGCAATTAAATTTTCAGGGATTTTGAGTAAAAATCCGGCCAACACTATAAAATCAATGCTTTTATTCTTCAATAAACTTACTAATTCGCCTGATTTTAATTGCTCAGAAGAAAAAACCACACTTTCAATAGCTAATTTTTTTGCTCTCTCCAACACAAAGGCATCTGCGTTGTTCGTAAGCATTAAAACCACACCAGCATCAGCTTTATTTTCAAAATAGTTGAAAATATTTTCAGCATTGGAACCGCTACCAGAAGCAAAAATGGCAATGTTTTTCATTATTTAATTATATAAGCGATAAAAGTATTAATTTAGCTCATTAAAACAATAGTGATTACTCAAAAATGCATTAATAAAAATACAATTAGTTGGTTTTTAGTAGTTGTTCATAAAAAATGCATTCTTTTTGAACGAATATTGAAAAATAATTTGATTATGTAGAGATAAATAATTTTCTTTGCACCTTATTAACTAAAAAAATTTAAATCATGTCAGATATTACAGGAAAAGTAAAATCAATCATTGTTGACAAATTAGGTGTTGACGAAAACGAAGTAACAAATGAAGCAAGCTTCACAAATGATTTAGGAGCAGATTCATTAGATACTGTTGAATTGATTATGGAATTTGAGAAAGAATTTAATATTGCTATTCCAGATGATGAAGCTGAAAAGATTGCTACTGTAGGAGATGCTATTAAATACATTGAAAACAATCTTAAGTAAGTAATTTTAGCTCTAAGAATTATTAAGAAATTGCTTTGGATGTTTGTTCAAAGCAATTTCTGTTTATAACACTAATTGTAATTTATTTTAAGATGGAACTAAAAAGAGTTGTAGTAACAGGAATTGGAGCAATCACTCCTGTAGGAAAAACTTTCCCAGAAACATGGGAAAATCTAAAAAAGGGAATTAGTGGCTGTGCTAAAATCACACGGTTCGATGCGTCAAAATTTAAGACACAATTTGCTTGTGAAGTAAAAAATTATGATGTTGCCGATTATTTTGATAGAAAAGAAGGAAGAAAAATTGATCCTTACACACAATTTGCATTAATAGCAGCTAAAGAAGCTGTTGCGGATTCTAAATTAGATTTAGAAAAAGTTAACAAAGATAGAGTTGGCGTTATTTGGGGTTCTGGTATTGGGGGAATTAAAACTTTTCAAGATGAGGTAACAGATTTTGTTGCAGGTGATGGAACTCCTCGATTCAATCCATTTTTTATTCCTAAAATGATAGCAGATATAGCATCAGGTCTTATCTCTATAGAATTTGGATTCAGAGGACCTAATTTCACAACAGTAGCAGCTTGTGCATCATCAACCAATGCATTGATAGACGCATTTAATTATATCCGTTTAGGAAAAGCAGACGCTTTTGTAACGGGAGGCTCTGAGGCAGCTATTTACGAAGCTGGAATGGGCGGTTTTAATGCCATGCACGCACTTTCCACACGAAATGATTCTCCAGAAACTGCATCACGTCCTTTTGATAAAGATAGAGATGGTTTTGTGATGGGAGAAGGAGGCGCGGCTGTAGTTCTTGAAGAATATGAACATGCAAAAGCCAGAGGAGCTAAAATTTATGCAGAAGTAGTTGGTGGTGGAATGTCGGCAGATGCTCATCATATTACTGCTCCTCATCCTGAAGGACTAGGAGCTAAAAATGTGATGCTGAATGCCATAAGTGATGCAAATATTAATCCTAATGAAATTGATTATATCAATGTGCATGGAACATCAACGCCTTTAGGAGATATTGCTGAATCACAAGCAATTTTGGCCGTTTTTGGTGAGCATGCTTATGATTTAAACATAAGCTCCACAAAATCAATGACAGGACATTTGCTCGGAGCCGCAGGAGCGTTGGAAGCTATTGCAACACTGATGGCGGTGAATGAAGACATTGTCCCTCCAACCATTAATCATTTTACTGATGATGAATCGTTTGACCCTAAATTGAATTTTACTTTCAATAAAGCCCAAAAAAGAGTAGTTAGAGCGGCATTAAGTAATACATTCGGTTTTGGAGGTCATAATGCTTCTATTATTTTTAAAAAATATTCTGAATAATTGGTAAATAGAATTTTTAAAAAAAAATCCCAGTATGCGTTGAAATTAGAACGCATATTGGGTTTTTACCCTAAAAATATTAATGTTTACAAACAAGCCTTTACCCATAAATCAACACTTTCAGACAATGATAAAAAAATAGCTGAAAGTAATGAACGGTTGGAATTTTTAGGCGACACGGTGCTGAGTACTGTCGTATCTCATTTTTTATTTGTTAAATTTCCCTTTAAGGATGAAGGCTTTTTAACGCAGCTTCGCTCTCGTTTTGTTAGCCGAGAAATGCTCAATTTATTAGGTAGAAAAATTGGTTTGAGCGAATTAATTGAAAAAAAACCTGAAGAACATGCTGCTTCCATTTACGGAAATACGCTAGAAGCTTTAATTGGAGCAATATACATTGATAAAGGATATAAAGTGGCTCAAAATTTTATTTATCAAAAATTAATTCATAATCATATTGACACGCAAGAAGTGATGGTTAATGAAACCAATTTTAAAAGCAGAGTTATTGAATGGTGTCAAAAAGATAAACATACATTCCGATTTGAAGTAAAGGAAAATCAAGAAAAAAATATACATTTATATACCGTTGAACTCTTTTTAGACGATAAATTAGAAGGAGTTGGAATCGCTAATTCAAAGAAAAAAGCAGAACAACTTGCCTCAGAGCAATTTTATAACGAACATTTAAAAGAAATAATAGAATGAGTAAAGAAACATTAATTCAAGATTGGGAAGAAGCACAATTAATGGTTAAAGAGCGTTTTGGAGAAAAACTTGATGAACAAACTATACTTTATATTATTGGATTACAGGAATTAAAAAAATCGCATAATACTTATACGAAAGAGGAAAAATTAGATATTATTCACATTGGAATTTGTACTGTATTAAGCCAATATGGGTATTACCAACCGATAGGTTTAGATGATGAAGGATGGCCTCATTTCAAAAATAGTAGAAAAATTCCAAATGAAATTGAAGGTGAAAATCAAACAACACTTATCAGAAGAGGAATAATTGATTATTTTAAAGAAAATACAAAATTGTAAAAAAATTATTTTACAATAATCGTTTCATTAAAATTATTGTTTTTGCTTCGTTGGCGTTTTTCTTCAATTTTAACCACTTTTTTACCACTTAATGTATCAGTAACAATAGGTTGAAGTAAAGAATCTAAGCCCATTTTATAATAAACAACTTCCACATCAACAACAGCAGAAAATTCAAA
Source organism: Flavobacteriales bacterium CG18_big_fil_WC_8_21_14_2_50_32_9 (assembly GCA_002770955.1). GTDB lineage: Bacteria > Bacteroidota > Bacteroidia > Flavobacteriales_E > Vicingaceae > BRH-c54. The sequence continues at coordinate 7,539 of PCUH01000119.1, read as the reverse complement.
TGTTAATTTAGCTTCACCAACTTCATTTGCAAATGTAGTTTGATCCATTCTTTCCTCATCAACTATGCAAGGAGGATTTGTGCAAGGAGCAAAAGGACCATCGGTTGGCCAAGCATGAACAGTTGCATTTGGAGCAGGCATTCCATTAGCTTCTACTACTTTAATAACAAGTGTAGGGTTTCTATCTTTAGCACATGAACTGAAAATAAGAATTGAAAGTAGAACGAAAATAGTTGTTAATTTTGTTTTCATGGAATATCTATATTATGTTTTTAATATTAATTCTTAATATTGTAATGAACAAATGTAAGAAATAAAATTATGATGCAAAAAAAAATAATGTTTATATTGACTATTGTTACGCTGATGAGCTTCACAATGTTACAAAAAGACAAAAAAGAAACAACTATTCTTATTTCAACTAGTTTTGGAGAAATAAAGTTAAAGTTATATAATGAAACACCAAAACACAGAGATAATTTTATAAAATTAGCAAAAGAAGGGTTTTATAATGAAACGCTTTTTCATCGGATAATTCAAGGTTTTATGATACAAGGTGGTGATCCTGATTCTAAAAACGCTGCAAAAGGAAAGGCTTTAGGTAATGGTGATGTTGGATATACTATTCCTGCTGAATTTAACGCTACACTCATTCATAAAAAAGGAGCATTAGCTGCTGCTCGAATGGGAGATGATGTAAATCCAGATAAAGCCTCTTCGGGTTGTCAGTTCTATATTGTGCAAGGAAAAAAATATACTAAAGAAGATTTAGATAAAATAGTGCAACGTAAACAAGGTAGAGTTACTTATACTGAAGAGCAATATAAAATATACGAAACTATAGGAGGGACTCCACAGTTAGATATGGATTACACCGTTTTTGGTGAAGTGATTGAGGGATTAGATGTGTTAGATAAAATTGCAGCTGTTGCAAAAGATAAAAGAGATAGACCTTTGGAAGATGTGAAGATGATTGTTAAAATTAGTAAATAGCGTCTCATAAAAATCGCCAATAACTGCGTTACGCAAATTTTCTTTTTAGAAAAAAAATAGTAAAGATTAGAAATATATAGAATGAACTAAGGGAGCGACCTTTGATAAATTTCGCTAGTTTTTTTAACTGTTAAAATTAGTGAAGGCAAAAAGAAAAAGTTAAAAGCCTCGCTGTTCCTATTAACTGATGAAATAAACCATAAGCAAAAATGCTCACCTACATTAATGAATATTTTGTATGGCGATTACATATTACAATTAAAAAACGATAAAAATACACATATGAAAAATAGTACAAGTGAAATTTACCTACGGTGTTACTTCGTGGTGTTGTAAACCCTTTAAAGCCTTTGCGAACTTTGCTCCCGAAAGCTTTCGGGATTGCGAGAGATAAAAAAGTAGTGAACTATTAAAAGATAGAGATGAAAGAAAAAATAAACACTTTTTTAAGTGAAATAGCCACTTTTGAAGCGGACAGCAAAGAAGCATTGGAGCTATTCAGAATAAAATTTTTGGGAACTAAAAGTGTTACCAAAGAGTTATTTGCAAATTTTAAAAATGTTCCCAATGAACAAAAAAAAGAAGTAGGGCAACTAATTAATGAGATTAAAGAAAAAGCACAAGAAAAATTTGATTTTTTTCAATCAAAACTAAACGATACAATTGTTGATGCGGAAATAAAATCAGATTTAACACGAACTGCTTTTCCAGAAAAATTAGGCAGCCGTCATCCAATTTCTCTTGTTCGTAAAGAAATTATTGAAATTTTTTCACGCATAGGTTTTACAGTTTCTGAAGGACCTGAAATTGAAGATGATTGGCATAACTTTTCTGCATTAAATTTCCCTCCTGAACATCCTGCCAGAGATATGCAAGATACTTTTTTTGTGGATGCTGAACAAGGAGAAATTGCCCTTCGCACGCACACATCTTCTGTTCAGGTACGAGTAATGGAAAATTCCAAGCCTCCTATAAGAACCCTTTCACCAGGAAGAGTATATAGAAATGAAGCCATTTCTGCTCGGGCACATTGCTTTTTTCATCAAGTGGAAGGATTATACATTGACGAAAATGTTTCTTTTGCTGATTTAAAACAAACATTGATGTATTTCGCCAAAGAAATGTTTGGTGAAAAAACTCAAATTAGATTACGCCCTTCTTATTTTCCTTTTACAGAACCCAGTGCCGAAATGGATGTTTCTTGTTCTGTGTGTGAAGGAAAAGGATGTAACGTATGTAAATATACTGGATTTCTTGAAATCATGGGCTGTGGTATGGTAGATCCTAACGTGTTGGAAAATTGTGGTATTGATAGTAAAAAATATACTGGTTTTGCCTTCGGAATGGGAATAGAACGCATAGCCATGCTCAAATTTAAAATCAATGATTTACGCTTATACTCTGAAGGGGATGTGCGATTTTTAAGCCAGTTTAAGTCGGTGATATAAAATTGTTCTTGCTATAAAAGGGTTTTTAGCGTTTAATTAAAAAAACATTATTTTTTGTTTTAATTTTTATGCAATTTTATATTTCATTGCATCTATCCCGTAAAACCTAAAACTTATGCAAAAATTAACGTTCAAATTCAGCTACATTTTATTGGTAGCATTTATAAGCACTTTTTTAATTCAATGTTCTTCACCAAATAGTGTGTCTGAGGATAACAATACCCGCCAACCCGTATTAGTTTATGCCAAAGGCGATGTGTATAAAGAAGAATGGAAAGTAGTTGACTCTCTAGAGCAAAATGGGTTGACCAAATCTGCACTTGACGAAGTAGCCATAATTGCCAAAAAAGCTGTTGCTGAAAAAAATCATGAGCAAATTGTAAAAGCCCTCATTGTAAAAGCAAAGTTGCAAAGTTATGTGGAAGAAAATGCTTTTGTAAAAACCCTCAACGAATTAGATAGTGTTGCCAAAACTGCTGAATACCCTTTAAGCCCAATGCTTCATTCCATTATTGGCGAATTGTATTGGATGTATTATCAAAATAACCGTTGGAAATTTTATAATCGCTCGGCTACTACCAATTTTGAAAACAATGACATTGCTACTTGGGATTTGAAAAAAATTACCACAGAAACCATTAAACACTATCAGCTTTCCATTAAAAACATCGATAGTTTAAAAAGAACGCCTATTGAGACATTTAATGAAATTATTATTGAGAAAAATGCAAGAAATTACCGTCCGTTTTTATACGATTTTTTAGCCCACCGAGCCATCAATTTCTTTATGAACGAAGAACCTAATATAACCAAACCAGTATATGAATTTGTGTTGGATGATTCTTCTTACATTATGCCTTTTCCTACTTTTTCTAAACTGAAAATTTCATCAAAAGATTCGCTTTCGTTAAAATTTTACGCCCTACAAACCTTGCAAAATTTGACCAACATTCACATTAACGATTCTAATCCAACAGCATTGATAGATGTTGAACTAAAACGATTAAAATTTGTAAAAACCCATGCTGCTTTCGATAATGCCGATACACTTTATTATGATGCATTAGCAAAACTATATTTACGTTTTCCTGAAGATTCTTCGATTGCCGAAGTAGTTTATGAAATGGCAAAAGTGTATCAAGCTCGTGGAAATTCCTATTCCATCAATGAGCCTGAAAAATACAAATGGGATTTAAAAACTGCCATGAACATGTGCAGAAATGCCATTAAAAAATACCCCAACACTTACGGAGCAGATTTATGTAAACAATTGGAAAATGAACTGAACAAAAAATCGCTAAACGTTAAAACCGAAACCGCTAATATTCCTAATGAACCGCTAAAAGCATTGATTTCCTACAAAAATTTAGATACGGTTTTTCACAAATTGGTAAAAATAGATTATGACGATTTTAAAAAATGGAACGAAAATAATGATAGCGAAAAAAGACTCGAAAAACTACTTTCTTCCAAACTGATTAAAGAATGGAAAACCACTTTGGTAAATGATGGCGATTTAAGAGAACATTCGGGAGAAATAAAAATAGACGCCTTAGAAAAAGGTTTTTATGTATTGTTGACTTCCACCACCAATGCTTTTCATTTTGATAAAGAAGCCGTTGCCATTTCGCCATTTTGGGTGAGCAACATCAGTTACCTTACCAGAAGAAATACCAACGAATCCATGGAATTTTTTGTAATGGACAGAAATTCAGGAAAACCTTTACAAGGTGTTTCTGCAAAATTGTATTACCAAAAATACAACTATACTTTTCGTAATTATGAATGGAAAACTTTAGCCACCAAAACTACCGATGCCAACGGATTTTTTAGTGTAGGGAGCAGTATAGAGTACCGTAATTTTTATGTTGATTTTTCCAAAGGAGATGACCGATTAAATACCGAAGATAGCTATTATCAATACAATTATTATGAAGATAATAAAACCCACACTAGCACTATCTTTTTTACGGATAGAGCCATTTATCGTCCGGGGCAAACGGTTTATTTTAAAGGAATTGTGTTGGAAACCGATCCTGACAACAACAATAAAATAAAAACGAATTTTAAGTCAACAGTAACTTTTTATGATGTGAATAATCAAAAGGTAGCTGATTTAAAATTAACTACCAATGAATACGGTACATTTAGCGGTTCTTTTGTAGCTCCCAACAACGGACTAAACGGACAAATGTATATTGATGATGCACACGGTTCAAAATATTTTTCTGTGGAAGAATACAAACGTCCAAAATTTGAGGTAAAGTTTGAACCCATAAAAGGTACTTACAAATTAGAAGAAAATGTAAATGTTATTGGAAACGCCAAAACTTATTCAGGTGCTGCCTTAGATGAAGCAACAGTAAGTTACCGAGTAGTAAGAAATGCTTCTTTCCCTTACTGGTGTTACTACCGTTGGGGATACTGGCCTCAATCGGCACAAATGGAAATCACCAACGGAACTACCACTACCGATGATAATGGTGAGTTCAAGATTGATTTTATTGCTAAAGCGGATAAATCGGTCAATAAAAAATATTCTCCTACTTACTCTTATACTATTTATGCTGATGTAACCGACATTAATGGCGAAACGCATAGTTCTACTACTTATGTGAGTGTGGGCTATAAAGCCTTAAACATCAACATTGGTATTGCTGAAAAAATCAATAAAAATGATGTAGATACCATTACATTTACTACTACCAACCTAAATGGTGAGTTGGAAGCTGCCGCAGGAAATGTAAAAATATGGTCGTTGAAAATGCCCACCAAAATTTACAAAAAAAGCTACTGGAACAAAGGAGATATTAAACTTATATCCAAAAATGAATATGGGCAACATTTCCCTATGGATGAGTATGAAGAAGAAAATAATGTGTATAAATGGGATAAAAACACCAAAGTTTACGACCATGATTTTAATACCGCCAACAAAAAATCGCTTCGTTTGTTTAAATTACCAGAATGGACTTCTGGTTGGTATGTGATGGAAGCTGTTTGTCAAGATAAATTTGGTCAGGAAGTAAAAGAAATTAAGTATTTTAATGTGTATGGCGAACATGAAAAACATCCTTCTACCAACGATATTGGTTGGTTCACATCCGTTAAAGCAGAAGGAGAGCCTGGAGAAAATGCCGTATTTTTATTAGCTACCGCAGCCAAAGAGGTGGATATACTGTATGAAATTGAACATAAAGGACAAATTGTTGCCAAAGAGCGATTAAAACTTAATGTAGAACAGAAAAAAATTGTTATTCCTATTTTGGAAAAATACAGAGGTAATTTTAATGTACATTTTACTTTTGTAAAGCACAGCAGAAATTTTAGCTATACTTCTACGGTTACTGTTCCGCACACAAACAAACAATTGGATATTGAATTTGAAACTTTTAGAAACAAATTACTGCCCGGACAAGAAGAAGAGTGGAAGCTAAAAATTAAAGGTAAAAAAGGAGAAAAAGTAGCTGCTGAAATGGTTGCAGCTTTATATGATGCTTCGTTAGATGCTTTCCGACCAAATTACTGGGGATTAAATGTGCATCATTACGATTACAGTCAGCGCTATTGGCAAAATAACAATGGTTTTAGCGATAAAAATGCACAATTATTAGCTAAAGATTGGAATCCGTATTTGTATAACCTAAAAGCCATATATTACGACCAACTCAATTGGTTTGGGTTTAACTATTATCGATACAATAATTATGGGTATTATATGTCAGCAAATCGTCCTCAATCTGAAGGAGATTATTTAGATGATGTAGAAATGGAAAGAAGTGAGTTTGCTTTAGAAGAAAAAGAAACTACAGGCAAATCATCTCCAAAAAAATCTAGAGCTTCTGGAGGGATAATTAGTAAAGATGAAGATAAAAATATGGATGCAACAACTGTTTCACAAACATTGGCAGCTGGAGAAAAAGTAGCTGAACAACAGCAAAAAGGTGAAGTTGGAATGGATGAAGTAAAAGCCAGAAGCAACTTTAATGAAACGGCTTTTTTCTTTCCTCATTTGGAAACCAATGAAAAAGGCGAAATCATCATCAAATTTACAATTCCTGAAGCCTTAACCAAATGGAAATTTATGGGCTTGGCTCACACCAAAGATTTGAAAACAGGAATGATTTACGAAGAAACAGTTACGCAAAAAGATTTGATGGTTTACCCGAATGCACCACGCTTTTTCAGAGAGAATGATAAAATGACTTTTAGCACTAAAATCACTAATCTTTCTGAAAAAGACTTGACAGGCGAGGCAAAAATTTATTTCTTTGATGCCCTTACCATGAAACCTATTTCGGATAAATTGTTGATTGGAAAAGAAACCAACACGTTCTCCACTAAAAAAGGAAAAAGCACCTCTGTAAGTTGGGAAATAGCTATTCCTGAAGGGTTTGGAGCTATCACTTACAAAGTAATTGCAAAATCAGGCAACTTTACCGATGGTGAAGAAATGGCTATTCCGGTGTTGACCAACCGAATGTTGGTAACCGAATCACTTCCATTGCCTGTTAGAGGAAAAGGAACAACCAATTTTAAATTCAATAAATTATTGGCTTCTGGTTCTTCAAGCACCATGAAGAATCATCGTTTAACTTTAGAATTTACTTCTAATCCGGCTTGGTACGCCATACAAGCATTGCCATACTTAATGGAATATCCATACGAATGTGCCGAGCAAACATTTAGTCGTTTTTATGCAAATTCTATTGCTACGCACATTGCGAACTCTAATCCGAAAATTAAAAACGTGTTTGAAAGCTGGAAAAATAGTACGCCCGAAGCATTTTTATCTAACTTGGAGAAAAATCAGGAGTTAAAAGCCTTGTTATTAGAAGAAACGCCTTGGGTATTAAACGCTCAAAATGAAGGTGAACGTAAAAAGCGTGTAGGCTTGTTATTCGACTTGAACAGAATGAGCAATGAGTTAGGTAGAGCAGAAATGAAATTGCAACAATTGCAAGTTTCTAACGGTGGCTGGACATGGTTTAAGGGCATGCCCGAAAGCAGGTATATCACCCAACACATTGTAACAGGAATGGGACATTTAGACCATTTAGGGGTGAAAAATATTCGTGCCGATTACAAAACTTGGAAC
>PCUH01000034.1:1854-13160 GCA_002770955.1 Flavobacteriales bacterium CG18_big_fil_WC_8_21_14_2_50_32_9 | reverse complement strand
AAATTAAATAAAAAATACGGTTTATAGTTCCAATTCTGTTAAAGGATTCCAAAAATGCGGATTAGGGAAATTTTTTATAAATATCGTTTCTTTTGGCTACAATGATTAACAGAATGTTATTCTCTTTGGTGAGTTCAAGTCCTATTCTGTAATCTCCTAAACGATACCTGTAGTAGCTTTTAAAACCTTTAATCTTTTTTATTTGTTTAATTTCTTGAAGTGTACTGGCAGCTTTTAGGTTTTCAATAAATTTTAAGAGGGCAAGTTTGGTTTTTTGGTCTTTTATTTTATCAAGGCTTTTACTGAAAGACTTGTCATACAAAACTTTCATTTTTCAGTAAGTTTTTTTAGAATTTCTTCCTCCTCTGCAAATGTGTTTGTTCTTACTTCATCCATGAATTGACCAAGCTTCATATCTTCTATGTTGGAATTGTCTAATACAGTCATTTTAACACCTAATTTTTGGGCTAATTCCATTAGTAATTTAATGGTTGAAGCTGATTTTCCTTCTAATAAAATTGTTGCCATAATTTTGTAATTGAGTAAACAAATTTAAGAAATAAAATGTCTGAAATGTAAAAAACAGCAAATAAGCTTCTATAAACATAAAAAATACGGTTTATAGTTCCAATTCTGTTAAAGGATTCCAAAAATGCTTTTCAAAGTGGATGATTTGGTTGTTTTCAATTTTCACGCCTTCTTTTTCTAGTAATTCTTGCATTATAAAAGGTGATTCAAAATGATGCCTACCGGTTAGTTGCCCGTTTCTATTTACTACCCTATGTGCTGGAACTTTTTCTTTTTGTTGGTGTGCATTGTTCATTGCCCAACCCACCATTCTTGCTCCTGATTTTGTGCCTAAATAATTAGCAATAGCTCCATAAGAAGTAACTCTTCCTTTAGGAATTTCTCTTGCCACAGCAAAGACCATTTCAAAAAAATCAGTTGTTTTAGTAGTCATTGTTACTTTAATTTAGGATTGTTTTGGTGCCTATCTTTATCACGTTGGGTTTTCTTTTCCAAATTCTTTTCTAACGCATTGGTTAAATCTACTCCAGTTTGGTTAGCAATACAAATCAATACAAAAAGCACATCAGCCAATTCATCATCAAGCGATTTTTCTTTGTCGGAGGCTTTCTCAGATTGTTCGCCATACCTGCGAGCAATAATTCGGGCCACTTCACCTACTTCTTCGGTAAGCATCGCCATATTAGTAAGTTCATTAAAATAGCGAACACCTACTTTTTTTATCCAATTATCCACTTGTTGTTGGGCTTCTTCTAAGGTCATACTTGGTAGTAAAAAATTTTCATCAAATTTAAACATCAAAATCCGAATACAAGAGGTGTGCGATAAATTTCTCTTTTTGTCATTATCATAACAAGACCTTCAAGGTTTTAAAAACCTTGAAGGTCTAAATAAGTTTAAATAAGGGAAATTTATCGTACACCCAATATAAGAACAGCCCAACATATTCTCTTAAAATTCTTATTTTTACGTTTTAAATAAAAACCTAGAAACTGTATGGCAACAATTTTAATCATAGATGACGAACGACCAATAAGAAACACATTAAGAGAAATCTTGGAGTATGAAAAATTTATTATAGATGAAGCAGAAGACGGTCAAATGGGATTAGAAAAAATCAAATCAAAGAAATATGATTTGGTAATGTGTGATATTAAAATGCCTAAGATGGATGGTTTGGATGTGTTGAAACAAACCATTGCATTCGGTATAGAAACGCCTATAGTAATGATTTCTGGGCATGGAACAATTGAAACTGCTGTTGAAGCCATAAAAATAGGGGCATTTGATTTTATTTCTAAACCTTTTGATTTAAATCGTTTGTTGATTACGGTTAGAAATGCTATAGATAAAAAAGAATTGGTGCAAGAAACCAGAAAACTTCAAAAAAAGGTAGGAGGTAAAGGAAAAACGCAAATTATTGGCGAATCGGAAGCTATTTTAAAAGTGAAAGACATGATAGAAAAAGTGGCGGTGAGCGATGCACGAGTTTTAATTACAGGTGGCAACGGAACAGGAAAAGAATTAGTAGCTCGTAGTTTGCACGAAAAATCTGAAAGAAGTAAAGCTCCATTTGTGGAAGTAAATTGTGCTGCCATTCCTTCAGAATTAATAGAAAGTGAGTTGTTTGGACATGAAAAAGGAGCGTTTACATCGGCTATAAAACAACGTAAAGGTTGTTTTGAACAAGCGGAAGGCGGTACCTTATTTTTGGATGAAATTGGTGATATGAGTTTATCGGCACAGGCAAAAGTGCTGCGTGCTTTGCAAGAAAATAAAATTACCCGAGTGGGTGGAGAAAGCGAAATAAAAGTAAATGTGAGGGTGTTGGCGGCAACCAACAAGGATGTGATGAAAGAAATTGCTGAAGGTAATTTCAGAGAAGATTTGTACCACCGATTGGGCGTGATTTTAATTCATGTACCTGATTTAAATGAAAGAAGAAATGATGTGCCTTTGTTGGCAGATTATTTTTTAACGCAGCTTTGCGAAGACCATGGAATAGCCAAAAAATCTTTTGAATTATCTGCCTTAAATACCTTAAAAGAGTATAATTGGACAGGAAACATCAGAGAATTGAGAAACATTGTAGAACGACTAATTATTTTGAGTGATAAGGTAATTACGCTTGATGATGTAAACATGTATGCCAATCCTGGGAAGAAGTAAAGTTTTTTTTGCAATTTTTTCGTCCCCATTTTGCTATTAGCATTTCAAAATTGTACACTATAACAAAATACCCTTATGGTTGTTTGGCTTTTTATATTAAAAAAGAGTTTTAAGCCTTATACATTTCCCTAATAATCACTTTTTGAAGTACTCTTTTCAAAATCAAATCTGTAATAATTTCATCCGTATCTGCGTGTGGATTTTCTTTTAGTTTTTTGTTAAGAAAATCTTCTTCAATGTCTATTCTGTATAGAAGAGATAACAATTTTATGTAATCATTATTTAATAAGTCATCAATTAAAGGTAGAACTTGCTGATACAATTCTTGATAAGGAGTTATATCTTTTCCAACAAAATTAATTTCTAAACTAACCCAATTGAATTCTTTTTTAAGTTGGATAACTACTTTTTCCAATAAATCTTTTCGATGATAATAAGGAACAAGCTCACTTAGTGTTGGGATAGGAGTTGACATCACTAAGAGGATTAAGAGTTTACAAAAATTTCAGTTAATTTGTTATGTAGTTCTTCTCCTCTTAAATTTTTGCCAATAATTTTTCCTTCTCTATCTAATAAAATAGTAAGAGGAATGCCCGAAATATCGTATAAAGGAACTATTGAAGATTGCCATCCTTTTAAATCACTCACATGGTTTTTCCATTTAAGGTTGTCTTTTTCAATTGCATTGAGCCAATCTTGTTTGGCGTTTGGTTGTTGTGGCATTCCATCTAATGACACACTAAAAACTTCAAATCCATTTTTATTAAATTTATCATAAGCAGCAACAACATTAGGGTTTTCAATTCTACAAGGTTTGCACCACGAAGCCCAAAAATCAATTAAAACTACTTTCCCTCTCAGTGAAGACAAAGAAACAGGATTTCCATTCGCATCATTAAGCGTAATTTCTGGTGCTTCAGCTCCTGGAGAAAGTTTTACTATTTTTTGATATTTCTGATTGAAATTTTGAGTGTAAGGAGAGTTTGGTAGTTTTTCGTTAAGAGCTTCATTCACTTTTTTATGCAAATCAGCATATTCATTGATGTCTAACATTTGAACTGCAGCTAAACTCACTAAAGAGGCTGGTTTTTCGTTAATTATACTCGCAAAATAGTTGTTCATTTTACTGATTGAAGTAAGTGATGCTATTTGCATTTGCACAAATAATTCTTGGTTTGATTGGTTTTGCTGATACAATCTGCCTAATGAATCTTGTAATTGAGCATTTGTTTGATAGGCTAGATTAAAATCACGCAATTTTTTTGATTCTTCCGAACCTTCTACTTTATAAGTATTCATTAAATTTGTTCCATCAGCAGTAATAACGGGTGATTCACCTTGATTCAAAATGAGGTTAATGTAACTTTGATTGTTAATTCTAATGCGATAGTAGCCTAATTCTTCAATAGTATAAGAAAAATTAAAACTTCCATCGTTAGCAATTGTTGTAGTGTCTTTTGTGTCTATTGCTGTGGTACCAACATAATCTAAGTATATGGAAGTTCCAAAAGGGAGGTTGCTTATGTTTCCAGAAATGGTGGATGTAGCAGTTTTTTCATCAGTTGATGTATTTTCATCAGAACAAGCAATAAAAAAAGTGAATATTAAGCTGTAATAAAATATTTTTTTCATACGTATTGAATTTTAATTTTTAAAAAAGAGGTTATTACTCAGCCACTATTTTATTGATAAATTGGTTGCTGAATAATTACAAATATAGTAGTTAATTTAATTTTTCTCTTAATAACACATTTGCTTTTTTTGGGTCAGCTTTTCCCTCCGAAACTTTCATTAATTGCCCCATCAAAAATCCCATGAGTTGTTTTTCTCCATTTTTGAATCGTGTTATTTCAGTTGGATTTTGTTCAATAACAATATCAATATAATTACTAATATCATCAGCATTACTTTCTTGGATAAGATTATTTTGTTCTGCAATAGCCATTGGTTCAATGTCAGGTTGATTAATCATTATTGGAAAAATGTGCTGAGAAGCAACCGTATTACTCACTTTTCCATCGTCAATTAATTGGATAAGTGCGGCAATTTTCATGGGTTTTAGAACAAAATCCTCAATGGTAATTCCATTTTCATTTAAATATGATTTTATTGAACCATTCAACCAGTTTGAAGCTGCTTTGTAATTTTTGGTATGTTGAGTTAATTCATTATAGTAAAGCCCTAAAGGTTTCGATTCAATGATGAGGTTGGCGTCATATTCAGACAATCCATATTCTTTAGTGTAAACTTTATAAAGTTCATTAGGCAGTAGAGGAAGTAATTTTTTTACTTCAGTAATATAATTTTCTTCAACTAAAACAGGTTGTAAATCTGGTTCAGGAAAATAACGATAATCATGTGCTTCTTCTTTGCTTCGCATGAGTGTAGTTGAACCATCAGCAGCATTAAAACTTCGGGTTTCCATTTCTACTCGTTGTCCTGCTTCAATTAAATCTATTTGTCGTTTAATTTCAAAATCAATGGCTCTTTTCACGTTTCGGATGGAGTTCATGTTTTTGGTTTCAGTTCGTTCTCCAAAAGTTGTTGAGCCTTTTAACATTACAGAAACATTGGCATCGCATCGTAAACTTCCTTCTTCCATGTTTCCATCACAAATTTCGAGATACCTAACCAATTTTCTAATTTGGGTAACATATTCATAAGCTTCATCAGACGATTTTATTTCTGGTTCAGAAACAATTTCTACCAAAGAAACTCCAGCTCTGTTTAAATCAATTAACGTGTTAAAAGGGTCTTGGTCATGCATACTTTTTCCAGCATCCTCTTCTAAATGTATTCTAGTGATGGAGATATTTTTTTCTTTTACTGTATTTGGGAATAAGGTAACATAACCTCCATTGCAAATAGGAGTTTTGTCTTGTGTAATTTGATATCCTTTAGGTAAATCTGCATAAAAATAATTTTTTCTAGCAAACTCATTTACTTTTCTAATGGTTGAATTTAATGCTAAGCCTAGTTTTACAGCAAACTCAATATTTTTTTTATTCAACACAGGTAATGTACCTGGATGCCCCAATGTAATTGGACTAATGTTGGTATTTGGTAAATCACCAAAACTTGCAGAATCGGAAGCGTACGCTTTACTATTGGTAGCTAATTGAGCATGAATTTCCAATCCAATTACAGCTTCATATTTATCGTAAATGTTCATTTTTTTAGTTTGAAGTTTACTAAACCCTTAATACAATTCAGCTAATAGTTCTTTTATTAATAAAGTCATTTTTGGTTCAGCTGCTTTCGCAATAACTTGCACTTCTTCATGACTAATTTCTATTATTTTTCCATCAACACCTAGGTCTGTAATAATTGATAAAGCCATGCAAGGAAGATCCATGTGTCGGGCAACAATTACTTCAGGAACAGTACTCATGCCAACAGTATCAGCCCCAATAATTTGCATATATTTGTATTCTGCAGGAGTTTCAAATGTAGGCCCTGAAAGTACAGCATAAACTCCTTGTTGTAATTTTATGTTGTTTGTTTTAGCAATATTAATTACTGAATGAATAAGTTTTTTGTCGTAAGGCTCGCTCATATCAGGAAAACGAGGCCCTAATTCATCAATGTTTTTACCCCTCAAAGGATTGTCGGGCAATAAATTAATATGGTCGGTAATCAACATAATGTCGCCAACTTCAAATTTGGCATTTACTCCGCCACTTGCATTACTTAAAAATAATTGAGCGATGCCTAAGGCTTTCATTACTCTAATAGGAAAAGTACATTCTTGCAATGAATATCCTTCATAATAATGAAACCTGCCTTGCATTGCAACAACAGGAACATTGTTTAAATATCCAAAAACTAATTTTCCTGAATGACCTTGAACAGTAGAAACAGGGAAATTAGGAATTTCTTCATAAGGGATGGCTATTTCAACATCAATTTCTGTAGATAAATTGCCTAATCCTGTTCCCAAAACAATTCCTACTTTTGGCTGTAACGATGTTTTACTTCTTAAAAATTGCTTAGTTTCTTCTATTTTCTTTAACATAGTTTAAAATTTTATTGTCAAATTCCTGCTTATCTTCTCCATGAAAATCAATATCTATAGGAATGTAATAAATCGGAAATTCTTTAATCTGGTTATTTATTTTTGGCAAAGATAATCGCATTATATCTTTTTCTGTAGTTATGATTAATTTATTATTTCCAATGATTTCATTAAAAACAGTTTTTATTTTAGAAATATCTTCATCCGTAAAAACATGATGATCATTAAATGAAATATGTTTTACAAATGTATATGAATTTTTTAATTCATAATATAAAGGTATAGGGTTAGCAATTCCAGTCAATAATAATATGGATGAGTTAAAATCAGGTTGAAGCTCTTTTGCTAAAGCATTATAAGGTATTAGTTTTTTATACTTTATATAGGAAAAATATATGGGTTGATTTTTTTTAGGAACTAATTCATGTATCACTCTTTTTTTATCTATTGGAGATAAAATTGTTGGACATTTTGATACTATTATAATGTCAGCTCTATTACTTCCACAAACTCCTTCTCTTAGTCTTCCAGATGGAAGTAAATAATCAGTTGTATATAGATTTTCAAATTCAGTAATTAGTATGTTAATGTGAGGTTTGATAGCTCGGTGTTGGTAAGCATCATCTAATAGAATAACATCAAGATTAGGATAAGTTTTTGTTAATTGCTTTACTCCGTTAACCCTTTTTTCATCAACTGCAACAGGTATATCATTAAATCGCTTTTTATATAATAATGGTTCATCACCAATATCTTCAGCTGTAGAATTTTCATTAGAAAGTATAAAACCAGATGTTAATCTTTTATATCCTCTACTTAATGTTGCTACTTTATAGTTAGACTGAAGAAGTTCTATTAAATAAGCTACATGAGGAGTTTTTCCTACTCCTCCAATAGCAAGATTCCCTATAGAAATAATAGTTGTTTTAAATTCTACAGAAGAGAATAAACCCCAATCATAACACTTATTTCTAAGATAAATAACAACTCCATATAACAATGAAAAAGGGAGTAATAATATTTGAAGTAATTTTTTCAAAACAATGTCGTAAAATTAATTTTTTAAAATGAAGTGAAGCGTGCTTTAGAAATTTCTTTAATAAATTAAAAAAAAAAATTAATTATGGGAAAGCTAACTAAAACTTAACACCTTATAAAAGTATGTTTTATTCTGATTTTGATTATGTTACATATCGTTCTGCTTTGCTATTTCAATGTATATCTTATGTTTTAACAAAAGTGTTTTTTGCAATTCTTTTTATTTTTATGGTAAGAATTAATAAAGTATTTCTATTTTTACGCAAAATAATTTGGTTTTAAGTTTTAATATTAATTACTTTTACGCCTCATTTATTTGCACTAAACAAAATATTTAAAGTCTAAATTAAAAAATATGTTAAAAAAATTAGCTGTTTTTGTAACCGTATTATTGTCTATATCTATGGTTTATGCCCAATCTGGACAAGGAACTATTAAAGGTAAAATGGTAGATAAGGAAACAGGAGAACCTCTTCCTTTTGCCAATATTGTTGTAATGAAGGGTGGCTCACAAGTGGCTGGAGCCCAAACCGATTTTGATGGTAAATTTACTATTACAGCATTAACTCCTGGTGTTTATGATTTAGTAGCCAAATATGTAGGCTATCAAGATATAAAAATTAATAGCGTAACTGTAAGTGGGGGAAAAATTACTTTTGTACCAGATTTAAAAGCTGGTCAAGGAGTTGATTTAGCAGAATTTCAGGTAGTTGAATTTCAAGAACCTTTAATTAGTAAGGATCAAACTTCATCAGGAGGAACGGTAACTAGAGAAAATATTGCTAAAATGCCTGGTCGTTCAGCAGTTTCAGTTGCACAAACAGTTGGTGGTGTATTTTCAAAAGATGATGGTTCAACAGATTTGAATATTAGAGGATCGAGAAGCTCTGGAACGGATACTTATATTGATGGTATTAAAGTAAGAGGTTCTCAAAATCTACCAAATTCTGCCATTGAGCAAGTATCTGTAATTACTGGTGGCTTGCCAGCACAGTTTGGTGATGTTACAGGTGGTATTGTAAATATTACTACTAGAGGAGCATCTAAAGAGTGGTTTGGAGGTATCGAATACCTGACTTCTGGATTTAAAAATGGAGAAGACGGTATCATAGGATTAGACGACCATGGGTTTAATTTATTTGGATTCAGTTTATCTGGTCCAATTATGTTCCACAAAGATTCAGCAGGAAATAAAAAAGATGCTAAAATTGGGTTTTTCCTTTCTGGCGAATTACAATATGATGTTGACCCTCAGCCAAATGCTGTTAAAAACTATAAAGTTAAAGATGGCGTTATGGAACAATTGAATGCAACACCTTTTTCAGGTGGTTCTGATTTTCAAACAGGTGTTGTAAATAATGCTCAATTCGTTAAAAAAGAAGATTTAGAAGAAATTCCTTTCCGATTAAACGCATCTAGAAAAGGAATGAATTTAGCTGGGAAAATTGATTTTAATGTTTCTTCTTCTATTAATATTGCAATAGGTGGCTCTTTTGATTACAACGATAGAAACAGATTTAATAGACGTAATGCATTGTTTAACTCTCAAAACAATCAACAAGATATCCAACGTACTTGGAGAACTTACGCACGATATACACAACGATTTGCTAATAGCACAGATGAAGAAAATGCTTCTGTAATTAAAGATGCTTTCATTTCTTTTCAAGCTGATTATTCTAATTTTAACAGAACTGTTCAGGACGAAAACCATAAAGACCAGCTTAATCATTATGGTTATATCGGTAAATTTACCACTACACGTATCAATACTTTTGACCAAAATGTAACATCTCAAGTTATTGTTGATCAAAATGGAGATACTGTTAGAATAATTACTGGATTCATGTCCAATCCAAACACAATTAATTATGAATTTGAAAGTGGAGATATAAATCCAATACTTTCAAACTACACACAAAGTTATTATGATATTTTTGCTGGAGATCCAACATTTACATCAACAATAGAAGGTGTGCAAGGAAATGGTGGTTTAGTTAATGGCGATGTACCAATTGACGTTTATAATATGTTTAACGCTATGGGTACCGTTTCAAATCAATATTTCAAACAAGAACAAACACAATTTAGATTCACAGGTTCAGGAAGTGCAAGTTTAAAGAACCACTCTATTCAAATCGGTTTTGAATATGAGCAACGAAATGAAAGAAGTTATACGGTTAACCCAGTTGGTTTATGGACATTAGGAAGAAGGTTAGTTAATACCCAAATTGCAGAACGAAGTAACCTTGATGGAACATATATCGAATTTCCTGGAGCAGGAGGTGGAGGTATTTCTCAGTTCTTATTCGAACAAGCATACAATGCAAATGAACACAATCAATTTGATAAAAATCTTAGAAAAGCGTTGGGTCTTCCAGAAACAAGTTTAGATTGGATAGATTTTGATTCTTATGGCCCTGATGTATGGAACATTGGAATGTTTACTCCTGACGAAATTTATACCGGAGCTAGAGGTGCTATGAGTAACTTTGGATACGACCATACAGGAAAAAAACTTTCTGGAAACCCTAGCTTAGATGATTTCTTTACAAAGAAAGATGCTAATGGTAACTATACAAGAGAAAACCCATCCTTTCAACCTATCTACATTGCTGGTTATTTGCAAGATAAATTTGCTTTTGATGATTTAATTTTTAATGTAGGTGTTAGAATTGACCGATATGATGCGAATCAATCTGTACTAAAAGATAAGTTTTCTTTGTTTCCTGTTAAAACAGTAGCAGAATTAGATATACCAGAGAAACCAGCAAATATTGGAGATGATTTTGTTGTTTATGTAAATGATGCAACAGATCCTAAAGTAACTCAAATTACTGGATATAGAGATGGAGATACATGGTACAATGCGGATGGTGAAGAAATTTCAGATCCTGCAATTTTACACGCATCAGGAATACCAAATCCTTGGTTGGTTGACCCTAATAAAAATAATGTTTTTAGAGATTTAGATGGTGCTTCATTCAAAGATTTTGATCCTCAAGTGAATATATCTCCTCGTATTTCATTCTCTTTCCCAATTTCTGATGAAGCCTTATTTTTTGCTCATTATGATATCTTAACCCAACGTCCTTCATCAGGAAATAGAATGGACTTGTTAAGTTATTTAAATTTTAATCAAGGTGGATTTAATCATTTAGGAAATAATACCGCATTTAATAATCCTGATTTAAAAGCTGAAAAAACTATCGATTATGAGTTAGGATTCCAACAAAAACTAAGTTCGCATTCAGCTGTTAAACTATCTGCATTTTACAGAGAATTTAGAGACCAAATTCAAGTATCTCAAATTATTGGAGCATTTCCTGGTAACTATTTTACTTTTGAAAATAAAGATTTTGGTACTGTAAAAGGTATGACAGTGAGCTATGATTTAAGAAGAAAAGGCAATGTAACCCTAAGAGCAGCTTATACCCTTCAATTTGCTGACGGAACAGGCTCTAGTACAACGACATCTTTAGGACTTGTTTCGTCAGGTAATGGAAATTTAAGGACATTAGTGCCTCTTAATTTTGATCAACGACATGCTATTGTG
>PCUH01000034.1:443-1835 GCA_002770955.1 Flavobacteriales bacterium CG18_big_fil_WC_8_21_14_2_50_32_9 | reverse complement strand
TTGTTGAGGTGAATTAGGTTGACCTGTAATTTGAGTACTTAACACTTCGTTCTGGTTCTGGAACTCCTTATACAAGAACCTCTCGTCTTATAGGTACTCAAATTACAGGTCAACCTAATTCACCTCAACAAGGACAGTTAAATGCTTCTCGTTTACCTTGGACCTCAACAGTAGATTTGAAAGTAGATAGAAATATAGACTTGAAATGGGGTAAAGGCGAAGATGAAGACAAAAAAGAGGCTTCACTTAATATATATATTCAAGTGCTGAATTTATTTGATGCACTTAATGTGATAGATGTTTTTAGTGCAACAGGAAATCCAGATGATGATGGTTTCTTAGAAGCTGCTGAATGGCAGAATTTAATTTCATCATCAATTGATGAACAAGCATATAGAGATTTATATTTAGCCAAATTAGAATCAAACCCAGATAACTATGCTTTACCAAGACGAATTCGTTTAGGTATTCAACTTAATTTTTAATTTTTTTCTTAATAAAAGTATATGATAAATTCAATAATTATGAAAAGACAACTATTAGTATCTTTAATAGCGATATCAAGTGTTTTATCTCTTTCAGCTAGAAATGTGCCAACTACAAACGGCAACAAAGGTGGGGGCAACAATCCAACGCCAGCAGCGGGCTGTGCCTCAGCAACAGCAATTGCCACCTTAGAGTTGAACAACGTAAGAGCCAGAGTAGAAGGTACAGGCGGAAGTATGTGGATGGATAGAGCGAATGGAATAGCTGCCTATAATGTACCCAAACAAAAAACTGCTAGTGACCCTCGTTTCACATCCATATTTGCAGGAGCATTGTGGATGGGAGGTTTAGATGTGAATGGACAATTGAAGTTAGCCGCAGTTACTTTCAGAGCAGATGGAAATGATTTTTGGCCAGGTCCGTTAAACACAAGTACGGCAGAAATAAATGCAGCAACCTGTACCAAATTCGATCAGTTTTTTGGCATATCCAGACCGATAGTAAATCAATTTGTAGCATGGTTTCAAGCAGGTTTAGATGATGTTGCGAATGGAACAACCACGCAAGCCACCAATTTCCCTGGCTACCAAATACCAGATGTGATACTCAACTGGCCAGCACATGGCGATCCTTCCTTAGGACAAGATTGGCACTTAGCTCCCTTTTATGACAGAGATGGCGATGATTTTTACGATCCATCGCAAGGGGATTATCCAAAATACGATTTAATAGGAGATATAGATTGCAGAGTTGAACGTGATATTCGATTGTTTGGAGATACTACCATCTGGTTTGTATTTAATGATAAAGGTAATGTACATTCCGAATCAGGTGGGCCATCTATAGGTATGGAAATTAGAGGACAAGCTTTTGCTTTTGCCACCAATGATGAGGTAAACAACATGA
>PCUH01000034.1:193-404 GCA_002770955.1 Flavobacteriales bacterium CG18_big_fil_WC_8_21_14_2_50_32_9 | reverse complement strand
GCTTTTGCTTTTGCCACCAATGATGAGGTAAACAACATGACTTTTTATAACTATGAAATGATAAACCGTTCGACATTTACCTTAACCGAAACTTATTTTGGTCAGTTTGTAGATGCAGATTTAGGAAATTTTTCTGACGATTATGTAGGTTGTGATGCAGAAAGAGGCTTAGGATATGCGTATAATGGAGACCCCTTAGATGAAGATAATG
>PCUH01000034.1:0-147 GCA_002770955.1 Flavobacteriales bacterium CG18_big_fil_WC_8_21_14_2_50_32_9 | reverse complement strand
TTTTTTCGAAGGACCTTATATGGATAATGATGGTATAGACAACCCATTAACCAAAATAGTTCAAGATGCGATAGATTCTAACGGCATACCTTATCCTGGATTAGGAATAGGCTATGGTGATGGTATAGTTGATAACGAGCGTTATGG
>PCUH01000158.1:21047-28844 GCA_002770955.1 Flavobacteriales bacterium CG18_big_fil_WC_8_21_14_2_50_32_9 | reverse complement strand
TCATAATTATTCTTTAAATAGCTATTTTTGTCATCCAAAAAATTACACATCATAAAAATATAATAATGGCAACAAACAGAACTTTTACAATGATTAAGCCTGATGCAGTTGAAAAAAACTACATTGGAGGAATTTTAAAAATGATTAACGAGGACGGCTTCAAAATCGTTGCAATGAAATACACAAAACTATCTAAAGAACAAGCTAGTGCTTTTTATGAAGTACATAAAGAACGTCCTTTTTATGGTGAATTGGTTGATTATATGTCGTCAGGACCAATTGTAGCTGCTATTTTAGAAAAAGAAAATGCAGTAGAAGATTTTAGAAAATTAATTGGATCAACCAATCCTGCCGATGCAGCAGAAGGAACTATTCGTAAAATTTATGCTGCATCTATTCAAGCTAATGCTGTGCATGGTTCGGATAGTGATGAAAACGCCAAAATTGAAGGCGATTTTCATTTTAAAGCAACTGAAATTTTTGCTTAGTCTAATTCGTAAAAATGAAAATAAAAAAAACCGATTGTTGTCAATCGGTTTTTTTTATATAGTTAAATAAGGTTTTATTTTAGTAATGAATTCTTCATCAAGCAAATGCAATTTTTTCAAATCGTCTAGTGATTGGTACTTGCCATTGGCTTTTCTATACTTTTCAATGGAGTTGGCTATTTTCCAATTAATGTAAGGATGATTTCTTAATTCATCGGAGGTAGCAGTATTGATGTTTATCTTTTTTATATTTTCTACACTTATTTCCAATTGAGGCAAACATTTTTCGAATGTTCCAGGAGCTAATCCCCATACTTCGTTAAGCTGTTGTATGCTGACAAAACCACCCAATTCCTCTCTATACTTAACAATACGTTTGGCATAGCCAATTCCAATTCCTTTGAGTTGTTTTAGTGCTGTAGTATCAGCGGTGTTTATATCCACTTTAATGCTATAATCTTTCTTTTGATATTCACTTTTAGGAAAAGTTTTTTTCTCATACGTTGGAAAAGATTTTTGTTGGTATGCTATCTTTTCAGGTAAAAGAATATAAGGTTCTAATTGCTCATAATGAGCAGTATCTATACCATAAATCCGAAGCACGTCCGATTTAGTTTTCCAACTTCCTCCTTTTGATTTATACTTATTAATGGTTTTAATTTGCCAGTCTTTAAATCCGAGTTTTTTCCATTCTTCACTTGAAATTGTATTTGGATTGAAGGAAAATAGTTCTATATTTTCAACCGTATTTTCTTCTTGCTTAAAACTGTTGTTAGTAGTATTATTTGTTTTTTTAGTTTTTTCAAATTCGTTTATGGCATTTTCAAATTCAGAAAAATCGGGCTTTTCATTTTTTTTAAGAAAATCAAGCAAGGGGAAAGAAAGTAAGAGTAGAAAAATAAGTAAGAGAAAAAAAACAACACCTCTTTTTTCACCTTGCGTAAAAGAAAAGTAATCGTTGATTTTCATCTAATTAACGGCTGATTTAATTTTTTCCTTATATAATTTAAGTTCGTCTCTCACTTTAGGTGATAACAGAATTAATCCTATGATATTTGGAAATACCATAGCAAAAATCATAGCATCAGAAAAATCAATTACTGCTCCCAATCCAATAGAAGAACCTATTATAACAAAAATCAAAAACAATATCTTGTAAATAATATCAACTGTTTTTCCTTTACCAAATAAAAATTTCCATGCTTGCAACCCATAATAACTCCACGAAAGCATTGTTGATACCGCAAATAAAACAACTGCGATTGTTAACACCCAAGAAAACCCTGGAATTACTGAATCAAAAGCACTTGCCGTTAATTCTACTCCTTGAATACCTTCTTGACCATATTCAAAAAATCTGCCTTCAATGTTAGTAATGATAATAACTAATGAAGTCATAGTACAAATTACAACGGTATCAATAAATGGTTCTAATAGAGCAACAACACCTTCACTGGCTGGATATTTTGTTCTAACTGCAGAGTGAGCAATTGCAGCAGAACCAACACCTGCTTCATTGGAAAAAGCAGCCCGTTGAAAACCAACAATAAGTACACCTACTACTCCTCCTAAAGCTGCACTGGTATTGAAAGCTCCATCTATAATTAGCCCGAAAGCAGTTGGAATTAAACTAAAATTCATTCCTAAAATAATTAAAGCAGCTCCTACATAAATAACGGCCATAAAAGGTACTACTTTCTCAGTTACTGAACCTATTCTTTTAATACCTCCAATAATTACAACTCCCACAACAATTGCCATAATAAAACCAAATATAACCCCTGCAGCTCCATGATTAATATCAAAGCGTTGAATAATCTGAGCAGCTGCTTGATTGGCTTGAAACATATTCCCTCCACCAAATGAACCTCCTACACACATCACTGCAAAAAATACGGCTAATACTTTTCCTAAACCTGCCATTCCTTTTTCTTTTAACCCTTTTGATAAATAATACATGGGACCACCGTGCACTGTTCCGTCTTCAGTAACTTCTCTGTATTTTACTCCCAATGTACATTCGGTAAATTTAGATGCCATACCTAAAAACCCTGCTATAATCATCCATAATGTCGCTCCAGGTCCGCCAATGGCAACTGCCACTGCTACTCCTGCAATGTTTCCTAAACCAACTGTTGCAGACAATGCTGCTGTTAATGCCTGAAAGTGAGAAACTTCTCCTTGTGCATTTTCAACATTAATTGTTTCAAAAATAGCTCCTCCTGGTGTTACATCACCTTCAGCAACATCTGCTTCATGATGATCTAACTTATCATAATCTCCTTTAACAATTTTTATAGCTGTTTTTATTAATGTGAAATTCGCAAATTTAAAATACAAGGTGAAATACAATGCTCCTCCTATCAATACAATTAAAACAATTGGAACAGAATGCCCTACTATTGAAACAGGAAAAAAAATGATTCCTCCAACAAAATCAGCAATTGGTCTGAAAAAAGCATCAATTTTTTGATCAATACTTAGCTCTGTACTGGTTTCTTGAGCGAAAGTGATGAAAGGTATAAAAATAGAAAATAACGTAAGGATTAAAGTTTTGGTTTTTAACATCATGAGGATAAATTAAATATTAGTTAGTTTCCAAAAGTAGTAAAAAAATCATGCTATGAAAAAAAACACAGAATAAATAATTTATTAATCAATTTTACCACTACCTCAAAAGTGTAACCTGACTTCGTTGAATTTTTGATTTATGTGTCGGGTCGTTCGGGTAGAATATATAGAAGTAAGTTCCACTTGGGAAATTCGCTCCATCCCAATCATTCTTATAGTCATTACTTTCATAAATTAATTTCCCCCATCTGTTAAAAATTTCTAACCGACTATTTGGAAAATACTCAATGTTTTTTATTGCAAAAAAGTCATTTATTCCATCTCCATTTGGTGTAAATACATTTGTAACTCTATTGGTTAAACAACTGTCTAATTGAATAAATATAGAATCTGTTGTTGAACAACCTCCTCCATACTCAACAGTAACATAATGCCAACCTGAATCTTGAACAACAAAATAAAAATCCGTACTGTTATCCTGCCATAAATAAGAGCTATAAAAAGGAGCTACTTCAAGTGTTAATACAGAATCAATACAAACAATAGTATCACTTCCTAAGTTAATTATTGGATATTCATACACTTGAATAAAAGCTGATGATGTAGATGAGCAATTATTAGAATCGGTAAGTGTAACAGAATATATTCCTGTATTTAAACTTGTTGCGTTAAGTAGTGTATCTAAATAATTACTATCGTTATAGTTATTTGGTCCATTCCATAAGTAAGAAATTCCTTGAACTGAATCTGTTGATAAAAACAACGTATCTCCTTCACAAATTTCATTGTCTGTATAAATAATTGGTGCAGTAGGAGAAGGTATTATTGATACATGAATAGAATCAATTCCCGAACTACAGCCATTTGAATCTGCTACTACTAGGTAATATGTTCCTGAATCGGTCAAATTAATAGATGTAAGATTTAATGTATCAGCGTAATAAGTAGCAAAATTTGGGCTAGTCCATATATGCATTAACCCTAACGAATCATTGGAATAAAGTTGAAGTGTTGTTCCTTCGCAAAGCAATGTATCTCCAAATATTTGAGGTGTTGCAGGTAATGGAACAACAGTAATATTAATGCTTCCTTGAGATGAAATACAATTAACACCAAAAACATCTAAATAATAAATGCCACTATCAGCCAAAGTTATGTTGTTGATTGTGAGGCTTATATTACTTCCTAAATTTGTGGAATTATGGCTCCATTGATAAGTTGCTCCGGGTAAATTATCGGTGTATAATGATAAGGATTGTCCTTCACAAATAGTTGTATTTCCATAAATATTAGGAGCTCCATTTGCAGGAGAAACCGCAATATAAAACAAATCAGAAGCACTTTGACAACCATTACTATCAATAAATGAAACCATGTAATAGGTTGAAGAAAAAAGTGCTGGTGTTTGATAGGTTGAATCTGTTGTAATATAAGTTAATGAATCTGTGTACCAATCATAAAGTTGACCAGAAGAGGATGATAGTAACACACTATCTCCAAAGCAAATTGAGAAAGTATCTACCACAGGAATTGATAATTGGAAATTAAACACATAAAGAGAATCAGAAATTGAAGTACATCCATTTACTCCTGTTGCGGTTGCATAATATAACCCTGGAAAATTAATATTTATGCTGTCTAATGTTGTACTATCGTTCCATTGAATATTTTGATAATTTCCATTGGCATAAATAAGTAGTGTATCATTGATGCATTTAAAAACAGTATCCCCTAAATTTAAGTTTATTGATGGCAATGGAAGTAAATTAATTAAGATACTATCTGTTGGACTACTACATTGGTTATCAGAAATGGAAAGATAATAATACCCAGCCGTTGTTGAATCGGCAGGAGTAATTAAAATTGAATTCTGAGATGAAGTGAAGTTATTTGGTCCACTCCAATTGTATGTGCCATTCGTTATCGTTGGTGTTGAAAATTGAATTACACTATTAAAACATACGCTATCGCTTCCATTAATTATTGGAGCTAGAGATGCTGGATTAACAGTAATTGAAACCGAAAGAAAATTACTACTACAAAATGAATCTGTGTTTTGAACATAAATAGTTGTATCAGAAGTTATTCCAAAAAGTGAAATTGAATCGCCAACAAATGCTGGAGTAGAAAATGTAGAATCCCAGAACCAATTTGTTGCAACTCCATTATTTAGGTTATAAAGTTGAAAAGTATCTCCAGAACAAATTATAGTATTTGATACATTAGGAACAACACCTCCGGGATAATAACTAACTTGAACGGTATCTGACATAGATGAACAGCCTAATCCATTGGTTAATTTAACATAGTAACTTCCTGGTGTTGTTGTTATTAATGTTTGGCCGAAAAATGGAATCGGACTCCATTCATAAGCAGCCATACCAGGGTTTGTTGTTAGAATTGCCGTATCACCAGGGCAAATGGTAAGGTTTGTTAGCGGTATTATGGTTGCAATAAAATTTGAAGAAGTGATTGTTACACTATCTGTTACTGTAAACCCACATTGGGTAACTTCAACTTTATAAACTCCTGGTTGATTAACAATTACTGATGCCGAAGATGAGTTAATTGGAGGCAACCAATTAATAGTGGGTGAACCACTAAAAATAACGGTAATTTGAATTGCTCCACTATGGCAAAGTTCTGTGCCAGGATCTATTATTAAAAATGGTGTATTGTATTCTTTAAGTTCAATGGTGTTTGAAGTAAGTTGACATCCATCCATATCCACAATAACACAATGGTAAAAACCGGGTGTACTCGCATAAAATGATTGCGTATTTCCTACAATATTATTTAAAGGACCAAACCAAGTGTAGGATAATGCTGCTTGTTGACAAGTTAATAAGATAGAATCATTAGGACAAATGATGTTGTCTGGCACATTTGAAAAAATTACGGGACTTGGTTTTACATTAACGGTAAAACTTCCTCCTGCATTATTTGTAGAACATCCTGTAACTGGATTTACCAAAGTTCCTGTGTAACTATAAGTACCTTGAAGCGTTGCTAAAATAGAATCTCCTCCTTGTGATGTATAAATAATACTTGGTCCTGTCCAAGAAAATCCTGGTATAACCATGTTTGTCCATACGTTTAATGTATCGCCAGGACAAAGTAAAGGGTCTCCAGAAACAGTAAATCCTGATGGTGTAGTTGGGTTTGGATTAACAACAACATAAACCGAATCCTGAATAAAATAATGTGTTGTATCTATACCACAAATATTGTTGTAGCCTAAAATAAATGAAACGGTTATGGTGTACCAACCTGTAGCTGGAGGAGTAAAGAGTCCATTCAAACATGAAGAAGGAGATGTTGGAGAAGGATTCCCCCCTGAACCATTCCAATAATGAGCCACCAATGCAGGTGAGCAAAAAGGAACTTGATTTCCTAAAGGATTTGTGAGTGAGTCGGCAATCAAAATATGTACAGGTTGTCCTAAACACACAGTATCTTCTATTTGAATGAGGTAAGGAACTATGGTATCACTTGCTGGTTGCTCAACTGATACACTAAAAATATCGCTTTCCATACATCCATTAGAGTCAACAACCATTACAGTATAATTTGAAGCAATATAAATAGGATGAGAAAGCGAATCGTTATAAGTAACTGTGGGTGTAATGTATGTAAACAAATAATTGGTATCTAAGTTGGTAAACCATGTGTTTACTGTATCTCCTGCACATATAGCAATATCATTATATTGAATTGGTTGCAACGTATTAAACCCATAATCATCTGACAATAATGGCATTTGAGGTATGGGATTAACTGTAACATAAACACTGTCTGTATGTAATGAACACCCATCTATTCTGTTGGCATCTACAGAATACAAACCAGAAGTATATACTCCAATAGAACTTGTAGAGTCCCCTGTATTCCACAAAAAGTCAAAAATTGGTCCTATGTGAGAATATAAATTAGTATTGTAATTATAGTATCCATTTCCTGAAGTGTAGGTACTTAAATTCACATTACCACCACCACAAAAAGCCAATGAATCTGGACAGTTAGGTTGAATACATGGCACTTCACTGTTAAAACAATTTTGTGTTATGTAATAAAAATAGTGATTAACAGAAGTATCAACTGGTTGTCCTATAAAAATATCTTTACTACCATGTGATTTAAGTACAGAATAAAGATTTATATTACAACTTGAAAAATTTGAAGGAGTAAAATTTATTCCTTGTATGGGAGTAAAATTCGCTCCTACGGGCATATTAAAATAATTTGCATAACCGCCTGAAATAATTGGATTGTCTATTTGGTTAATTGCAATTCCTGAGCAATTGTCATCAAATGGTCCACCATATTGCCGCATCCATTGTCTGTCTCCAAGTTTACTGTATTTGGTGATGAACACATCATTAAACCCAACAGAATTAAATATCCCAGAGCCTAGCGTATCAGCATATTCCGTAAACACACATTTAAAAGTTCCTGCTAAATAAACATCTTGATTTGCATCTAATGTTATTGCTTTTGAAGATATGGGAGATTCTGAGTCGTCTTCTTGCATCCAAATAATCTCTCCTGTAGCATCAAATTTTATTATAAACATTCGATAGGTATAATTTCCATTTAAGAAAGTAACTCCTAAACTACCAATAATTGCCATGTTCCCCAAAAAATCGCCTGTGATGTAAACATCGCCTTGATTATCAATTTCAATATCATAAACTAATGTTTGAAATGCTCCCAATCGTTTAAACCAAATTTCATTTCC
>PCUH01000158.1:18028-20954 GCA_002770955.1 Flavobacteriales bacterium CG18_big_fil_WC_8_21_14_2_50_32_9 | reverse complement strand
AACATCAATATTGTTGTTTTGATCTGTTTTTAGAGCCAATCCTCTGTCATCATATTTGGCAATTCCTTGAAGCGACCATAAATTCACTCCATTTGCATCATATTTAGAAATAAACATATCGAATGCGGGAAGATTGGTATTGGGGTCAATAGCACTTGTGAAAGTATTGTTTCCAATTTGAGCAGTTCCTAAAAACTGCCCTGTTACAATTACATTTCCTAAATTATCCACTTCAACAGCATAGCCAATATCAACCAATGAACCTCCTTCTGAAATTGCCCAAATAACATTTCCAGCATTGTCTAATTTAACAACAAAAATATCCTGAGAATTTGCTACAGAAGTTAATGTTACTGAACCAAAATTAGCCGTTCCATTAAAATAACCTGTTACATAACTATTTCCTGAATTATCTATTGCAATATCCAATCCTCTATCAGCAGAAGTGCCTCCAAAGGTTTTTACCCAAGCATAGCCTCCATTCGGGTTACTTTTGGAAACATAAACATCACTAAACCCATTGGTTGAAACATTTAAATTTAACCCAAAGACAGTTGTAGCTGTAACATAACCAGTAGAATAAATATTTCCCGCAGCATCAACTTCTACATCAAAAGATTCATCATTAAATGCTCCACCACCTGTTTGCATCCAGTTTTGAGAAAATGTACTCAAGGAAAGAGATAAGAGAAGTGATACTAATAATAGGTTTCTCATCGTGCAATAGGTTTATTATAAAGAAAACTGATTTAGAACATATTAAGGACGCTATAAAATTATAAAAGGTTGCAAAATCAACTTCATTTTAAAACATCTATCTGCCAAAGATAATTCTTAACCAATTAAAGCACAAATAATTTTTTTCAAACATTACGTCTTCAAATAAATAAAAAAATAAACTAACTATTTGATAAATAATTTTTTAATAATTATAATTATTACTTGTTTAACATTCTATTAAATAGAAAATAACTACATCTAATGATTGTTTTGATGACCTCACATCACTTTAGTTCATGTTTTTAGACCCACTATTTTGAGATTACTTGTAGTGAAAATATTGTTTTAAGTTAGAAATAATAACCTCTAGCGAAACACATAAACTTCAAATTGTACTGCACATGTTGGAAAAGTATAAAAGGTTGCACTTCCACTTCTCAATTCTTCTTAGTAAATTTGTTCCTTTAAAAAAAATAAATTAATGGCAGATATTATTCAACTTTTACCAGATGCTGTAGCCAATCAAATTGCTGCGGGTGAAGTGGTGCAACGCCCTGCTTCGGCTGTAAAAGAATTGTTAGAAAATGCCATAGATGCTGGTGCAACTTCCATTTCACTTTCTATAAAAGATGCTGGAAAAACCTTAATTCAGGTTATTGATAACGGACAAGGAATGTCTGAAACAGATGCCAGACTGAGTTTTGAACGTCATGCTACATCAAAAATAAAAACTGCCGAAGATTTATTTAACCTGCACACCAAAGGGTTTAGAGGTGAAGCATTAGCTTCTATTGCTGCCATTGCTCATGTGGAACTTAAAACAAAAAAAGAGCATGCAGAATTAGGTTCAAAAATAAGTATTGAAGGTAGCGAAATTAAAGAACAAGAAGCTTACAGTTGTGCTAAAGGAACCACCTTTTCTATCAAAAATCTATTTTTCAATGTCCCTGCGAGAAGAAATTTTTTAAAATCCAACAGCGTAGAATCTAAACATATTATTGATGAATTTTTAAGGGTTGCTCTCATTCACCACGACATTGCTTTTAGTATGTATAATGATGGAAATGAAGTTTTTAACCTCAACCCTGGAAGTTTCAGACAACGTATTGTCGCTATTTTTGGTGATAAATACAACACTAAATTAGTGCCTGTTTCGGAAACCACCGATATAGTTTCATTGGAAGGTTTTGTTACTAAACCCGAATTTGCAAAGAAAACCAGAGGAGAGCAATATTTTTTTGTCAATCACCGATTTATAAAAAATGCCTACCTCAATCATGCGGTGCAAAATGCCTTTGACCAGCTGTTGAATAAAGAACAATTTCCTTCTTATTTTATTAACCTTTCGGTTGATCCTTCAAAAATTGATATCAACATTCATCCTACCAAAACCGAAATTAAATTTGAAGATGAACGCTCTATTTATGCTATAATAAGGACAGCCGTAAAACAAGCGTTGGGAAAATTCAACATTGCTCCTACACTTGATTTTGAACAAGAAAAAAGTTTTGATATTCCTCTTTCTAAATACAAAGAAGAAGTAAAAATCCCTACCATTAGAGTCAATCCAAATTTTAACCCTTTTGAAAAGGAAAAACAAACTTTTTCACCTTCACAAAAAACCATTAATAAAAATGCTACCAGTTGGGAAAATTTATACGATAACTTTGAGGAAAATACAAAAGCCATCTCCCATGCTCAGTCTATAAAGAATAGCGAAGATACTCCAACACAAACCGAACAACTTTTTACTTCTAATTGGGATGAAGAGTTTGAAACAAAAACAAAAACAGTCGTTCAAATTCATCAAAAATTCATACTTACTCAACTTAATAACAACCACCTATTTATAGACCAACAACGGGCACATGAAAGGATTTTGTTTGAAAAATTTTTAACCCATTTAGAAAACGGAAACGGACATTCTCAACAATTACTTTTTCCTGAAACAATTGAGCTTAGTAATGCTGATGCTGAATTAATTAGAGAAATTGAACCCGACATCAAAAAATTAGGATTTAATTTTAATGCTATCGGACGAACGGCCTTTATAATCAACGGAGTTCCTGTTGAATTATCCAACCAACCTATTCAGCATAGTTTTGAAAATTTATTGGAACAATTTAAACATCACCAAGCTGAGCTTAAATTAGTACAAACCGAAGGCATTGCTATGGCAATTGCACGAAGTGCAAGCATTAAATCA
>PCUH01000158.1:11631-18020 GCA_002770955.1 Flavobacteriales bacterium CG18_big_fil_WC_8_21_14_2_50_32_9 | reverse complement strand
CAATTTAATTATTAATATGTTAGAAAATTTATTTAGAAATATACCTCCTGTAGTAAAAAATATACTCATCATTAATTTGTTAGTATTTTTAGGTACTGAGTTTTTGGCTGGACAAGGTATTAATGTTACACAGTATTTAGCTCTACATTATTTTACAAGTGATAATTTCTATCCGCATCAACTGGTTACTTATATGTTTATGCATGGCGGAATTTCGCATATATTTTTTAATATGTTTGCTGTTTGGATGTTTGGAAAGGTATTAGAACAAGTTTGGGGACCAAAACGATTTTTAATTTACTATATGGCAACTGGAATTGGTGCAGGATTAATTCAATTGTTAGTAGCTTACATCCGAATTATACCTCTGAATGAACTTGTTACGCCCGAACAAATGGATTATATTGTAACTAATGGTTACGAACTTTTGCAAACAAACAGAAATTACTCCGACCCAGTTTCTGGTCAGCTAAATATACTAATCAATATTAGCACTGTTGGAGCTTCAGGAGCTGTTTTTGGTATTTTATTGGCGTTTGGAATGTTGTTTCCTAACACAGAATTAATGTTACTCTTCCCTCCCATCCCTATTAAAGCCAAATGGTTTGTAATTATGTATGGTGTTTTTGAGCTTTATTCAGGGTTTGCCAACAATCCGAACGACAATGTTGCCCATTTTGCCCATTTAGGTGGAATGTTGTTTGGTTTTATTTTGATAAAATACTGGAAAGCAGATAGAAATAAGTTTTATTGATTTTAACTTTTTCTTTTAACCACAGAGTTTCTCAGAGTTTTCCACAGAGTGACACAGAAAAAATATAATACATGGAAATAAATCAAATAACAGAACAAATTTTAAAATGTGCTTTTAAGGTACACTCAGAATTAGGCCCTGGTTTGTTAGAAAGTGCTTATGAAGAATGTCTTTTTTATGAATTATTACAAAATGGAATTAAAGTAGAAAAACAAAAAGCATTACCTTTAATTTATCACGATGTTAAACTTGAAGTGGGTTACAGAATTGACTTGTTAGTTGAGAATAGTGTTGTTGTTGAACTAAAATCAGTTGAAACATTAACTGATGTTCACACAGCTCAAGTACTTACCTATCTAAAACTATCAAAATGCAAGGTTGGACTTTTATTAAATTTTAATGTAAAATCTCTAAAAAATGGAATCAAAAGATTTATAAACTAACATTTAATAGGGTTGAACTAATTAAGACTCTGTGGGACACAGTGAAAAAAAACTCTGAGAAACTCTGTGGTTAAGTATAACCTTTGAAATAAGATTAACAAGTATGAATATCATTAACGATTTAAAACATCAATTTAAAACAGGAACAGCACTGATAAAGCTCATATTTATTAATGTAGCTGTTTTTGTGTTGGTGCATTTAATTGGATTGTTCATTTTCTTTTTCACAGGTAGTTCAGGAGCAAGTTTAGTGGTTAGTTGGTTGGCACTTCCTTCTGAATTAAGTCAATTAATATTCCAACCATGGACATTTATCTCTTATATGTTTCTGCACCAAGGATTAATGCATCTTTTGTTTAATATGTTAGTACTTTATTTTGGTGGACAAATTTTTATGCAATTTTTAGATGAAAAAAAACTTGTTGCTACTTATCTGCTTGGTGGTTTTGCTGGAGGTTTAGTTTATATTATTACGTTTAATATCTTTCCAGTATTCAATCAATTAGCTCCTGTTTCCATTTTATTGGGTGCTTCCGCTTCGGTTATAGCTGTTTTAATTGCTGCGGCAACCTATGTTCCTAATTTCACAGTTCGGTTGCTTTTTTTAGGAAATGTTCGTTTAAAATACATTGCTATTTTTTATTTAGTTTTAGACCTAATTAGCATACCTCAAAATAATGCAGGAGGACATATTTCCCACCTTGGAGGTGCTCTTTTCGGGTTTCTTTTTATCACTCAACTAAAAAAGGGAAAAGATATTACCTTAGGTTTTAGCAAATGGCTAAACTATTTTAAACACCTATTTTCTTCCAAAAAAAATATACGAGTAGTCTATAAAAAACCTGGAAAAACAAAAACAGACGAAGAATACAACAAGCAAAAAATACTTCATCAAAAAAAAGTAGATGCCATTTTGGATAAAATAGCAAAATCAGGATACGACAGCTTGTCTAAAGATGAAAAAGCATTTTTGTTTGATGCAAGTAAGAAATAAATTGGGTTCTATTAATTGAATTTCATCACTTACAACATTCATTTTTAGTAATTTTGTAAAAAACAATTTATTGTATGTACAAATTTTTTGTAAAGCCTCTTTTATTTGCCATGCAACCCGAAAAGGCTCATTATTTTGCTACAAAATGGTTGACAATTATCTCAAAAATTCCTGGTGGAACTTGGTTGATGCGAACATTATATGAAGTAACCAACAAAAAATTAGAACGAAATTTATTTGGATTAACCTTTAAAAATCCTGTTGGTTTAGCTGCTGGGTTCGATAAAGATGCCCGTTGGTTCAATGAATTGGCTAACTTAGGATTTGGGTTTATAGAAATAGGAACACTCACTCCTAAAGCACAAGTTGGAAATCCCAAACCTCGTTTGTTTCGGATTACTGAAGATGAAGGACTAATCAACCGAATGGGATTTAATAATTTAGGAGCTGAAGATGCTATTCAACGCTTAAAAAACAGAAAAACTAACATCATTATTGGTGGAAACATTGGTAAAAACACAGCTACGGCAAACGATGATGCATTAGAAGATTACCTATTTAACTTCAATACGTTACACGATTATGTGGATTATTTTGTAGTGAATGTGAGTTGTCCAAATGTGAAAGACTTAACTAAATTACAAGACACGCCATTTTTGTTAAATTTATTGGGCGAACTCAAAAAAATCAATCAAACGAAATCAAAACCAAAACCTATTTTATTAAAAATTGCTCCCGATTTAAACAATTCTCAATTAGACGAAATAATTGAAATTGTTGCTCAAACAAAAATTGACGGAATAATAGCAACCAACACTACCACTTCTCGTGAAGGATTGAAAACTGACAAAAATCGCATCAACGAAATTTCCAACGGTGGCTTAAGCGGACAACCACTAAAAAAACGTTCCACAGAAGTAATTCGATATTTAGCAACAAAATCAAATAAAGCTTTTCCCATTATTGGAGTTGGAGGAATACATTCAGTCGAAGATGCAATGGAAAAATTAGATGCTGGTGCAGATTTAGTTCAAATTTATACCGGATTTATTTATGAAGGTCCTGGATTGATAAAGGCTATTAATAAAAAAATTGTAAATTCGCTTTAATTAGAGTTTGTCCATAATGTCCGATTTCATCGTTATTCTCGTTTTAAAAACCAGTCATTTACAAAAGTAAACTCCTGATTTTCAAAACTTCGAATGCCTCGAACTCGAACATTCTGAACCAAACTCTCGACTTTACAGACGGACTATAATTAATTAATGAATATGAACTTGCCATTTAATCATCGTTTATTTTGGGATGTCGATTTGAATCAAATAGACACGAATCAGCATGAAAAATTCATTATTGTTAGAATATTTGAAAGAGGAGATGTTGAAGATATTAGGCAATGTAGAAGATTTTATAGCAACGATAAAATTAAATCAGCACTATTAAACACCAAACACTTTTTGCAAAGCAGGTTGCATTTAGCAGCCGCAATTATTGATGAACCTATCGAAAATTTTAAATGTTACACTACTCAACAGTCGAACCCACAACGCTTTCCTTACTAAAAAGATTAATGCGTTTAGAGGAATTATCAACATGTTCACTTGTTGATGGCACTGCATTGTCATTAAAATTTGGTCATCGTAAATCTATTGATATTGATTTGTTTTCTGTTGAAGGTTTAGACATTGAAACTATCATCAAAGCTTTAATTAGCGAATTTAAAACTGATTTTATTTACGAAAAACAACAAGCTAAATTTGGGTTGTTTTGCTACATTCAAAATGTTAAAATTGACATTATTCATTATCCACATCTTTTACTTAAACCAATTGAAGTAATTGATAATCTTAAATTTTATAGTGAAATTGATATAGCCGCAATGAAAATTAACGCAATATTAGGAAGAGGAGTTAAAAAAGATTTCTTTGATTTGGTTGAACTTCTCAAACATTTCAATTTAGAAGATATTATTGATGCCTATCAAAAAAAATATCCGAATCAACACTATTTAATATCGACACCAAACGCTCTTACCTATTTTATTGATGCAGAAGATAGTCCAAACCCTATAAGTTTAAACAACACCTCATGGGAAGAAGTAAAAAACACGTTAAAAACTGCTGTTAGAAACTATTTAAGTTAAAAATGATAAAACTAATTGAATGTCCGAGAGATGCCATGCAAGGTTTGCATGATTTTATTCCTACAACTACAAAAGCAGCGTATATTAACCAACTATTAAAAGTAGGTTTTGATACCATTGATTTTGGAAGTTTTGTTTCTCCAAAAGCCATTCCTCAGTTAAAAGATACCGCAGAAGTACTTTCTAATCTTGATTTATCGACTACCAAAAGTAAATTATTAGCCATTATTGCCAATACGCGTGGTGCAAATGATGCCGTTCTGTTTGAAGAAATAGATTACTTAGGTTTTCCATTTTCCATTTCAGAAACTTTTCAGCAACGTAATACCAATTCTAGTATCATCCAATCCTTAAAAACAGTTGAAGAAATTCAATCGCTTTGTGTAAAACACAACAAAAAATTGGTGGTTTATATTTCTATGGCTTTCGGAAATCCTTATGGTGATGAATGGAACAGCGAAATTGTAATTAATTGGACAAAAAAATTAGCTGCTTTAGGCATTCAAATTATTGCCTTAAGCGATACTATTGGTGTATCCAATAAAGAAAATATCAGTTACCTGTTCAGTAACATCATTCCTGAATTTAAAACGGTAGAAATTGGAGCTCACCTCCACACTACCCCAACCACATGGAAAGAAAAAATTGTTGCCGCTTATGAAAACGGTTGTCAAAGATTTGATGGTGCTATTAAAGGTTTTGGTGGTTGCCCTATGGCTACCGACAAACTCACAGGCAACATGCCTACTGAAAATTTAATAAATTATTTCAATGAAATTGACATTAAAACAAAGATTGATGCTAAAGAATTTAACAAAAGTATGCTGTTAGCAAATAAAATATTTTTATGAAAGATTATTGCTCGATATGTAAAACGCCAATGCAAGACACTTTTTGTGCTACTTGCGGACAAAAACATTCCAATAAAAGAACCACATTTCTTTCTATTATTACAGATTACATTACTCAAATTCTGTCGCTCGAACGCTCTGGTTTTGCAACAATTATACAGTTAATTATTTATCCCAAAAAAGTAGTTGAAAACTATTGGAACGGCTATCGAAATTATTTCCAAAGCCCTGGTAAAATATTATTCTATTTTTTAACCATAGCAGGCCTTCAAATTGTGTTGGTTAGCCCAAAATTGTTTGACCTTACTATTTCTGCTGGCATCATCTCTCCTCAATTTGTGTTTATTATTATCATTCCTTTATTATCACTTACTTCCTATCTCACATATAAAAAACATGGTCTTCACTATGGAGAACATTTCATTGCTCAAACCTATTTATTTTCAGTATTTGGAATACTTTTTATCATCGTTGGGAATATTTTTGATTATCTATTAAAATTTAATTTGGGAATATTCAATTTCTTTTTCATGCTACTAATCATATTATTATGGAGTGCATTTGTCTTTTCTAAAAAACGGAAATGGTACTTTTTAATTCTAAATTTTCTATTAGAATTAGTAGTCTTTATAAGTATTATTTCTATTCTTATTACTTTAGGTTATTTTTCTGGAGGAGTAGATATTAAATAGTTTTTTTTAATAACCTACTGAACTTTCGGAATTGATATATTTATTTGATTTTAAATACATTATAAAACAATAAAAAAATTTAAATTACCTAATATCAGTAATTTATAATTTATATAATTATCTACTATGAACCACCATATGCATCAGGTAAAGCCTTTTATATGTTTCGTCCGTCAGCTGACGGACTACTGTTTATTATTGTTTCTTAGCAACGGACTAAAGTCCGTTGTTACAATGTATTCGTTCCTACGGAACTCCTTTATACTACAAAGAACCATAGGTTCGATTGTTTTGTAAGGTTGGACTTCAGCCCAACCCTTATAAAAAACTCTACCGTGATGCAAGAGCCGTAGGCTCGATTCATATTAATACCGATTACACATTCAATATAGTCCAATTTCAGCTATCGCTTCATTGAACTATTTTCATGTTATATCAGCATTTACAATTATATTTTAGTTTGGACTAAAATATAATTACAATAGGTATAAATTTAAAACATCATTCATTTT
>PCUH01000158.1:1492-11598 GCA_002770955.1 Flavobacteriales bacterium CG18_big_fil_WC_8_21_14_2_50_32_9 | reverse complement strand
TATAACTATGCTTTGAATCCCTTTATACATCAACAAAATTGTTACTTTTAAAAAATGATGTTTTTTAATCACGTAAAAGTTTTGATTTATATAGCATCTTTTATCTCCGAAAGTTCAGTAACCTATTTATTGTTCATAAACTTTTTTCTTAAAATTTCTTTTTTCAATTTTTTCTTATACATTTGTTGTGTTATTGGTTTTCGGATTCCGAAATATGTTTTTCATTAAAAAACTAATATTTCGAGAATGCTCAAAAAAATAAAGAATTGAAAATTCTTGTTTTTTCGGCATTTAAAATCTGGAATTAATAGGGAATCAGGTGAAAAACCTGAACTGTACCCGCAACTGTAAGCTCTGTAAGTTTTTACATTTTGCCACTGATTAACCATCGGGAAGGCGTAAAAATAAGGAGTGAGTCAGGAGACCTGCCTTTAACAGAAATTTTTTAGTTGTGGCTTTATTTTATCCTCTCTAAAAAATTTCAAAAGCTTTCGGGAATAAGGGCGAAGAATATTTTCTAACAAAAATCTCTTCACTTTATTTTTTCTTTTTTGAACAATCAAATGAATGTCCGTTTGTGGCTCTCATTTGCTTGAATTAATTTATTTATTAACTCATTAAAAAAAATTAAACGATGAGAAAAACAATCAAAATAGCAAGCACAGCTTTGCTCGGAGTAATGTTATCCGCAACAAACATCAACGCACAAACAGTTTCAGATTTTGAAAATTTAATCATACCTGCTGGAGCTTTTTGGAATGGTTCTGATATGTCTGGAACACACAACAATGGTCAATTTTTTAATAACTTCACAAGTGGAAATGCTATTTTTCCTAATGTATTTGATACTACTTGGGGTTTGCCTGGATTTTGGTCAACTGGTTTTGCTTATTCAAATGTACAAGATAGCATAACTTCTGGCTTTGGAAATTTGTACGCTTCAAGAACTGGTATAGGTGTGAACAACTCTTCTAATTATGTAGTAGCTCAAAATAATGCTCTTATTCGCTTATCAGGTGTGGCCCAAAACAATACTGTTTCAGGAGTTTTTATTACCAACAGTACTTATGCAGCCAACAGCATGAGAGATGGTGATTCTTTTGCCAAACAATTTGGGGGATCAACTGGAAATGACCCCGATTGGTTTCTATTAACTATAAAAGGATATACCAATGGTAATTTAATTGCAGATAGTGTAGATTTTTATTTGGCAGATTACCGATTTGTGGACAACAATTTAGATTATATTGTAACACTATGGCAGTGGGTTGACTTAACCTCGCTTGGAGCTATTGATAGCTTAGTATTTATGTTAAATTCTTCGGATGTTGGCAGTTTTGGAATGAATACCCCTGCTTTTTTCTGTATGGATAATTTTAACGACCAAACCGTTACAGTAAAAGAAATAGCTCAAAACAATTCATTTTCTTTTTATCCAAATCCTGCAAAAGACCATGTAACTATTGATTCAGAAAATACAATTGATGAATTAACTATCATTGATGTTACTGGAAAAATAGTTTACACGCAACAACACCTTACAAATAGAACTAATTCTATTGATGTAAGTACATTAAAAAATGGTGTTTATTTTATTCGTTTAAAAAGCAACACTAAAATAACTACAAGCCGATTAATAAAAACCAACTAAACCAACAGATGAATTTACCGAAAGCTATATTCTGTTGGAGCGGTGGAAAAGATTCTGCTTATTGTTTACATCAAGTGTTAGAGGGAAATCAATTTGACGTGAAATACCTTTTAACTACCATAAATGAAGAGTTTAAGCGGATTTCGATGCATGGAATTAGAGAGGAATTATTAGACTTACAAGTAAAGTCTATTGGGATTCCTCTCTTAAAAGTAATGGTTAATAATAGTACCAACGAGGACTATGAAAAACAAATGAGTAAAGTGTTAGAGAAAGTTAAATCAGAAGGCATTGAACATGTAATTTTTGGAGATATTTTTTTAGAAGACTTAAGAACTTATCGGGAAAACAATTTATCACAACTAGGCATGAAAGCGGTTTTTCCTCTTTGGAAAATGGATACAACCCATTTAATTAATGATTTTATTTCTAAAAAATTTAAAACCATGTTATGTTGTGTTAATGATGGATTTTTAAAACAAGAATGGCTAGGCAAAGAAATAGATGCTTCTTTTCTTGAGCAACTTCCTTCTCATGTTGACCCTTGTGGCGAAAATGGAGAATACCATACTTTTTGTTATGACGGACCTATTTTCAAGAATAAGATTCCTTTTATTAAAAAAGAAATCGTGTATAGACCTTTAACCATTAAAACAACGAGTGATTGTGCTTTATCATCCAATAGTCAAACAAATGGCTTTTGGTTTTGTGAACTTGTCAAAACCTAACAAATTTTTACAACCTGTTAGGTTTCAATACAAATGAAAATGAAACAACATATAATTATTCTATTGCTACTTTTTAATTTTCAATTAATAGCACAAGGGCCTTATGCTCCTCCTACTGGACTAACAGGGAGTACAGCCATTCACAAAGACTCTTCGGTTTTTGTAGGATGGGCAACTAATGCTGTAATAACCAGAGGTTGGCAAAATAGCTCAGACACCACATTAGGAAAAACAACAGCTGGAAATGATAGTTCAGCTATTGGAAAATCAGGTGTAAATGGAGTAGTTAGCTTAGGAGATGGAGGCAGTGCTATTTTAACTTTTGCAACTCCCATTAAAAATGGCTCAGGAGCAGATTTTGCTGTTTTTGAAAACTCTTTTGATGGACAGTTTTTAGAATTAGCTTTTGTTGAAGTTAGCTCCGATGGTATCAACTTTTTTAGATTTCCTGCTCATACGCTCACTCAAGATACTGTTCAGCTAGATAACAATGCCAATATGGATGCTACCAATATTCATAACTTAGCAGGAAAATACCGAGCTCAATATGGAACTCCTTTTGATTTGGAAGACTTAAATGGAATTTCTGGCTTAGATGTAAATAATATCACACACATAAAAATTATTGATGTGGTTGGCAGCATCAACCCCACTTATGGAACTTATGATAACGAAAATAACATCATAAACGACCCTTTCCCTACTCCATTTCCTACAGGTGGATTTGATTTAGATGCTGTTGGTGTAATTCATTCATTGAGTACTTCTGTTTCCGAAAATAAAGATTTTATACAAAAAATTTATCCTAATCCAGTTCAAGATATGTTGACAATTATTTTCACTAATAATCAAGTTTCTACATATCTAATTACAGATTTAAGTGGCAAAGAAATAAGTTCAGAATATGTAAATAAACTGCAATTAACAATTAATACTGCCTCATTTAAAAAAGGAATTTATTTTTTAACAATTGTTACAACAGACAATCAAAAATCAATACATAAAATAGTGAAACAATAATTTAACGTAAAAATCCTAAAGAACTAACTTGTATAAACTAATTACATATATCATTTTCATAATGTTAACATCTAAATTGTTAGCTCAAGAAAAAATAGACACTATAAATTTTAAGGCATTTACTGTTGTTGATTATGCTGTTTCTGACAATTATACCACAACAAAAATGGATTCTGCGGCTGTTGCCTCAAGTGAAAATTTAGCCGATTTATTGCAACACCAATCCAATGTATTTGTAAAAACGTATGGTGCTGGTTCATTGGCATCTGTTTCTTTTAGGGGAACAGGAGCTTCGCACACAAGAGTGTTGTGGAACGATGTTGAAATTAATTCGCCTATGAACGGACAAATTGATTTTTCACTTTACCCTTCTTTCTTTTTTAATAGTGCTGAATTACATCATGGAGCAAGTGGTTTAATTGACGGAAATGGTGCCTTGGGAGGGAGTGTTTTAATAAATAACTTCACTCCATCATACTCATCAACTGCAAAGCCGTTTTCTCTATCTTATCATTCCTCTATTGGTAGTTTTGGTAAAAAGACCAACGGAATTAAAATTGCGTTCAATCAAAAAAAAGATTGGTTTTTGGAAACACATCTTTATCATTCAAGAGCTGAAAATGATTTTACTTTTAAAAACATTTCACAAAAAAATCATCCTGAAGAAAAATTAGAAAACGGAAATTATTTTCAATATGGTTTTCAGCAAGCTATCTATAAAAAAATAAAAAACAATACGTTAGGACTAAGGTTTTGGTATTTCAACAGTGATAGAAATTTAGCAAGTTCTATGGTAGTTGAAGATCATCAGGAAAATCAAAAAGATGAGTCGTTCAGAACACTGTTGGAATGGAAAGGATTTACAAAGAAATGGTCTTACAAATTTAGTAGCTCCTTTATCAAAGATAATTTGGTCTATGAAAATAAATCTATTGACTTAATTTCTAACAACCAGTCGATGTTGTTCACTAATGAATTAAACAGCAAATACTTTATCAATAATTCCAGTCTATTCATCAATAAATTTAAGGTGAGATATGAATATGCACTAGCAGATGGCGTTACTGGAGTAAAAAATAGGTTGAACAACACTTGGTTGACTGGCTATACTAAAAATTTTAAGACTTTAGAAGTAACTGTTTTTAATAGAATGACGATAGTGGATGAGTATCAAAATTTGTTTGCTCCCAGTGTCAGTGCAGGATATACGCTTCCAAAAATTAAAACATTATTGTTAAAAGCATCTTGGGGAATCAACTACAACTACCCTACTTTTAACGACTTGTACTGGAATCCGGGAGGAAATCCTGATTTGATGCCAGAAAAAGCAACGATGAGTGAAATTGGACTAAAATACCGTTCGGAACAAACTAAAAAATTTCAAATGAACGCTGAAGTAAATTGTTTCTATTCGCTGGTGGATAATTGGATTATGTGGCAACCTTCCTCATCTTCCATTTGGTCACCAACCAATCTTAAAAAAGTAGAGAATAAAGGCATAGAAACCAGTTTATCGCTTTCAAAAAAGATGAATCAACTTCAATTTTCTTTTAAAGGAAAATACGCATATACAAAATCGACCAACATTGAATTGTATCAACAAATCAATGAATCACTAAACAAACAGTTAATTTATGTTCCCGAACATCAATTTAATTATACTATGGAAATTGGTATAAAAAACACACAATTTATTTATAACTATAGATTTACAAGCTTACGTTATATCAGTACGGACAATAATTGGTATTTACCTGCAAATTTCATTTCAGATATCGCATTGAGTCAAAAAATTAATATATCAGGAAATACAAAATTACATCTCTCATTTAGAGTAAATAATTTATTCAACCAAACCTATCAATCCATTGCTTGGAGACCTATGCCACTGAGAAACTATTTATTTAACCTAATTTTTCAACTATGAGATTACTGTTTGGATATTCTATTTTAAGCCTATTACTTATCTTATTTTCCTGTAAAAAAGAAGAAGTAGGGCCACAATGTAAAAATTGTATAGAAAATCCAATAATACCTAATTCTGACAACAAAATACTTATCATTAATGAAGGTAATTTTGGCTTTGGAAATGCATCTATCTCTTTATATAATCCTACTTCCAACATATTAAACAACAATGTGTTTCAACAAGCAAATAATTACCCATTGGGCGATGTAGCTCAATCAGCAGTACTCTTTGAAAATAAGTTATACATAGTTGTAAATAATTCTGGAAAAATTGAAGTAGTAAA
Organism: Flavobacteriales bacterium CG18_big_fil_WC_8_21_14_2_50_32_9; assembly: GCA_002770955.1. GTDB lineage: Bacteria > Bacteroidota > Bacteroidia > Flavobacteriales_E > Vicingaceae > BRH-c54. The sequence goes on along the minus strand of PCUH01000158.1, from coordinate 5,947 downwards.
TAAAGATACTTATACCTCAATAGCAACAATAACAAGTTTAATTTCTCCTCGACATATACTGCCAATAAATAGTTCAAAGGCTTACGTAAGTAATATTTTTAGTAATCAAATTCAAATATTGAATTTATCCAATAATTCTATTTCTGGAAGTATTACAACCGCATCAAACTGGACAGAAGAAATGCTATTATTTAATGACACCGCTTATGTTTGTGATATGAAAAACAACAATTTGTTGCTTATTAACACAACAAATGACCAACTAATTGATAGTGTGAAAATGGGCGTACAACCCAATAGTATTGTTATAGATAAAAATAATAAATTTTGGATTTTATGTGATGGAGGATTTAACACAGATTTCCCTAAACTGATTAAATTTAATCCACAAACAAGAAACATAGAACAAACATTGATTTTTACTGACATGAATAGCTCACCTTCCGACTTATCAATTGATGGAAATAAAGAAAATTTGTATTTCATTAACCACCATGTTTACAAAATAAATTGTACGGATAATATCCTTCCAACATCAAATTGGCTTTCCAATAATAGTCAAGTTTTTTACAGTATAGGAATAGACCCATATTCTAACAACATTTACATTTCAGATGCAAAAGATTTTGTGCAAAACAGTTCTATTTTAAGATACTCTAAAAATGGATTATTACTAGGCAGTTTTCAAGCAGGCATTATCAGTGGTGGATTTTTATTTTTGCCATAAAATTTTAATTTAAGCATTTTTTTATTTTTTCAACTCACTAAAAACTAGAATTTCGTTTTCTAGTTATCAACAATTGTTTATAAATCTGTGCGTTTGTATTTTTATTCTCTATTGAAATTTTATTTACATTTAACATCAATTTTAACTTAAACATTATTTTAACTTAAACATTTATGAAAACAAAATTACTATTCAAAAACTCCTTTATATTAGCAGTATTAATGTTAATTTCATCCGTAGTTTTCTCACAAAAAATCTATGATAATTATCAAGATGGAAAAATTTGGTTCAGGGTTAAATCAGATCAAATTATTCAACAACAAGCATCCCGTGAAAAAGGAGCTGAACAAATTAACAACAACAACATCAAATTATCGAGTATGCCTTTTCTTAGAGGTGTATTTTTAAATCACGTTGTTAAAAAAATATCAAGACCTTTCCCTAAAGCATATTCATCTGAAGATTTGTTAAACACCTATTTAATTGAATTTGAAGATATTAATAATATAGAAGCATTTATTAATGAACTAGAAGCTTCTGGCACTGTACTTTATGCTGAGAAAGTTCCTCTTGATAAAATTAGTTTAACACCAAATGATCAATATTACAATACCTCTCAGGCATGGGGTTTATTTAAAATTAATGCAGGTCAAGCCTGGGATGTGAGTTTAGGAAGTTCAAGTGTTGTAGTTGCAACAGCAGACAATGCGGTTCAAATTACGCATCCTGATTTAATAAATCAATTGTGGGTAAATCCTGGAGAAATCCCTAATAATGGAATTGATGATGATAACAATGGATATATTGACGATATTAATGGATATGATGTTGGAGATAACGACAACAATCCAAACCCTCCATCAACTTCTTTTAATCATGGAACACACGTAGCAGGAACAACAGGAGCACAAACAAACAACACTATTGGAGTTTCTTCAATAGGTAATGGAATTAGTATAATGGCAGTGAAATCAACAAGAAACAATGCTGGTTCTAATTCTGTAACCAATGGTTATGATGGTATTTATTATGCAGCTGTTAGTGGTGCAGATGTAATTAATTGCTCATGGGGTGGAACAGGTTATTCTTCCACAGGACAAAACATTGTAAACTTTGCTTGGAATAGTGGAAGTATTGTTGTTGCTGCTGCTGGTAATGATGGAACAAACAATGACAACACACCTCACTATCCTTCTAACCTTAATAATGTAATTTCTGTTGCTTCTTCAACAACAACGGATGCCAAATCTAGTTTTTCCAATTATGGAAATACTGTTGACATTACAGCACCAGGTAGTAATATTTTAAGTACTGTTCCAAACAATACGTATGCTACTATGAGTGGAACATCAATGGCTTCACCGTTGGTTTCTGGTTTATTAGGACTAATGAAATCTTTAAATCCTAGTTTATCAAATACAGCATTAATCAATTGTATGTATTCAACTGCTGATAACATTAATGCTATAAACCCAAGTTACTCTGGTTTGTTAGGTGCTGGCAGAATTAATGCTCATCAAGCAATGTTATGTGTTTCCGCAACATTAAGTAATCCCCCTGTTGCTCAATTCTCAGCAAACTATACAACAATTAATGCTGGTAGTTCTGTAACCTTTACAGACTTATCCACTTTTGGACCAACAACGTGGGCATGGAATTTTGACAATCAAAGTTTAGGAGGTGTTGTTCCTTCAACCGCTGGAACACAAGGACCTCATACAGTAACCTATAACAACATAGGTGTTTATGAAGTTTCATTAACCGTTACAAATTCCAACGGTAATGATAATGAAACAAAAACTGCTTACATAAATGTTGTTGCTCCTGGTACATGTGAAATTATTGACTTAGACACAACAGGCGTTCCTTTTCACTTTGGTTGGTCACCCACTTTATATTCTGCTGGTGCTGGAAATGGATATGTTTCTGGAACTAATAATTTTGGAGATATAGCAAAAGCAAACTATTACAATGCTACCCAAACAGGTGGTTTTAACTTTATGATAGGTACTTATATGTGGTTTTCTAAAGCTACAACTTCTACTCCAACAAAAACAGTGAACGTAAATGTTTATGACGGAACAGGTGGAACAGTTGGTGCAATACTAGGTACAAAAACACTAACAATGGCTTATGTAATGGCTAATACTCCAGGAATGCCTTACATTAATTTTGATAATCCTATAACTCTTCCTGCTTCTGGAGAAATATTTGTTGGTATAAGTTTTCCTAACTTAAATATGTCCGTTGGAGATACTCTAGCTATTGTAACTAATACTGATAATGAATCTAATCCCAACACCGCATGGGAACAATGGAGTAACAATACATGGAATGCCTATAATGGTACTGGAGGTTGGGGTTTAAGTGTAACTCATTATATTTTTCCTTGGCTAACCAATACTCCAACTACAGTATCTTTAGCTGCAACACCAACAACAGTTTGTGCTGGAGAAGTTGTTCATTATGATGCAACAGGTTCTACAGGTCAGGATACTTTATTATGGACATTTTCGGGAGCAAATCCACTTAACTCTAATAATATTATTGATAGTATCATATACAACACTGCTGGTACTTACACAACCTATTTAGAAGTAATTGGTGGTGGTTGTAGTAGGTATAAAATTGATTCTGTAACTATAACCGTTAATCCTTCTCCAAATATTAGCGTTACTTCAACAGCAGACACCATTTGTTCTGGAGCTTCTGTAACATTAACAGCAACTGGTGCAACAAGCTATTTATGGTCTCCTGGTGGACAAACAACCAATGCGATTACTATTTCTCCCACCTCAACCACAACTTACAATGTTGCAGGAACCACAGGAGGTTGTTCCGATAATGGATTTATAACTATTTATGTTATGAACCTTCCAACTATTGCTAATGCAACATACACTCCATCAACAACTATTTGTCAAGGAACAACCGTTGTGTTTGATGGAACAAGTTCCACAAATGCTTCCACATACAGTTGGTCCTTCCCTCAAGGTAATCCATCTATCAGTTCATCTGCCAATCCATTTGAAACGGTTAGTTTTGGAAGTCCCGGAACACACAACTATTCATTACAAATAACAAGTGTATGTGGTACTGACACTTATAATGGAACAATTACAGTTGAAGCTCTTCCTACAGTTACAGCTAATGCAACAGTAACTTCTATTTGTGCTGGAAACCCTGTTACTCTTACAGGAGGCGGATCTGCATCTTCTTATTCTTGGGATAACGGAGTTACTAATGGTGTTGCTTTTACACCTTCAGTAACCACAACTTACACGGTAACTGGAACAGGCACTAATACTTGTCAAAATACGGCTCAGATAACAGTTACTGTTAACCCATCACCTACTGTAACAGCAAATGCAACTTCCACCTCTATCTGCACAGGAACATCTGTAACGCTTACTGGCGGAGGAGCAACCTCATACTCTTGGGACAATGGCGTTACTAATGGAATTCCTTTTACACCTTCAGTAACCACTACTTATACAGTAACAGGAACTACTGGTAGTTGTAGCAATACGGATCAAATCACGATTACAGTTTCACCAGCTCCTACTGTTACTGCTAATGCAACAGTAACTTCTATTTGTGCTGGAGACCCTGTAACACTGACTGGTTCTGGAAATGCAACTTCTTACTCTTGGAATAATGGAGTTACCAATGGAGTTCCTATTACGCCTTCAGTAACCACTACTTATACGGTAACAGGAACAACAGGA
>PCUH01000158.1:0-1480 GCA_002770955.1 Flavobacteriales bacterium CG18_big_fil_WC_8_21_14_2_50_32_9 | reverse complement strand
ACTGATCAAATCACGATTACGGTTAATCCTGCTCCAACTGTAACAGCTACTGCAACTGCAACTTCCATCTGTGCTGGAGACCCTGTAACACTAACTGGTTCAGGTAATGCTTCTTCTTATTCTTGGGATAATGGAGTTACCAATGGAGTTCCTTTCACGCCTTCAACAACCACTACTTATACTGTAACAGGAACAACAGGAAGCTGTAGTAATATAGATCAAATCACAATTACAATTATTCAACTACCATCCGTAAATGTTTTATACACTCCAAATAGTAATATTTGTGAAAACATGAATGTTCAATTTGATGCTTCAAGCTCTATAGGTGCCTCTTCTTACAATTGGTCTTTCCCTCAAGGAAGTCCATCAATGAGTTCATCAACAATTGCCAACCCATTGGTAAGTTTTGGAGCTGCTGGAATGCATAATTTTGCTGTAATTATTTCTAACTCATGTGGTACAGATACTCATAATGGTTCTATTGTGGTTGATATTTGTAATGGAATTGAAGATTTAGAAATATCCCATTCTTTTACTTCTTATTATGATAATGTCAACAACAACATCATACTTTCTTTTGTTAATTTTAAACAAGGAACTTACAGTTTTAATGTTACAAATACGTTAGGACAAATTATTCTAAATGATAAAATTAATATCTCAACAAATGAAGAAAAAGTAATAATTCCTTTCACTGATACTTCAAAAGGAATTTACTTAATTAATGTATTTAACAACGACAGTAAATTCAATGGTAAGTTTATGAAGTAAGAATTATAAATTTACAAAAATAAGAGAGGCTTCTTTTTAGCCTCTCTTTTTTTTGTTACAAGAACATCATAATCTGAGTATAATATCACTTTCTAAAAGTTTGTTAACTTTGTTCAGTATATTACAGTGCAAAAACATGAAAAAATATTTATTTATAATTATACTCTTATTTATTTTAGGATGTAAAAAAGACGATAATAGTAATATCCCTTTTGTGCATGTAAATATTTTCATGCAAACTACAGACCCTCAATTTATTGGTTTAAATGCTGTAAATAGTTGGATATATTTAGCTGGTGGTTCAAGAGGAATTATTGTTTACAAAGTATCTAACGACCAATTTAGAGCTTTTGACAGACATTGTACCTTTCAGCCTCAAAATACGTGTGCATTGGTTAGTATGGAAACCAATAACATTTCTGGTTTAGATGCTTGCTGTGGCTCCCGTTTTTTAGTTACAGACGGCAGCGTTTTAAATGGTCCAGCCGTATTTCCACTTCGAGAATACAATACATCATTTGATGGAGCGACACTGCATGTTTTTAATTAGAGTTTGTCCAGAATGTCCGATATCTTCATTATTCTCAATCTCGGAAATTCTGATTCAAACTCTTGACTTTATGGACAAACACTAATTAGTTCTATTAAAAGGTAAAAATTAGTACTATAATTGGAATCTCTTAAATTCCAACAATTTATTGATGAA
>PCUH01000188.1:586-3103 GCA_002770955.1 Flavobacteriales bacterium CG18_big_fil_WC_8_21_14_2_50_32_9 | reverse complement strand
GATTGCTGGAGGTTTGTCTGTTTTGATTCTTGGAATAGTTCAATTTGGAATTATACCAGGAACTTACAAATTGGCTTCTATTTTTGAATTGTTGTTGGTAAACAGTTTTGGAATGCCCTTCCACTCAGGTTTAATATTTTATTTTGTTTTATTGGCAGGCTTAATATTTTTAGGACTTCGCTACACCCAACAAAAAGGAAAAGTATTGTGGAATACTGTTTTACTTTGTTTCTCAGTTATTATTATAGGTTATTCAACCTATTCTGTCATCTTAATTCGTTCGGCTGCCAATCCTCCTATGGATGAAAATAATCCTGAAAATGTATTTAGTTTGCTGTCTTATTTAAATCGTGAACAATATGGTTCTGCTCCTTTTTTAACAGGACAATATTACAACACACCTTTAGATGCAAGAGAACCATTGATTGAAGGCAAAATTGTCTATTACCAAAATATGGAAACGGGTAAATATGAAGCTGTAAACAAAGGCGAAAAAACGATGCCTAATTACGATAAAGCTGCATCAGGATTTTTACCTCGTATGTGGAGTAATCAAGGTTCTCATGAAAAAGATTATAAAATGTGGGTGGACATCAAAGGGAAAAATGTGCGTACATCCGATGGTAAAACCATTAAAGTTCCTACATTCGGAGAAAACCTTAGTTTTTTGTTTAGTTATCAATGGGGGCATTTATACTGGCGTTATTTTATGTGGAACTTTGCTGGACGACAATCAGATGCTCAAAACTCAACTCCAACAGAAATTATTGAAGGTAATTGGATAAGCGGAATAAAAGCCATTGATCAAGTTCGTTTAGGAAATCAAGAAAAATTACCTAAAAGTATGACCACAAATAAAGGGCATAATACCTACTTCTTTTTACCTTTATTATTAGGGATTATTGGTTTGATATACCAATTTATGAAAGACCCTAAAGATTGGTTAGTGCTGGCGTTACTGTTTTTCTTTACAGGACTAGCCATTAATTTTTATACCAATCCTCCATCTCCACAACCTCGTGAAAGAGATTACGCTTATGTAGGTTCTTTCTATGTCTTTGCTATTTGGATAGGAATTGGTGTGTATGCTTTGTATGAAATGCTTAATAAAAAAATGGCTCGAATAACAAGTGCGGGATTAGTTTCGGCAATATGTTTATTAGTCCCAGTGCTAATGGCTACCCAAAATTGGGATGATCACGACCGTTCTAAACGCTACACAGCTAGAGATTTTGCTAAAAACTACCTAAACTCTTGTGCTCCAAATGCTATTTTATTTACCAATGGAGATAATGATACGTTTCCACTTTGGTATGTGCAAGATGTGGAGGGCTATAGAACCGATGTGCGGGTAGTAAATTTAAGTTTATTAAATACCGATTGGTACATTGAGCAAATGCGAAGAAAAGCTTGGGATTCAGATGGAATTCCTCAGCGATTACCTGAATATAAAACGCGTCAAAGTACCAATGATTATGTTTATGTTTATGATAGAGATTTGCCAGGATTTACTGATGTAGATGATTTAATTAAATTTATTGCTGATGATAGTCCGAAATCTAAAATAACAGGTAACAACAATAAACAAATGGACTATTTGCCCACCAAAAATTTTAAAGTTTCCGTTGACAAAGAATTGGTTGTTACTAATGGAACTGTTCCTAAAGAAAAAGCTGATAGAATAGTTGATAATGTTGAATGGAGTATTACTGCTAATGGTTTATACAAAAAAGACATTATTATTTTAGATATTTTAGCAGCCAACGATTGGGAAAGACCTATTTATTTTGCTATAACTACTGGTAATGATGCTTATTTGGGATTAACTGATTACTTTCAGTTAGAAGGATTGGCATATCGTTTAGTTCCTTATAAAACGCAAAGTTATGATGGGCAACAAGGCGAAATCGCTACAGATATCATGTATGAAAATTTGATGAATAAATTCAAATGGGGAGGAATGGATGAAAATAAAATTTATATGGATGAAAACAACCGTAGAATGTGCATGAACTTCAGAAACAATTTTTCTCGTTTGGCTGGGGAATACATTCGTTTAGGCAAAAAAGAAAAAGCAGTTGAAGTGTTAGATAGGTGTATGGATGCTATTCCTGAAAAAAATGTGCCCTACAACCAATTTGTTATTTCTATTGCAGAGCTTTATTATCAAGCAGGTGAATTTGAAAAAGCCAATAACATTGTTCGAATTTTGGTGGATACCTACGAAAGTGATTTAACTTATTTTTTATCACTAAAAGGGAAATACAGAAAGTATGTAGAAAGAGAAGAAGGTCTTACAAAATACATTCTTCAGCAGTTGATTATGTTAACCAACGATAGATACAAAGAATCAGGATTAGGAGAAGAAATGAAAGAACGCTTTGATGCCATTAATGCTCTTTTAAGTACAAGTAGGTAAAAGAGTGAAAAAACCGAACTGAGCTTACGAGCTCAACGAAGTTAAAACCTATGTGTGTTGCGTATATAATCGGTATTATTAGTAACTTTGTTTTATGA
>PCUH01000188.1:157-503 GCA_002770955.1 Flavobacteriales bacterium CG18_big_fil_WC_8_21_14_2_50_32_9 | reverse complement strand
TTGGGGAGATAGAAGTTTTATTATTCAAAGAGTTTTGAAAATGAGCGGACACAATGGAAGGTTTCTTAATGAACTAGAGAAAATATTTTCTATTGAAGAAATTAAATACTATGCTGATGAAAGTATGGAGATAATGGGAAATGAATTAATTGAAAATTTATGTAATCGCTATAATATGAAGCACAATCAATTTCCTTATTACATTCCAAATCTTAAAAAATCTATAAATGCTTAATGGTGTATCAGAAGATTTAAAAAACACTATTAAAGAGATAATGGAAAGCCCATTATTAGCTTCTTTTAATTTAGGCGGAGGAACCAACTTAGCATTAAAATATAATCATCG
>PCUH01000188.1:0-147 GCA_002770955.1 Flavobacteriales bacterium CG18_big_fil_WC_8_21_14_2_50_32_9 | reverse complement strand
GACATAGATTTATTTTCCGCTAAAATACACTCAATTAATGAATTAGATGAAATAGCTAACTATTTTATTGATAAATATAATCTTAAAGAAACTATTGATAAATATAATTTTAATAAGCAAGACCCTTATTCTGAAAAAGCTTGGATA
>PCUH01000295.1:208-11700 GCA_002770955.1 Flavobacteriales bacterium CG18_big_fil_WC_8_21_14_2_50_32_9 | reverse complement strand
CTCTTGATTTTTCTTGCCATTCATAGCAAATTTCAGTTTTTTTTATAGTGCATAATTGGTTTTCTCTTATATGAAATTTCGTTGGAATCGGTCTGGATTTGTCATTTTTGAAATTATACAGAATAATTTTATCTTTCTTAATTTTATACTTGCCAATGTAATTCAAAGACCTTAATTCACCATATTTTTCATGAAACCTAAATGTTCCGTTTTCATAAATTTCCAACTCATGCCAAGGTTTTGTATAGTAAGAATAATATATGGTTCGTCTTTCCCATATTGAGTGTCTCCCAAAGATTTCAGGTTCTGAGTATATTCCGTAAACCCCATACTTTAATGTAGTTTTGTTTTCTTGTCCAAAGATAATTTGAACATTTGTTAGGAGTAATAAGACCGTCAGTACAAATCTCATTGTCGTTGTCTTTTTTAATGTATTAAATGTTTATATCAAGGTCGCTCAATGCTTCGTCCAGTTATATCTTTTTTTAAGCTGCCTCCAACTAACTTATAATCCTCTTAATCTTAATTTTTTATTATTCTAGCGGTATAATTTCCTTCTTTAGAAACTATTTTCACAAAATAAATTCCATTCGCTTGGTTGCTGATATCTATTTTTAAAATATTTTTTCCTTGTTGAATTTGATAACCATCAATTCGCACAACATTACCTAATACATCAATTATTGTAACATTTGTTTTTTGATTAGATGCTGATAAAAACTCAATAGAAACATTTCCTTTTGTGGGATTTGGATAAACATCAACATTTTCTATTACTTTGTTTTCCTTGATGCCTATTGGTAACTGTGTGAACAAAATATTATCTACATAAGCATTATCGCCTTCACTTCCTAAAATTGCCAAGGGATCAGCCGATTGTCTAAATCCCATTCTCGATTCAAAAATTATTTCCAATTGAGAGCCAGCATAAGCACTTAAATTTAGTGCTTTTGTTACAAAAGGATCATTCTTTTCTGTAGTTGGATTATACGTTCCGCTTACTTGGTTTCCATTCACTACAATTCTTAAACTACTTGCCTGAGGAATAGGTTGTCCAAATTGTAAGTTATACACCATAGACATGGTTTGTCTTAAATCAAATTGCATATACACATCCGACCAAGAGGAAGCATCTACACAAAATTTAGCGAAAGCGGCAAATTCCAAATTACGACTCCAAAAATTTGCCGTATCTAAATCAGGAATAATGCTTGAATTTAGTGGATCTCCTCCTGTTAATCGTAAAGCATAATTTCCTGTCGAAGCTGATGCATTAGAGATACTTGCGTTAGATTCAATATTTTGTGTTAAAATTACAGAATCCAATGCAACAGCATTTGACTCAAAAGTAAGTGTATCTGTGTTCGATAAAGGGTAAGGGTGTTTGATTGAAGTACCCGACAAGGTATCATTCGTGTTCATGTTGTCTAAACTGTAAGCAGTCCAAACATCCAGTAAATGCGTGCCATTTGCACTTAAATCAACGGTTGTTGTAAATGTATAATACAAGGTGTCTTGAGGAAATAAGGTAACAGGTAGTAAAATGGTTTCATTTACAACACTACCCCCATTCAGTTGGTATTCTACATCTACATTTGTACCTGAAGGTAGTGAGTCGCATCCAAAAAATTGTATAGCAACATTCACACTTTCTGCATTTGTAAGATAACATCCTTCGGTTGGAGAAATTACATCAACAAGAGCAACATCTACATTTTGTTGGATTTTATGCTCCACTTGCATATTTAATATACTATCATTTGAAGCTTGTGGGTCTAAGTTGTAGTCTATCCATGCATTAATAGTATGTACTCCAACAATAGATAAATCGGCAGTAGCAGTAAACGTATATGTTAATGTATCACCTCCATTCAAATTAGTTGTTAATGTAACGATTTCGTTAATAATTGCTCCACCATCAATTTGAAAAGCAACAGGAATGTTATCTCCAGCTAATAAATTTACGGAGCAACCATTGTTTCTAATTTGAATAACAACATCTTCAGCATTAGATAAATTACAAGCAGTTGCAGGAGATTCAATGTTTATTAATGCTAAATCATAGTCTTGAATAGGAAACCCAACCCCAACTGCAGCCCAAGCTTTAGATGTTTCAATAACTGCATTTGAGCAAGTTCCGTATAAATCTGCAGCTGCTTGTAGAGCTCCTTCTCTAGCATCCCAATATTGAGATGATTGTGTTAAATAAACAGTTAAATTTCGATATGCAATGGCTGCAGCTGAGTCTAATCCCAATCCTGTTACATTATAAGAATCATTATTATCATTGATTCCACTTCCGCCAACAGAGAGTAAATAAAACCAATAGTTTTGTACGCTTGAATTGGTATGAACTCCACCATTATCTACAGCCGTAAACTCCCAATTTACACCTAAATAAGTATCGGGATCACCTACAGAATTTGGGTCGGACATAGAGCGAAAACCATTTCCATTGATATCAAAATCCTCTCCAATAAACCAATCTGCATTTATAGGGTTTGCATAAAACTCAACGGCTGTTCCGAAGATATCCGAAAAAGATTCATTTAATGCTCCAGGTTCATTTTGATATACTAAATTGGCTGCATATTCAGTAACTCCATGAGTTATTTCATGCCCACCTACATCCAATGAAGTGAGTGCAGTAAAGTTGGTTCCATCTCCATCACCATAAGTCATTCTAACGCCATCCCAAAATGCATTTGCATAATTTACATCATAATGTACATAACTAAAAAGTGTGCTTCCTAAATTATCATAACTATCTCTTCCATGGTTGTTAAAAAAATAATCGTATGTCATTTCCGCTGCCCAATGTGCATCGGTTGCTGCTTCATCTTGTTGCGGATTAATGTTATTCCAAATATTATCTGTGTCAGTAAAATCTACAGCAGCACCATAATTAGTTCCTTGCAACATATTGTAAGTTTCAATTCCTCCACCTCGTGCATATTCTCTTAAACGATAAGAAGTTGCTGTTAATGAATCAACTTGTATGGATTGTGTTCCTGAATATTTAGTTTGAGCAACTCCGCTAACTTCTGTTGTATGAATTTTATTTATTGTATGTAGTACTTTTCCTGTTTGAGCATCAACAAAAACATCTTGTTTTGATAAGGGTTTTTTGGCGTAAACTTCTATTTTATAAGCCAGTCTATAATTACTACCAACTTGCGTGAAAAACTTATCAAAATAAACCAATTCAGCAAAAGGAAAGTAAGTGGCATTAGCATCTTTCTTTAGTTGCTTCAATAATTGTTCTTCCAAAGGGTTTTCCCAAATATATTCTTTTGCTCCTACAAATTTAATTGCATTCTGAATTGCCACTTGTGCTGCAACTGAAGGTGTGTTAGTGAAATTTATAGCTTTAACCAAATTTCCATTGGAAGAAACCACTTTCCCATTTTTCTCATGTATTAAGTATTGAGCTCCATAAACTTCAATTCCTTTGTATTGTTGTTGGTATTTGAAATGAGTAAATCCTAACTGGTCTGTTTCACTTTTTAGGCTAATTAAAGCATCGTTTTCACTTAGCCCTAATTCGTTTTTATGGTGTGTTACTAAGCCTTCAGCAGTTAAAGGATTATTTTCCTTGTAGGTAAAAAAATTGGTTGCTTTTTTTTCTTTTATAAATGTTGTTAAGGCATTTCGTTGAGCATATAAACTGCCACAAGCGAGTAATATTACTGCTAAAATTGTGTTTTTTGAATTCATAAAGGACGTTGTTAGTTAAATGAAAGCTAAAAGTATAAAAATAATACTTCTAATTTCTAAAAGCGATATAGAAAAATAGTAATTCCTTGTATTCCTAGTGCAATAATTCATAAGTAAGTTAACTAATTTTACACTCTTTTCAACCTCAACTTAAGTTTTTCGACAATAAAATAAGAAACAGGAACAATTACTAAGGTTAGGAAAGTGGCAAAGGTTAACCCAAAAATAACAGTCCAAGCCAATGGTCCCCAAAAAATTACGTTATCTCCTCCAATATATACGTTGGCATCCCATTCTGAAAACAAGGAAAAGAAATCAATATTCAACCCTATTGCTAATGGAATTAACCCAAAAACGGTAGTTATGGCGGTTAATAATACTGGACGTAAACGGGCAGATCCTCCTTCAACAATTACATCAAACAAATGATTAACAGGTAATTTCTCTTTTTTAGAAATGCCTATTTCTTGTTTTTTTCGTTCTACCAAAAGTTCGGTATAATCTAATAAAACCACTCCATTGTTCACCACAATTCCTGCCAATGAAATGATACCCACCATGGTCATCATAATAACAAATGTCATGTTAAAAATTACCAAACCAAACAACACGCCAATAAAACTGAGTACAATCGCCATCAAAACAATTAAGGGTTTAGAAAAAGAATTAAACTGTAATACCAATAAAAACAGAATTAATCCTAATCCAGAAAACAAGGCTGTCATTAGAAAAGACATATTTTTTTCTTGTTCTTCCATTTGTCCTGTAAAATAAAAATCAACCTGTGCAGGTGTTTCAAAATTCGACAACCTAGATTTTACATTTCCTACAATTTCATTCGCATTATATCCTGTTTTAACTGAAGAATATAAGGTAACTATACGATTCAAATCTCTGTGTTTAATAGCTGTATAAGAGGAGGTATTGTTTGTTGTTATTAATGTGGAAATAGGGATGTCTTTTATTTGCCCATTAGATGGATCTCGAAACACTACACGTTGGTTATAAAGTGTGTTTGTGTTGTGTTTATACAATTCATCAAAACGCACATACACATCATAATCTTCTCCGTCTTTTTTATAAACACTTGCTTTTTCTCCAAATAGTGACCTTCTGAGTTGTGAACCAACCTGACCAACAGAAATGCCTAATTCTCCAGCTTTTTTTCTATCTACGGTTACCTCTGTAACTGGTTTGCTTTTATTTACATCAATTTTCAATCCCTCAATTCCTGGGATGTTTAATTTATTAATGGCATCTCTTAACTCTTTTGCTGTACTTATTAATTCATTATAATCTTTTCCTCTAATTTCAATATTGAGCGGATAACCAGATGGAGGACCTGCTGCTTCTTTTTCTATTGAAATATTAACTCCTGGATATGACCCAACTGCATCACGCACTTCTTCCATAAATTCTTTACTGTTTTTTCCTCTTCTCAATTTTGATTCTCTTAGCGAAACAGTTATTTTCCCTTTGTGAGGCATTTCTGCATTAGAACCTCCATCTGTTTGAGGGTTTCCAGCTCCTTCGCCCACCTGAGAAACAGCTGATTCCACTAAATAATTATAACCCTCTTTATCTTTATAATTATTTGCAACAGCATATACTTTTTGCTCTATTTCTTTAGTAAGTCGGTTTGTTTTACTGATGTCTGTCCCCTCGGGATATTCAATATAAACAAACACTTGGTTGGGTTCGTTATCTGGAAAAAACTCTACTTTAGGTTGTGCAATTGCAAACACAACAAACGAAAGAAACAACAACCCAATAGTCCCAAAAAGAAACAGATATGGCATTTTTCCTTTCAAAGCAAAAGATAAAAATTTTTGATATCCATTTTCCATCTTCACTAACAAAACCGTTTGAAAATAATCAGCAGCTTTTACCAAAAAGAGTTTATATACCCAAAGTATGATGGATGAAAAAATCATGAGCGTTCCTAATCCTTTGAAACTATTTCCAATAAACAAACTAATTACTCCTAAAACAAAAAGAATAGAAGTGGTTTTGATTAAGAATTTTTTTGTCATATCCTTTTCTTCTGTTTTCATAAAATCAGAAGTAAGCATGGAGTTAATTAATAGGGCAACAAATAGAGATGACCCTAAAACAATAGACAAGGTAATAGGGAATATTTTCATGAAATTTCCCATTATTCCGGGCCAAAAACCAAGTGGAACAAATGCTGCAACTGTTGTGGCTGTTGAAATAATAATGGGTGTTGCTATTTCTCCAATTCCTCGTTTGGCAGCTTTTATTCTGCTCATGTTTTCTTTTTGCATCAATCGAAGCACGTTTTCTACCACCACAATACCATTATCTACCAACATTCCCAATCCCATTACCAATGCAAAAAGCACCATGGTATTTAATGTATAACCTATTAAATTCAATATGGTAAATGACATAAACATGGACATAGGAATCGCAAAACCAACAAACAAGGCATTTCTAAATCCTAAAAAGAACATCAACACGCCAACTACCAATAAAATTCCAAAAATGATGTTGTTAACCAAATCATTTACCTGATTTATTGTTTTGGTTGATTGGTCATTAGAAGTAGTAATACTCAAATCTTTAGGTAAGTAATTGGTTTTAGCATCTTCCAAAATAACTTTAATTTTCTCGACAGCTTCTATCATGTTTTTTCCTGAAAGCTTTTTAACATCGAGCATAACCACAGGGTTACCAAAAGACCTGGCATAGGTTGTTTTTTCTTTTTCTTTAAATGCAATAGAAGCAATGTCTCTTAAATATACTGCTCCATGCTCATTTTTAACAACAAAGGCGTTAAGTTCTTTAGCTTCTTCAATTTCTCCAATCACTCGAATCGTTCTTCGTTGTTCATCCATTACCATATTTCCAGCAGAAATAGTTGTGTTTCCTCTAGAAATGGTATTTATAACATCATCAAAACTTACTTTAGATGCTGTCATTTTATATACATCTAATGCTATTTCAACCTCTTTTTCTTGAGCTCCTCTTATGTCCGCTTGTTTTATTTCGGCCAACAATTCAATCTTTTTTTCTAAATATTCAGCATATTCTTTGAGTTTTTCTACAGGATAATCACCCGAAATATTAATGTTAATAATGGGCATTTCTTCAGCAATGTTCAAATCAAAAACTTTGGGTTCTATTTTAGAGCCATTAAAAGTTGGCCAATCTGAACTTGCTTTTTTAATATCTACTTTATCTTTTACTTTGGATTTTGCTTCTTCAACAGAATATCTATCGCCAAACTCAACCGTAATAATAGAGTAATCTTCTTGAGATGTGGAAGTGATTTTTATAATATCACTCAAATTTTGCAATTCTTCTTCAATAGGATTGGTAATTAGTTTTTCCATGTCCTCCGAAGTGTTTCCTGGAAAAACAGAACTAATATAAATCTTAGTTTCTTTCACTTCTGGAAAACTTTCTCGGGGCATTGCATAATAAGCTGAAATACCTGTTATTAATAAAATGGCTATCATTAAATAGATGGTCATTTTATTGTCAATAGCCCATGATGCAATTGCAAATTCTTTTATTTTTTTTGATTTGGCCATGTTAATTTTTTAGTTTTATTTTTTACTTCTAATTTTTAATCAACACTTGTTCACTTTCCTTAACCGTTTTAGCTCCCTCATTAATTATGATTTCTCCACTTGTAATTCCATCAATAATTTCTGAAACTCCATGTTGAGATTTTCCAATGGTAACAATCTTTTTCTGTGCAATAAAAATGTTTTGGTCTCCTTTTTTAATTGTATATACAAATTGCTTCCCCTCAGCATTTTCAGAAATTACACGTTGTGGCAACACCAATGCCTTCTCATTTATATAATCAGTAATATTAAGTATTGCTGTCATGTTTGGTTTTATTTGCTGTTGCTCATTAGGTATCGCAACCTCCACTTTAAATGTTCTATTGTTTGGATTAATATAGTTGGCAATTTGTCTGATTGTTGATTTTACAGTATCATTTAGCACTGGAAAATAGACATTAACTGTTGCATTTTTCTTGATATTACTGATATAATTTTCAGGAATCTCAGCCTCAACATATACATTTGAAAGGTTAATTAATCGAAACAACTGATGCATTCCTGGTGAAACAACCTGACCTTGATCAGAAATTACATCATCAATAACTCCGCTAAAAGGTGCTGAAACTGTTGTTTTTGCAACTTGTTGTTTCATTTGATTTACGGCTTTTTGTTGTGCTTCAAAATTGGTTTTTGCTTGTAAAAACTGAATCTCCGAACCAATTTTATCTTTCCATAATCTTTCCTGACGTTCAAAAGTGGTTTTTGCCAAAGCCAGTTGTGTTTCCATTTGAGAAAGTTGTTGGTTCAAACCTCCATCGTCAATTTTTGCTAAAGTTTCTCCTTTTTGCACCAACTGACCTTCTTTCACAAAAATCTGTGTCAACACACCGCCATATTCAGGATAGATAATAATGTTTTCTTTGGTTTGAACACTTCCCTGAATTTCAACAAAATGATTGAACAACGTAGTTTCCGCTTTCAATGTAGTTACCATTGCTAAAGACAATGAAGAATCTAATTCAGCAATAGCATTATCGAGTAATTCTATTTCATCTAAAAGTGTATGTTGTTTATTTATAAGCTCCACTTTCTTTGCGTTAATCACTTCAAGATCGTTTGTAGCTATAATTGCGTCAATGGATTTTTCTCCATCTCCACAAGCAATTAACATTGCTGCTATACTGATGATAATTAAATTTTTGTACTTGTTCATAATTTTTTGATTAGCAATGGTTTGTTATTGATTTTATTTTTGTCCGTAAGATTTATCCCAAGTTGCTTTGGCGTTCAATAAATCTAAAGTTGATTTAATAAAACTACCTTCGGCATTTAGCAATTGGTTTTGTGCTTGCGTAAGTTCTAAACTCGAAGCAATTCCTTCGTTGTATTTTTTTTCTGTTTTATCATATATTTTTTTTGCTAAAGCCAAATTATCTTTCTGATTGTCATAAGTTTCTTTGGCTGTGTCAAAATTTGATGCTGCTAATTCCGATTGATATTTTAGAGTTTGTTCCACTTCTTTAGATGTGTTTTCCATTTTTTCTACTTCAATTTTTGCTTGAGATACTTTTGATAATCTACTACCACTTGACAAAATTGGTACTCTTAATGTTGCACCAACTATGGTTGCAGGAAACCATCTTCCTCCACTAAATACATCAAATTCATTGCTATAATTTTGTTGTTGATGACTAAAAAATGCCGAAAGTGAAGGTAAAAACGAATATTTTTCTTTTCGTAAATTCAATTGTGTAAGTTGCATATTTGTGGTTAATAACTGAAAATCGATATGATTCTCTTTGTTGAATTCTTGTTTTACTGCCCCGATAGCTCCCGATAGCAATCGGGACGGGGTTGCTTCATTTTCAACTAGTAGGGCTAAATTTTCTGTTAATATAGTAGGGACATTAATATCTATTCCTAACTGAAGATTGAGTATTTTTTTAGCAAAATCTCGTTGTCCTTCAGCTATGCCTAAAGAAGTTTTCAAGGCATTTACGTTTAATTCTAATTGATCTACATTTTGTTCTTCAGTTAATCCCTCGTTATAAAGTGCTTTTGTTTCTTTTAAAATACGTTCAGCAGCATCAAGCGATTGTTCTAATACGTTGGCGTTTTCTATAGTTGCCAATACCGTGTAATAGGCTTGAGAAACAGCTTCTTTCAATTCAATTTCTGTTTTAATTTGAGAATGGATGGATAAATTTTTATAGGTTTTTGCGGCTTGTAAACCCACAATATAAGAACCATCAAAAAGCAATTGAGAAGCCTGAATTCCAACTGAATTACTATAATTCAACCCAAATTGAAAGGTTGTAAATTTTCCTTCAGGAGCTGCAGGATTAAATGCACTTGCCAACGCAACTTGAGTAGGAATATCAATATACCGTTGAATTTGTCCTTGAGCATCAACTTGAGGCAACCCTATGGCTGTTGTTTCCCAAACTTTCTTTTTAGCAATTTCAATGTCCTTTAGTGCATTCTGATTTTGATAATTATGTTGTATGGCATACACCTGAGCTTCTTTTAAAGAAAATGAAAGTGTATCTTGAGCTTTGCTACCAATAGAAACTATTATAACCAATAAAACGGTTAGAAAATACTTGTTCATAATTAAAATTCTTGATTTGTTTGTGCTAATTTTTCTTTTAAATATTCTATTCCTTTTCTGCTGGCAATACCTCTAATGTGGTAACGAGCCATTTCTAAATGTAATGTTCGATAATCAAAACCCATGTGAGGAAAAAGATCCGTATCAAATATTTTATTTACCATCACAACATACAAGTTAGAAATAATTACAGGATTAACATTTTCTCTGTAAAGTCCTTCTTTTATGCCTTTTTCAATGTTTTCTTTTACAATAGTTGAAACAAAACACGTTTTATGGTCTTCTATTATTTTCCATGCCTCAGGATAAAATTTTTGTAAATCGTACATCACAGCAGGCTGGATGCTTTGAAGTTTTTCACTCATTTTTTGGTTAATATCCAATAACTCATCTATTGCGTTTTCTTTGTCAACACAGCAAAGAGAGGTAATTAAACATTCTTCGTTTTTTATATGTAAGCTTACAGCTTTATTTACCAAATCTTTTTTATCAGAAACATAGAGATAAATTGTTTTTTTTGAGATTCCTAAATGAGATGCAATATTATCCATAGTTAGACTTTTTACACCAAATTTCATAAAAAGTGCTGTGCAAGCCATCAACAGTTCATTTTCTTTTTCTAAAATTTCCATGGCGACAAAAGTAGAAATAAGTTTGATATTGGAAACGAAAAACGTATAAAATGTTTCCTAAAAAAAGGAAAACAGTATAACAAATTGATTGTCAGGTAGTATAATTTGATTCTACTATTTTTCCTTCAGAAAAGTGTGTTGTATCACATTTATTCCTTTGTAAAAGTGTAACAGATTACATTTATTCGTACAAAAAAATGTAACTTAAAGTGTGTATTCGTAAAAATAAATAAAAATCTATTTTGAGGTATTAATCAAAGAATTTATAGCAAGCCGATATGAGCTTAATCCAAAACCAACAATAACACCAGCACAATGTTTAGAAATAAAGGAGTGATGCCTGTATTTTTCTCTTGCAAACACATTGGAAATATGTACTTCAATAACAGGGGTTTTAATGGAGGCAACGGCATCTGCTATAGCTATTGATGTATGTGTGTAAGCTCCAGCATTTAATATAATACCATCATAAGAAAACCCTGTTTCATGGAGTTTGTCAATAATTTCTCCTTCAATGTTACTTTGAAAATAACTTAACGCCACTGTTGGAAAGGCTTTTTTCAGGGTAGCTAAATATTCCTCAAAAGAAGTAGAACCATAAATTTCGGGTTCTCGTTTTCCCAAGAGATTCAAATTAGGACCATTAATGATAATTAGTTGCATAACTAGTTGGTGTTTGGGAACAAATTTAGGAATTTTTTAATCTTTTAAACTTTTAAGTATTTTAGGCACTTTTAAATATTCCTAGCTCCAAAGTATTCCTAAGAATATTAGCAACAAAATACCTATTTTTCATTTATTTTTGAAAAAACCTATCATTTAATTTTCAATAATGAATGATTAATTCTCAATCGCATTTGTAATACTTTCATTTATTCAACACAGCATCCCTTAATTCCTACTACTTTAAGCATTTCTAACTACTCTCTTTTATCATATAATGTGGCTAAAGCCCTTTCGTTATTTGGTTTTTAGTCCCGACCTTAAGGTCGG
>PCUH01000295.1:0-185 GCA_002770955.1 Flavobacteriales bacterium CG18_big_fil_WC_8_21_14_2_50_32_9 | reverse complement strand
TATTTTTGACTTTAGCCACATTGGTCGGTTAGTTGTTGCGTTAGAGCTGAAGCAGTGTGTTAATTAGAAGTACAAAACACTAACAACTAGTTGCCTGATTTATAAAGTATTTTTTGTATGTTTGGGGAAAAATATAAGTACACCTAAATGGTGTATATATGTACATATATACAAGTTGTAAACCA
>PCUH01000305.1:11717-17696 GCA_002770955.1 Flavobacteriales bacterium CG18_big_fil_WC_8_21_14_2_50_32_9 | reverse complement strand
AATCTTCTTGTTTTTGGAGTAATTAAGTTTTTTTGGTATTAGAGTTTAACTTAAAAGAGCTAATATTAATAGATTTTTTAGGTCTTAATTCAAAAGATTTCTCTAGCTTCATTTTACTAAGTTTCGTACCTCAACCTGTAAAATTTCGTTCGAAATGACAATTAATTGGCTGTGGAGTTTCTTTTGGTGTCATTTCGAGCAATATTTTTCATTCCGAAGTATGAGGAATAGAAAAATGCAGTCAAGAAATCTTCTTATTTAAAAGCATTAATGTAAATTTGATAATTGATCTTTTATTTTTGATAAATGCAACACAATTATTTTGTTTATATCACAACAAACCCTAATAAAACGACCTTATATATTGGTGTTACCAATGATTTAAGAAAAAGAATGTTTGAACATCAAGAAGACAAAGGAACATTAAAATCTTTTGCAGGTAAATACTATTGCTATAATTTAATTTACTACGAACATTTTGAACAAATAGAACACGCTATTGATAGAGAAAAACAATTAAAAAAGTGGAGTAGAAAAAAGAAAGAACAATTGATAGAAACCCTCAATCCCAATTGGATTTTTCTTAATGATGAAATTTTCAGGTCTTAATTCAAAAGATTTCTCTAGCGTCATTTTACTAAGTTTCGTACCTCAACCTGTAAAATTTCGTTCGAAATGACATTCATTTTGGCTGTGGAGTTTCTTTTTGTCATTTCGAGCAATGTTTTTCATTCCGAAGTATGAGGAATAGAAAAATGCAGTCGAGAAATCTTCTTATTTTTGGAGAATAAGTTTATTTTTTAGGACATTGACTTAAACTAAAAACAAATGAAACAAATCGTTATTATTACTGTTCTTTTTTTTCTTTGCTATGATGCCTATAGTCAAAAAAATGATTTAAGTGGTACTTCTTGGAAATTAACAAAAGAAATTGAATATGAATATTCTGATACTCTATACAACAAAGAGGAATTCATCCATTTTATTGACAAAGAAAAAATGGCTTATAACAGTACTAAAACCTTAGATAGTCTTGATTATGTTTATAATTATAAAATTAAAAGACGTATCTTCTCAAAATACAACTTATTGGTATTTTCAAATAGTGAAAAAGAAAAGAAAAACAATGAAAAATGGGATTATACAAAAGGATGGTCAGGGAGTTATAGTATCAAAATGGTAGATTCAACAAATTTAATTTTTGCATATCCAGACCACGAAGATAGTTGGATGAAGTTTTATGAAAAAATAGAATGATGAAATTTTCAGGTCTTAATTCAAAAGATTTCTCTAGCTTCATTTTACTAAGTTTTATATGTAGATATTTATTGTTTTTATCGGTCATATAGAATACGCCATGCAGCCTTTGTTTGTTAGTATATTCTTCGGCACGTGGCTATTTCGTACCTCAACCTGTAAAATTTCGTTCGAAATGACATTCTTTTGGCTGTGGAGTTTCTTTTGGTGTCATTTCGAGCAATATTTTTCATTCCGAAGTATGAGGAATAGAAAAATGCAGTCGAGACCGCGAAGCAGCATCAATTCAAAAATATAAAATAGACTAAATATTGATTAATCTTCTTACTTTTATTAAAATGGTTAGATTTGAAGATAAATTAATTATCTAAGATAAAGAATGAAAATCATCGTAACAATCATTTTCCTATTAACATTTACACCAAGTTTTTCACAGACTAATGAGGTTACTTTAAATAAAAAAAAGAAACAAAATATTGAAATCAGCTACTCATCAGGAGAATTAAAAGAAAAAGGAAAGAAAAAATTAATGAAAAAATTATCTTCAACAAATAGTGGTCGAATTAATGGAGTGATGGCTTATTTCAAACATGGGAAATGGATTGAATTTTATAAAAATGGGAAGAAAAAACGAATAGTAATTTATAATAAAGATGAAATTGTTAGTGTGAAGAAAGAATGGGATGAAAATGGAAATAGAATAAATTAAGCCTACCCCCCTCTAAGCGTAGAATTTTCTATGCTTTTATTATCAAAATACACTTGCGAATTATCATAAAAACAAATTAAACCAACTATCATTTAGTGCATTATATGGCACTTTTTATTGTGTTTTGTGTTTGGTTCTTATTAAAAGCATAGAATTGTGCGGTTTAATGCACTTTTTGTTGGTAGTATTATAAAAATTAGTTACTTTTGACAAAAAAAGAGCAGTATAATGCACTATACAAAATTAATTGAACAAATAAAAAATCGTAGAGACGAATTGCAAGTAACACAGGAAACATTGGCTGAGATTTCTGGTGTAGGACTTCGTACATTAAAAGAATTTGAAAGCGGAAAAGGCAATCCAACATTGAAAACAGTAAGTAAACTTGCTGATGCCTTGGGCTTAAAATTATACCTACAAATTAAATCAATAGAATGAGAAGTGCTCGTGTTTTATATAAAAATGAAGAAGCTGGTGTGTTAACACAATTGGATGATGGAAGTTTTGAGTTTAGCTACCATAAAAAATGGGTAAATGATGTTTCAAAACCATCCATCAGTTTAACTTTACTTAAATCAAAAGAAGTTTTTCATTCCAATTATTTGTTTCCTTTCTTTTATAATATGCTTCCAGAAGGTACAAACAAACAAACCGTATGCTTTAACTTACGCATAGATGCAAAAGATGATTTCGGTATTTTAATGGCTACAGCACAACATGACTGCATTGGAGCAGTTCGTGTTCAAAAAATAGAAAATAAATGAGTTTTCCTATTATAAAATATTGTCCCGGAACCTTATCTGAAGGTCATGAAACCTACAGCAGAGCTGCCTTAAAAAATGTGTTTGATGGTAAAAAAGTAAGCCATATTTTACCGTATGAATCACCTGCTTCTAATGAGCAAACGGATGAATTATTTGAAGAAAATAGAAAGCGAATGTCCATTTCGGGTGTTCAGGAAAAATTTTCTGTATTGTTAGAAAAAAATAAATTAAGACTAGTTAAAGAAGGCGAACAAGGGCAATATATTCTCAAACCTATACCATCCGCAGGAAAAAATACCGATCAAATGCCAGCCAATGAACATTTAACGATGCAAATTGCCAAACAGGTATTTGGTATAGAAACTGCTGAAAATGCTTTACTATTTTTTAAAAATGGTGCTCCAGCTTACATTACCAAACGCTTTGATACAAATTTGGATGGTTCAAAAAGAGCTCAAGAAGATTTTGCTTCCTTAACAGGTAGAACACCACAAACACATGGTGAGAACTATAAATATCTCGGTAATTATTTTGATTTATTTGAAGTAATGAAAAAATACGTTCCTGCATATAGTGTGGAAGCTCCAAAATTATTTAAACTCATACTATTCAATTATTTGATGTCGAATGGAGATGCTCATTATAAAAATTTTTCACTCACAGAAACTTCGTATGGTGATTTTCGTTTGAGTCCAGCTTACGATTTACTGAATAGCAGAATACATATTGAAGACAAAGATTTTGCACTAGAAGAAGGTCTGTTACCAAAAAAGCATACAAAAGGAAAAATTACTGAGCAGTTTTATACGTTAGGAAAATTAGCTGAAATTCCTACTGTTCAAATAAACAAATTTCTATTACTTTCAACCTCAACATCAGATAAAATAATGGAATTAATTGAACATTCGTTTTTATCTGAAAAAACTAAACGAAATTACGAACAAGCTTATTTTACTCGTTTGAATAAACTGAAGCGGATGTAAAATCCGAAATGAATTGTGCTAAAACCCTCAACTAAAACTTCAAATTAATTTGATTATCTCTTTTGGTGAGTTTAAATTTAGGTTCATCCATGTTTTTTAACTCAGAGGTAAGTGGTTTGTTATTAAGTTGAATAAATTCCTTCATCACAAACTTTTTAAGTTGTTTTTTATCCTTTAGCAACTCTTTCAATTCAAAATCTGCATCATCTCTGTTGACAATAATCAGGTTAAACAAATCTTCTACCAACGCAATTTCAACAGATTCTTTAAGTATAGGATTATACTTTTGAATTAGGACTTTTATTTTTTGTTTTTCATTTGAAGTCATGGTACATGTATTTAGTCAAATAAAGCATCTTGCATGGTAAATATCCCCTTCTTATTATGAATAAATTCAGCAGCAATTATAGCTCCTTGAGCAAAACCTTCTCTGTTATGAGCGGTATGTTTTATTTCAATATCATCTATGGCAGAGGAATACGTTACTTGATGTGTTCCTGGAACATTTTCAGTTCTGTGAGCTTCAATAAACAACTCACTTTTATCTGCCGATGGCTGTATTCCCCACTTTGTTTTGGCATCTAAATTAGTAATAATGCCTTCTGCCAAGGTAATTGCCGTACCACTAGGAATATCTAGCTTTTGCGTATGGTGTACTTCATCCATTTTTACCTCATAATTGGGGTGATTGTTCATCAATTTTGCCAATTGTTCATTCAGTTTAAAAAATAGATTCACACCCACACTGCAATTGGTAGCATATAATAATGTCCCTTGATGTTCGGTACATTGTTGTTTTACGGCAGCAAAATGATGGTACCAACCTGTTGTTCCTACCACAATAGGCACGTTATTTTCCAAACAAGTAGAAATAGATTTTACGGCATTTTCGGGAGTAGTAAACTCAATAGCTACATCTACATTTTTTAAATTTTCAGGGTTTAAATCTGCTGCATTATCCACCGTAATTTTTAAAGTTACCTGATGTCCTCTTTCTAAAGCAACTCTTTCAATTACTTGTCCCATTTTGCCGTAGCCTATTATTGCAATGTTCATGTTTTTTTAGTTTATTACAGATTACCATATTTTTTCTTTCTCACATTTTTCCCGCAGATTATCGCAGATTTTCATCTCCACATTCACACATCCTCAAATTCACACATCAATACCCATATTTATCTTTCCAATTTTGTTTTAAAAAAGCCCTAAATGAAGCTTCTTTTGGGTTGTTTCCTGGTTCGTATAATTTTGTGTTTTTTATTTCATCGGGCAAAAATTCTTGTGCTTTAAAGTTCCCTTCGTAGTTATGTGAATAAAGGTATTCTTTTCCGTAGCCAATTTCTTTCATCAATTTTGTTGGAGCATTCCTAATAGCTAGCGGAACGGATAAATTTCCAGTTTGTTTTATCAATTCTTGAGCATTATTAATTGCAAGATACGAAGCGTTACTTTTAGGAGAAGTTGCCAAATAAATTGTTGCCTGCGATAAAATAATCCGTGATTCGGGCATTCCAATTACGTTAACAGCCTGAAAGCAGTTGTTGGCAATTACTAAAGCTGTTGGGTTTGCATTTCCGATATCTTCCGAAGATAAAATCAACAATCTGCGAGCAATAAATTTAGGGTCTTCGCCTCCTTCTAACATTCTGGCTAACCAATAAACTGCAGCATTTGGGTCGCTGCCTCTAATGGATTTGATGTATGCCGAAACAATATCATAATGTTGGTCGCCCGTTTTGTCATATCGCACTAAATTTTGCTGAATTGTTTTTACTACAAAATCGTTGGTAATAGGTGTTTTTTCATTGGGTAATCCATTTACAACAATTTCAAATGTGTTTAGTAATTTACGGGCATCACCGCCTGAAAGCTGGAGTAACGATTCTGTTTCTTGCAAATCAATTTTTTTTGTTTTCAAAAATTCATCTTCTTTTAGTGCAAGGTGCAATACAGCAAGTAAATCTTCCTTTGAAAGTTCTTTTAACACATAAACCTGACACCGGGAAAGCAAAGCTGAAATTACTTCAAATGATGGGTTTTCGGTAGTTGCACCAATTAAGGTTATAATTCCTTTTTCTACTGCTCCTAAAAGTGAATCTTGCTGCGATTTGCTAAAACGATGAATTTCATCAATAAATAAAATGGGGTTGTTTGTCCCAAAAAATTGCTGTGATTTTGCTTTATCAATAACTTCACGAACTGCTGCAACTCCAGAATTTATTGCACTTAAGGTATAAAAAGGACGTTTAGAATAAGTAGCAATGAT
>PCUH01000305.1:0-11624 GCA_002770955.1 Flavobacteriales bacterium CG18_big_fil_WC_8_21_14_2_50_32_9 | reverse complement strand
GTAAAGTTATAGATTCTTCACTTCATCCCAAAAGCTTTCTGGATTTCGTTCAGAATGACACTAACACCTAGCTACTAACACCTAACTACTAATTCCTTCTTAAATAATTAATTGTATTAGGTCCTTCGTTAAAAAGTAAATCTAAGATACTAAGATTTGGAATAAATTCGTGTCGGTCGCTAAAAACTTGAATATATTTTTCAAAATTAAGCGAAAAAGGTTGTTTGGAACTCATTTTATCTCTATAATCTATAGCATTATCGTAAATTTTTAAATAATTTTCTGAAAATGTAATTTTTGTTTCAATGCCTATGGTTTTAATAAGTAAGAGGAGTAATTCTTGGTTTAATTCGTATAAAAATTCATATTTTCTTTCCATAAAGACAGGATAGAAAAGGTCTTCATAATATTCGAAATAGGGCGAACTTCTGTAAGCTGCTTCTAACGAACGCCAATGCATTTTTTGCCATTTTTCGATGTAGGCAATGGCAGTTTTTATTGTTTCTCTTTTGGATTTTACTTTAACAATGGGGATGGATAGGTTTTGTAAACCGTTTGGACTTAAAATCTGGCAACGGTTTCTGTAGGTTTGTTTAACAAAATTTTCGTGTAAATCTATTATTACCTCTTGATGTTGAAGTAAATAATAAAAAAAACTTATGGGTGGGTTATAACAACTCGGGAAAATACCTTTTTTCATACAGGTTACAGATTTAACTATTTTATACCGAATATACATTCAATATAGTCCAATTTCAGCTATCGCTTTATTGAACTATTTTCATGTTATATCGGCATTAACCATTGTAAAATTATATATTAGTTTGGACTAAAATATAATTACAATTGGTATTACTTTTTTTCTACCACGGAGGCACAGAGAACACAGAGTTTTTAAGACAAATAACAAATAACTAATTTTCACAACTTTCGCAATACATCTTTTTAACGCTAATATCTTTCAGTAATTGAAAACTCATATTGGGATAACCAAAAAGGTTGCAAAAACGGTTTTTGTTTAATGTTTTAGCTTTTTCCATAAATTGCAAATATTCTTTTTCGGGGACTAATTTTTTATTGTAGATGGCGGCACTCAAAAAAGTAAATAAAAATTCTTCATCAATAGTAGGTTTTTCAGCCCAAGGTTTCATGAGTTCAATAGTCCAATTTAGTCGCATTTGAAAAATAAAATATTGAGCAATTCTATAGGTTTGGTCTCTGTTTAATTGCGATTGGAGTAATATTTTTTTAACTTCATTAAGCGATCGGTCACGTTCGTCAAACTTCATTGTTTCATAATAATAATCGGCTGCAATGATGTGGTAGTTTAGTAAAAGTTGACTAATTCGCCAGTTTTCTATTTCTGAATTATATAAAGTTTTGATGTCTTTTAGCAAAAATTTTGGGTCTTTTACACGTTCATATTTTTCTGTCCACAATAGCAATTCGAGTGTAGTTTTATTGTATAAAAGGTAAGGGTTTGAAGGTTCAATTCGAAGCTGAGTAATAACATCTCTGAGCAAATAATTGTTTAAGCTGTCTTTGTTTTTTTCGGTGGCAAAATGCCATCTATATGCAATTAAGTTATTGTTTAATCGGATTGTTTCTTTCAAAAAAGGAATTTTAATTTCGTTGAGTATTTCGTTGTCAATTTTTTTATTTTCGATATTGCTAAAAATAACCGATTGATAGAGAAGGGCTTTGTCATATTCTCTTTTTTGAACAGCTTCTTTATATCGTAAAGGAAGAACTTTAATTAGCTCGTCATTCATATAAATTTTTTCAACGGTGAGTATGATTTTTGCATTCCGTTGGTCAGCTAAATAAGGTTCTAAATTATAGTTGAGTGTGTCTGAATTTACAATTTTTTTGATTTCGTCTTTGGTTAGTTTTGTAAAATCTTTTTCATAAGGAGAGCCTTTTATAGATTCAAAAAAACCAGTCCAATTTTCTTCGGTTGAGATGGCTGTTTGCACATTTTTTAAATTATAATTTTGTATAGCATCAATTATGCTTTTAGCTCTTTTTTCTTGTAATTTTATATTTTCTTTCATCCTCCCCTCGATGGAAGAATAGGCAAAAACTTCAATTTTCTTTAGGTCGTATTTTTTTAGATTTAATGAATCTAAAAAAGGTTTAATATCTTCTTTTTTATAGATGGATTTATTTTTATCGAAAGGAATAGTAAATTTTAAAACGCTAGTAACAGAATCGGCTTGTTTGGAAATGGATAATGTATCTAAGATTAATGAAAGTCCTAAAGATTTTAAGTTTTCACCACCTAAACTGTTGTAAATAATAGTGTTACATAGGCAGTTATCTTTTATAATCAGCAAGTTAAATTCAGTACTATTGGTATCTACAAAATTTGGTATTGGACCTAAAGAAACTTCAATTTGGTTGTCTTTTTCTAAAGGGTTTTTACTGAATAATTGTGCTTTATAAATAGGTGGAAGCATAATTCCTGTATGTATTTTTGAAGGATAGAATTTATTTCCACTTCCACATTCAAATTGTTCTTTGTTAATTACGTCAAGAGCAATTCCGTCTTTATTGTCTTTTAGTACATTTTTTAATAATGCTAAATCATGAAAAAAGAAGAATATTTCTCCATTTCTAAAAAAGAGATTGTCCGACATCAGCTCGGGTAAATAAGAAAAGCTTCGTTCCAAATCATTGCATTTGGTTTTGTTATAAGGTTCAATTTTATAGTCGTCTTTGATTGCAGGAACACCTGATGGCAAAATAAAAGGCTCTGTGGCAAATACCTGATTGATGTAAATTGCTTTTTCTTTTTTGTCAATAGAAATGCCAGTTCCTATGGTATAGTAATAGGCATTGAGAATAGTAGCTCTACTGTTTTTATCTTTTAGCCAGCTATTAACAACAAAATCTACCAATTCTTGATATGATTTTAGTGTTCTTCTGTTTTTTTCGCCTTCAATTTTCACTTTTAGTTCGAGGGGGATTTTTGTAGCATTTTCTGCTGAATTCCCATGCATGGCTTCAAAAAAGATAATTCTATCGGGGAGGGTTGCTTTTTTTTTGTTTGGTTGAATAGTTTCTGGTTTCCCTGATTTCAGATTAGATTCTGTTTGGTCTTTAGCTATTTCTGTAAGTTTTGCATCAATTTTTAATACGTGTTGGTTCTCTTGTTTTCGAATTTCATTAATTTTTTTGGTAAGAAGTGTTGCCAAATAAGTATCATTAATTTTTTTAATTTTTAGTGCATCATCAGGCTGTTGAGCTTTAGCAAAACATTGAATAAAAAGAAAAAAAAGAAAAAAATTATACTTCACAATACCTAAAAAAATAAGCTATAAAATTAATGATTTTGATAGAGTTAAACAAGGTGTGATTTTAATTTTCAGAAAGTTGGTTACTTAACCAATTTGCTATTTCGTGCGAACCATTTGCGTTAAGGTGCTCACTATCAACCCAGTTTTTTGGATTTAAAAAAATTGAGTTAGGAGGAATCCATACATCACCATATTGCTTATAGAAATCGTATTCTAATGGTTTTTCTAAGGCTGTTCCGTAAGAAGGAAGATATAAAAAAATTATAGTAATATGTTCTTTTTGAGTTATTTCATAAATTTTTTCGATGTATTTTTTTGGAGATGAAATTTTAATATTATGCGTTAATGAAGAATGTTTTTTATATTTAGTTGAATTCTTTTTTTTATGTTTTTCCATATCTTGCTCACTAGCCGAAAAGTTAAAAGGAATATAACTGTGGTTTTTTAATGAACTTGAAAGAGGTTTTAATTCAAGTTCATTTTTTAGTTGCTTTTTTGTGTAGTTAAACCTAGCATTAAAAGCTTGATAAAAATCGTTTAAAATAGTTGGGTTGTAGGCAAGTTGAGGTGAAAAAACATCTTTTAAGTCAGCAATATAGGAAAAGTCTTTATGGCTTGAAGCAAATTCATCCTCAGTAACTTCTAAAAAAACTATACGAGGTTTTTTTGTTAAAACAAGGTCTTTAATGAGAGGGTATTGAATGTTTCTTCCTTTTGTGCAATAAGCTAAGTTAACCACATTCATTTGTTTAAGTAAAAGTGTTTCAAGAAGAGAATCGTTTATTCCACAGCCAGTGTGAGAAGTTCCTAAAAATGCAATGTCAATAGGTGTTTGATTTTGAAACAATCGATAGTATATCCACGAGGTGTTACAATCAACATTTTTTCTATAACTATAGCCAAATTCTTTGTTATAGGGCATTAGGTATAGTACAATTATTCCTATTAAAATGGGGAGAAGAAATAAGCTAATATGTTTAAAAAACCGTTTCATAGTTTATTAAAATTGGAAATAGATGAATTCTTGTGGTTCGCCAAAGGCACCAAAAAAGAGCAGCCAACCAATTATGAAATAATAAATTAGAAGTCTAAAAAATGGTGAAATGTTTTTTAAGGTGTAATCAATCCCATTTTTCCTGATAAAAATATCGATTACAAAAAATAGTACAAATGAGGAAAAAAGATAACTGAATTCTTTGGTTGATGAAAATATAGATTGAAAAGGGACTAAAAAACCTTCAAGACTAGAAAGTTGAGTAAAAAGTTTTTGAGGTAAATGATTTATAAGTAAGAAAGCATCTTTTGTGGTTTCAGCTCTAAAAATCATAAATGAAAAGGCGAATAAACAAAATGTGATAACTATTTGAATGACTTTTAACAGGCTTGGAAAATGGGTAAGTTTAATAAATTGATACAATTGATTTCTTTGTTTTTGAGTAAATGATTCTACAATAAGATAAATTCCATTTAATGACCCCCATATAACAAAGGTCCAATTTGCACCATGCCAAAGTCCGCTAATTAAAAAAGTGAGAAAAATATTGAAAGACCATCGCCACTTTCCAACTTTGTTTCCACCCAAAGGAATGTAAAGATAATCTCTAAACCAAGAGGAAAGAGAAATGTGCCACCTTCCCCATAATTCTTTTATTGAGCTTGAAAATAAAGGCGTTCTGAAATTGGTCATAAGTTTAAAACCAAATAGTTTTGATACACCAATAGCAATGTCTGAATATCCTGAAAAATCGCAATAGATTTGAAAAGTAAAACATACAGTAGCAATTATTACAGAAATACCATAATAATCTTCTGGTGAGCTAAAAACGATATCTACATATTTAGCTAAATTATCGGCAATCACTACTTTTTTAAACAATCCCCACAAAATTAAACGAAGCCCTGAAATGGCGAAATCATAACTAAATTGTCTTTTTGTGAGAAATTGAGGTAATAAATCTTTTGCCCGTTCAATGGGACCAGCAACTAGTTGAGGAAAAAAAGAAACAAAAGCAAAAAAAGCGATGGGGTTTTTAGTGGCTTTCAAATTTCCTTTATAAATATCGATGGAATAGCTTAGTGTTTGAAAGGTATAGAAGCTTATTCCAACAGGAAGAAGAATTTCTAACGTCCCTTTTTGGAGTGTTATTCCAAAAACATTAAATAGCTCAATAAAGGAATCGACAAAGAAATTGTAATATTTAAAAAAACCAAGTAAACCAAGGTTAAGAATAATGCTAGAAATTAAGTAATTTTTTCTCTTTTTTAAATTCGTAGCGTTATCTATTTTTTGTCCTATAATAAAGTCAGCCAATGAACTTATAAAAATTAGACCAAGAAAACGCCAATCCCACCAACCATAAAAAACATAACTTGCAACAAGAATTAATAAATTCTGACGATCAAGTCGCTTGTGAATTACAAACCAGTATAAGACAAATACAATGGGTAAGAATATTATAAATGTGATTGAATTAAATAACATAAGAGAAATCTAGAGAAATTTTAGAATAAATCTATCGATTCAATCCTAATTTTTTTTAAAATTTATCGCCCAAAAATAAAGAAAATAAAGAAGCTTCAAAACTTTGAAAATGATTAGAAAAGAAAATTGGTTGAAATAAAGTTGCTAGCAACTATTTTTACAATGATTATTTTTTCAAATATACCGAAGCCAAATAAGATTTTGGAAAAAAGAATTATTTTGGTTTCGAGTATTACTCATACTAAGTATCTTTTCTCCTGAAAATTAACTAAGTATGAATATATCCAACAATTAATTCAGCAGCTCTTTTTGAAGCACCTTTACCACCTAATTTAGCTTCAATTTTTTTGTAAGCATTAATCATGGTGGATTTTCCGGGTTCTGCTAATATTTTAGAAAGCTCAGCAGTTAAATTTTCAGTAGTTAATTCATCTTGAATTAATTCTTTAACCACTTCTTTATCGGCAACTAAATTTACTAGTGAAATAAATTTAATTTTTACTACCATTTTTGCTAAATGGTAAAAAAGCTTGCCAGTTTTGTAGCAAACCACTTGTGGAACATGAAAAAGAGCTGTTTCTAATGTTGCAGTTCCGCTAACAACCAAAGCAGCTGTTGCATGTTGCAATAAATCATAGGTTTTATTTTCTATGATGTTGATGTTGTTGGTTTCAAATTGCTTGTAAAAGCTTAAGGGTTGCGATGGAGCTCCTGCAATTACAAACTGATAATCGGGAAAGTTGTTGGTTACAGAAAGCATAATATTGAGCATGGCTGCAATCTCTTGTTTTCTGCTTCCAGGCAGTAAAGCAATTATTGGTTTGTCGGAAAGTTGATATTTTTTTTTGAAATTTTCTGAAGAAATGTGGGGATATTCAGAAATACAATCAATAAGTGGATGTCCTACAAAATCTACGTTGTAATCGAATTTTTTATAAAAATCCTCTTCAAAAGGAAGGATAACAAACATTTTGTCAACCACTTTTTTAATTTGGTGAACACGTTTTTGGTTCCAAGCCCAAATTTTAGGAGAGATGTAGTAAAAAACTTTGATGTTATTCGCTTTTGCCCATTTGGCAATCTTCATATTAAAACCAGGGTAATCGACTAAAATTAATACATCTGGTTGGTAGGCTTTAATATCTTCTTTGCAAAAAGCGATATTCCTAAAAATGGTTTTCAGGTTCATCAACACATCTTCCACACCCATAAAAGCTAACTCTTTGTAATGCTTAACAATTTCAGCACCTTGGGCTTCCATTAAATCACCACCAAAACAACGAAATTGAGCATCCTTATCGGTATTTTTTAATTCTCTGATAAGTAAAGAGGCTTGTAAATCTCCTGAAGCTTCTCCAGCTATGATGTAGTAATTCATTGGTTAATTTAAAGTTTATATTAGCCCCTCCCAACCTCCCCATCCCGATAACTATTGGGAGGGAGGAGCTTCCAACGCACAAAGCCAAAATTAATAGTTTATGTTTTCTTGTTACTTGTTTTATCATTAATTTTTAAAGAAGGAATTCTAACTATCTCAAAAGTAGCTGAAGCAAGTTTTACTTTTCCATTTGTTGCTTCAATTCTTTTTAAAATTTCCTGATTTAGCAGGTTTTTAGTATATCGTCTTTTTTTATAGTTAACAATATATCGTAAGTTGAATTGAACCCAATTATCGGTTAAAGTAATGGCTAATGATGGATCAACCTGTGCATCTTCTATGTAGTATTTAGTAACAATAGCTTTCCATTGATTAATAGAATTTCTCACATATTCAGAAAGAATCTCCTGTGCAACTTCAATAACGATAGATTTTGCTAATTCTATGTCTGAGGCATATCTTATTGGGAGGTTAAATTCATCCCAAACAAAAGGAAAGTCGTTAGAGTAATTATAAACTGGTCCCTTAAAAACAAAAGCGTTACTTAATTTAACAATTCTACCACTATAATTATCGCTTGAAACCCATTCGCCAATTTCCATCATGGTTGTATAAACGCTATCAATATCAATTACATCACCTTTAATTCCATTAATTTCAATTCTATCTCCCGGTTTATAAACTTTAACAAAAAAGATGTAAAAAGAGCCAGCAACACTTAATATTAATTCTTGTAACGTAATTGTGATTCCCGCAGTAAGTAAACCTATTGCAAGTCCAAAATCCTTTATCGTTCCTGTAAAATAGGTAATAGTAATTAGTACAACAAAAATGTACCCGATTACTTCAATTCCTTTTTGTGTTTTATATTTTATAGAGCCTTCGTCAGGAAGAGTTTTTTTTAACAATTTTCTTACCCAAGTAATAAGAAAGAAAACCAAAAGAATCCAAGCTAAATACTTAATGATATTTGTTGAGGTTGGATGTTCTACAAACCAATATTTTAAATCTTCTATCAATTTTTGTCGAGTTTAAATCAAATAAAAACAATATAAAACACATAAAAAGCACCGTAAATAAGTGTTGCAAAGATGACACCTCTTGCAGAAAAATCTTTTTTGAACCAATAAAATAAAAAAAACAGTGCTAAATTGCTAAAGATACTTGATTTTAAAACATTTACTATTTCACTAAAGAAAGGATTTTTAACGATTTCAAAAAGCGAAAGATTGGAGTAGGTTTGCAGCCAAAAATACATCACTATATAGGGCAATACCAAACCTAGAATTAAGCCTATTACAATATGATCAAGTTCTTTTAAATTTCCTTTATACCTTTTCATTTGCTAGCCATTTAATTGTTTTAAGTACTTCATAATCTGTAATATCGTGTTTTACAGGAACTACAGAAACATAGTTGTTTGCCAACGCCCATTCGTCAGTGTCAGTTCCATCATCATCAATAATAAATTTTCCTGTAAGCCAATAATAGGTTCTTCCCATAGGGTCTTTTCGAGCATCATAATCTTCCACCCAGTTTCCTTTGGCTTGTCGGCAAATTTTAATTCCAACAATGAGTTGTTCATTCACATTTGGTATGTTCACATTTAAACAAAATCCCTTTGGTAAAGGATGTGAAAGTAAATTGCCTATGATATTTTTTGTAATCACTTTTGCAGCACCAAAATTAGCATCTATGGAATGGTCAAGTAATGAAAAACCAACAGATGGAATGTCTTGCAACGCTCCTTCAACTGCGGCAGACATTGTTCCTGAATAAATCACATTGATAGATGAATTGGAACCATGATTAATTCCTGAAACAATTAAATCGGGTTTTTTAGCTAATAAAGTTGAAACGGCTAATTTTACACAATCTACAGGAGTGCCACTACAAGCATAACCAGGAACGCCTTCCACTTCCATTTGTTGAATATGTAAGGTAGAATTAAATGTAATTGCATGACCCATACCACTTTGAGGTTTGTCGGGAGCAACTACCACAACATCGCCTAATTCTTTACTCACTTCTATTAGGGCTTTTATTCCCGGAGCGGTAATACCATCATCATTAACAACTAATATATAAGGTTTTTTCATGGGTAGATATTTTTAATAGCGAAATTAACTATTCAATTAATTAAAATTGATATTAAAAATTATTAATTTTAGATTACTTTTAGTTAACAATATCTTAATGAATCTATGTCTATCTTTAACAATTGAAAAATTTTTAGAAACAAATCTTTATTTATATGAAGCTATTTAGTAGAAACAGATCTGAGCTTAAAAAACAAGAATCGAGTAATCATAATGATGTATTAAGTAGAATATGTTGGTTAGAAATTCCTGTTAATGATATTAAAAGAGCAACAAGTTTTTATAAAAATGTTTTCAAAAGTGAGTTTGAATATCAGGTTTTTAATGACGTTGGATATGCCTTTTTTAAAGGTGTTGATGGGACTTTTAAAGGCACGTTAGTAGAAACTAACCAATTAATTAAAGGGAATGGAATATTGTTATTTATTAAAGTAGAGGGTTTTATGACGGCAGCACTAAAAAATGTGCCTTTATTTGGTGGAGAAATACTAGAAGACAAAAAAATGATAACGAATAAAGTGGATGACCATACCAGTATAATTGCAAATAATTTTATTGATGGTGGATTGGGTTATGTTGCAAAAATTAAAGACTCAGAGGGTAATGTAATGGTTTTGTATTCTAATAGTTAATTAGAGTCTGTCTGTAAAGCCCAACTTCTTCGTTATTCTCGTTTTAAAAATCAGTCATTTACAAAAAGTAAACTCTTGATTTTCAAAACTTCGAAAGCCTCGAATTTGAACTTTACAATTCAGCCTCTTGACTTTATAGACAGCCACTAATAATGTTAGGAGTTATTGGTTTTAAAGCCCTCGATCGGGTCTTTGACGTTAATTATTAGATTCTTTTAGAATTGTAAATTTTATCTAGAACAGGATTATCAAAGACCAATTAATTTTTAATTACCTTAAAAGTCTGTTTACCATTTTCACCAATACTAAACAAATAAATACCATTCGATAAATTATCCAATTCAATTACAGTATGTTCTGTGTTAACTTTCCCAGACATTACCGATTTACCCATGTTATCATAAATGGTGTAAACAGCACCCACTAAATTAGCGTTTACTTTTAGTGTAATTTGGCTGCTTGTTGGACTAGGGTAAACATTAAATTCATTAAATACATTAATTTCATTAACACCAACACTTGCAGATAATTTAATCACCCAGTAATCAGAATTGCCATTATTACCCGTTACATCTCCATCATTTGAGTCAGAAGTTCCAGCAATAATAAATCCACCATCTGTTCTTTGTTGAATACTCCATCCAACATCATTTCTAGAACCCCCCAACGACTTTTGCCAAGTGATACTACCTGTGCTAGATAGTTTAACTACCCAGTAATCATTAATGCCAAGACTTGCTGTTATATCTCCATCGATTGAGTTCGAACCTCCAATAACTATATATCCGCCATCTGTCGTTTGTTGAGAGGAAGTTGCCCAATCTATACCACTACCCCCTAAAGATTTTTGCCAAATAATACTACCTGTACTCGATAGTTTAACTATCCAGTAATCAAAATCACCATGATTACCTGTTACATCTCCATCGTTTGAGTTAGAAGTTCCAGCAACGACATATCCTCCATCTGTGGTTTGTCGGATGGAATATGCGTTATCACTCCCAGTGCCACCTAAGGTTTTTTGCCAAATGATAGCACCTGTACTTGATAGTTTAACTACCCAGTAATCAAAATCACCATGATTACCCGTTACATCTCCATCAATTGAGTTAGAAGTTCCAGCAACTATATATCCTCCGTCTGTGGTTTGTTGAATGGATCTCCCCACATCACTCCCTGTACCCCCTAAAGATTTTTGCCAAATAATACTTCCTGTGCTAGATAGTTTAACCACCCAATAATCATTTCCACCATGATTACCTGTTACATCTCCATTGGTAGAGGCAGATTGTCCAGCAACTATATACCCTCCGTCTGTGGTTTGTTGAATGGAATATCCCCTATCTTCTCCACTTCCTCCTAAAGATTTTTGCCATTCGATAGATCCAGTACTTGATAGTTTAACTACCCAGTAATCAAAATCACCATGATTACCCATTACATCTCCATCAGTTGAGTTAGCATATCCAATTACTATATATCCTCCATCTGTGGTTTGTTGGATATTCCAGCCAACATCATATCCACTCCCTCCTAAAGATTTTTGCCATTCGATAACACCCGTGGTAGATAGTTTAACCACCCAATAATCATAATCACCATGATTACCCGTTACATCTCCATTAGTTGAGTAAGATTCTCCAGCCACAATATAACCACCATCTGTGGTTTGTTGAATGGAATATGCAGCATCAAATTCAGACCCCCCCAACGATTTTTGCCACTCAATTGAGG
>PCUH01000217.1:195-11817 GCA_002770955.1 Flavobacteriales bacterium CG18_big_fil_WC_8_21_14_2_50_32_9 | reverse complement strand
GTATTTTGCCCATTTCGATACATCCCGCAATAGTGCGGGAAACTCAATGTGACAAAATACAAAAACTTTGTCGTTATCCCGAACTCAGGTTATTAATAACTCCTTATACTATTCAGATTCTTCACTTCATTTTTACAATCCCGATACTCGGGATGCAAAACATCGTTCAGAATGACACATAGTATAAATTAAAAAAACTAACCCTGAGGTGGTGGTGTGGGTGGCGATTGTTGCCAAAAAGAAAAATCTTGTGAATAAACCGTATGGTGAATAATTTTTTTACTAAAATTAGCTTTATGCTTAATTGGAGTGCTTGTAAAATAAAGTGTTTTAAAAAAGTGAGTAATTACCTGATTTTTATTGTTTTGATAAGGATTTTGAGCAAAATTTTGTCTTACCAAACTGGCTACTTTTTGGTTCAATGCTGTTTCTTCTTTATCCCACCAAACCCAGTAATAAACTGAATCATTGGCAAATTCTTTTTCAATAACATCAAACATTTCTCCTTTGAATTGAAATTCTTTGCTATGTTTCCATTTCACTTGTTGATTAATCTCGTTTTTTTGAAATACCAACAATACCAACTCTTCTCTATCTATTCCATCAATAATTTTATGCTTAATAGCTTTTTGAATGGCTTTCCGTTCCATTTTGAGATAAGCAAAAGGAAACAGCGTTGCTATAGCAATAATTAATAAAAGGGATATGCTTAATGTCTTTTTCAATGAAAGAAATATTTAGGAACAAAAATACATTATTTATTGTTAAATTCACTCATAGTCCTTCCTAAGCCAATCGTGGCAAAGGATTTAATAAGTTCTGTTGTTTTCTCTAATCTTTCGCCCAGTTGGTTTTGTTCTTCGGGAGCGAACTCTCCTAACACATGATTAATTTGTTTTCCTTTAACAAAATCACTACCTACACCAAAACGCAACCTGGAAAAGTTGTCATTTCCTAAAATTTGAATAATGTTTTTGAGTCCATTATGTCCGCCATCACTACCCTTTCCTTTTAACCGGAGTGTGCCAAAAGGTAGGGCAATATCATCAGTAATAATTAATAAATTTTCTTGTTTTATTTTTTCTTGTTGGAGGTAGTAATTTACAGCTTTCCCACTTAAATTCATGAAAGTGGATGGTTTTAATAAGATGAATATTCTTCCTTTATATTTTAAAGTTGCTGTATCACCAAGTTTATTAGGTTCAAAAAAAATAGTGGATGCTTTAGCTAAAGCATCCACTATTTTAAACCCTATATTATGTCTCGTATTTTCGTATTCAGAGCCAATGTTGCCCAAACCTACTATTAAATACTTCATATGCGGCTATTTATTGTTATAAATTAGTCATATGGAATACGCCATGTTACCTTCATCACTCTTTGTGTACTCTGGTGCGTGGCTATTTCATGAGAATAATTTTTATTATTCAGCAGGAGTAGCCTCTACTTCAGTAGATGCTTCTGCACCTTGTTCAGCTGAAGCTTCAACCACTTCTTCTTCATCATCAACAACTGTAGCAACTCTACTCATTTTAACAGCAACAACAACTGCGTTTGCAGCATCTAAAAAAGTAAGTCCTTTAACATTCAAATCAGCCACTTTAAAAGTTTGACCAATTTTCAAAGAGGTAATATCAACCTCAATAAATTCAGGAAGATCTTCTACCAAACCTCTTACTTTAAGTCTTCTTGTTACCATTCTTAATTTTCCACCAGCTAACACACCTTTAGATGTTCCTGTCGTTTTAACAGGTAATGTTACATTTACTAGTTTGTCTTTAGATACTTCCAAGAAATCTACATGAAGGGTTTTATCAGTAACAGGATGAAACTGTACTTCTTTGATGATGGCTTTATGTTTTTTTCCATCAATATCTAAATCAACAAAATACACCTCAGGAGAGTTAATTATTTTATTGAAAATTATTGCATTCACATGAAAATTTGTGTTTCCATTTACTCCATAGATATTACAAGGTATATTTCCTTCTTTTCTGATTTGTTTGGCATCTACAGATCCAACTTCAGTTCTTTTAATTGCGCTTAAAGCTATCGTTTTCATTATTATTGGGTTTTTAATTAGTAAATAAAGGATTCACTAATCGATTCGTGATTAAAAACTTTTTTTATGATATTTGAAAATAAATCTGCAACAGAAATCACTTTTATTTTATCGCTTTGTTGGGATAAAGGAATAGAATCTGTTACTATTAATTCGGTTAACTTAGAATTTTGTATTCGTTGATATGCATCTCCTGATAGGATAGGATGAGTTGCAATAGCTCTAACGCTCAACGCTCCTTTTTCTTTCATTATTTCAGCTGCTTTCACTAATGTTCCTGCTGTATCCACCATGTCATCTATTATAATAACATCTCTTCCTTCCACATCTCCAATCAAAAACATATCTTCTATTACATTAGCTTTTTTTCGTTGTTTGTAACAAACAGCAACTTCAGCATGTAAAAATTTAGCATAGGCATTGGCTCTTTTTGTTCCTCCCATATCTGGAGAAGCCATTGTTAAGTTTTTTAAATTTAAACTTTTTATATAAGGAATAAAAATAGTTGATGCAAAAAGATGATCAACAGGAACTTCAAAAAATCCTTGAATTTGATCGGCATGCAAGTCCATAGTCATTATTCTAGTAACTCCAGCGGCAGCTAACATATTAGCAACTAACTTTGCTCCTATTGGAACACGTGGTTTGTCTTTTCTATCTTGACGTGCTAAACCAAAATAAGGCATAATTGCAACTATTCGTCTGGCAGAGGCTCTTTTAGCTGCATCAACCATCAACAACAATTCCATCAAGTTATCTGAAGGTGGAAATGTAGATTGAATAATAAATACATCCGCACCTCTAACAGATTCTTCAAAAGAAGGTTGAAATTCACCATCACTAAACGTATTAATGATGACATTTCCCAAAGGAATACCATAAGAAGCAGCTATTTTATTAGCTAATTCCATAGATGCACGTCCGGCAAATAATTTCACTTTTGACTGATACATAAAATTGTCATTTTTTTAAAGGGCTGCAAATGTATTAAAATATTATATTTCTACCAACTATTTATTAACTATCTATAATATTTTTTTTGTTTTTCTTTCTACTATCAAAAGAAATGAATATTTTCGCACTCTGAAAAATTTTAGCCCGGATGGCGGAATTGGTAGACGCGCACGACTCAAACTCGTGTTCTAACGAGTGTGGGTTCGATTCCCACTCCGGGTACTTTAAAAGCCGATTTAACACAAGTTTTAAATCGGCTTTTTTAATGCTTGATAATTATTTTTTTTGTTTGGATTGTTTTTCTGTATTAACCTAGAAAATTAACTTCATTGAACTCGCAAGCTCGGTTCACAAATTTTCTACGATATAAGTAATACCAACAAATTTAGGTATTACTATTCCGATAATTATCGGAAGGGATTAACCGCTTTGCATCCCACTGACCTTAGCACATTCATACAATTCGCTTCGCTTTTGTATGAATAAAGCGGGTTAACTTAATCCTAGTATCATAGCTCAAATATACATTTTTTTTTAGAAAAGAGTGTGAATGACTTCGTATTATACTAAATTGATTTTGTGTAATTTTGTTCAAAAATAATATTCATTTTAAAATTAAACGATATGTATCCACCAGAATTAGTAGCTCCAATGAAAAAAGAACTTACAGATGTAGGTTTTGAAGAATTAACAACTCCCGATGCGGTTGATAAAGCAATTACTGCTGAAGGAACAACCTTAGTTATTATCAACTCTGTTTGTGGTTGTGCGGCAGCAAATGCTCGTCCAGCAGCAAGAATAGCTATTACCAACGATAAACGTCCTAACAGAATCACTACTGTTTTTGCAGGCGTGGATCCAGAAGCTGTTGCTCAGGCAAGAAAATATATGCTGCCTTACCCTCCATCTTCTCCTTCCATGGCATTGTTTCAAAATGGTAAATTAGTTCATTTTATTGAAAGACACCATATTGAAGGAAGACCAGCAGAAATGATTGCAGAAAACTTAGCAGCTGCTTTTAATGAATTTTGTTAACTAAGGGGTTAGGCATTAGTAGTTAGGTGTTAGTAGTTAGTAAACTTTCAACTTTATGAACTTTCAACTTCTTCCAACCTCCAACTTCTGTCTTTCAACTTTATAAACTTTCAATTTTATCCATGGCATTAAAACAAACATTAAGTTTTAAACTTCAACAAAAATTATCGCCTCAGCAAATTCAGTTAATGAAATTGTTGCAGTTGCCTACTGTTGCTTTGGAACAGCGTATTAAAGAAGAAATGGAAAGTAATCCTGCATTGGATGAGGGAAAAGAAGAAGAGGATGATGAGTTCAACAATGACTTGTCTGATGAATATGATGATGACGACAGAAGTGAAGCAGAAAAAGAATTTAATTTTGACGATTATATCGATGATTCTGATACACCTTCCTATAAGTTAACAGCCAATAACCATAGTAAAGATGATGAAGAAAAACATATTCCTTTGAGCGTTGGAGCAACCTTTCAGGAAATGTTAGAATCTCAAATTGTGTTGTTTAATTTGGATGATGATGACCATGAAATTGCCCTTCATATTATAGGAAGTTTGGATGATGCTGGGTATTTACGAAGAGAAATTTCTGCTATTGTTGATGATTTAGCTTTCACACAAAACATCATCACAGATGAAAAGCATATTGAAAAAATTGTTCAACTTATTCAACACCTTGATCCAGCTGGCGTTGGAGCAAGAACGCTACAAGAATGTTTGTTGATTCAATTAAAAAGAAAGAAAAATCATAGTTTGATTACAAAAAATGCTCAAGAAATAATTGAACATTTTTTTGAAGAATTTTCTAAAAAACATTATGCTAAAATCATTGAAAGACTTCAAATTTCGGAAGAAGATTTACGATTAGTGATTGATGAAATTCTAAAATTAAATCCCAAACCAGGGAACTCATCAACCGATAATTCTAAAACAGTTCAACACATCGTTCCTGATTTTTTACTTACTGTGGAAGATGGGAAAATTGACATTACACTTAACGGAAGAAATGCTCCTGATTTAAAAGTTAGTCGTTCCTACATTGAAATGATTGAAGGTTATAAAGCTCAAAAAGACAAACCATCAAAATCTCAAAAAGATGCATTGATGTTTGTGAAGCAAAAATTAGATTCAGCAAAGTGGTTTATTGATGCCATAAAACAACGACAACATACGCTAATTCTAACAGTTAATGCAATTGTAGAGCGTCAAAAAAATTATTTTTTAGATGGCGATGAAACACAAATTGTTCCCATGATTTTAAAAGATATTGCCGAAGAAATTGAAATGGATATCTCAACTGTTTCGCGTGTTGTAAATAGCAAATATATTCAAACTCCTTTTGGGACTTTTTTATTAAAAACATTCTTTTCTGAATCATTAAGTACTGATAGTGGGGAGGAAGTTTCTAGTAGAGAGGTAAAGAAAATATTACAAAATGCTATTGAAGATGAAAGTAAGAAAAAACCATTAACAGACGAAAAACTTTCAAAACTTTTAAACGACAAAGGATATAATATAGCACGTAGAACAATAGCTAAATATAGAGAACAGTTAAATATTCCTGTTGCACGTTTAAGAAAAGAAATTTAATTTCGGATGAGAATTGCTGCAAAAATAATTTCTATTGTTTTCAATCCATTACTAATGCCCACATTGGGTTTGTTGTTGTTATTCAACTCAAACACGTATCTTAATTATGCCGTGCCATCTGAATTAAAACAATTCACGCTGCTTTTAGTATTACTAATTACTTTCGTTATCCCTTTTCTATTTATTCTTATGCTTCGCAATCGAGGTGTGATTGCAAGTTTAGAAATGTATCAATCAAAAGAACGTGTATTGCCATACATAATCAGCATAACATCTTTCATTTTTACAATTTATGTACTGAAACAAACTCCTGTTGTTCCTATTATTTTTAATTTTATTATTGGAGCAACTTATGCAACTTGTTTAGCCTTTTTAATAAATTTTAAATGGAAAATTAGTGCTCATACTATTGGAATAGGTGGTTTATTAGGTGCTTTTTTAAGTTTAACATTCAAACTAAATGCAGATGTGAGCATATTTGTTGTTGCAATTTTGATTGTTTTTGGGCTAGTTGCCAGTGCTAGATTAATGCTAAATGCACACACACAAGCACAAATTTATGCTGGTTTTCTTTTAGGAATAATTACCCAACTTCTTGTATTCTATTAATCACTTTCATTTTCAGCACATTTATTTTTCAAAAATTCATAATAAGCAAATTGTGCTCTAATCCTTTTTTGAGCATTGGATTTTTTATATGGATTGCTTTGTGTTTTATTAAGAACCCTTGCCTTAATCGTATCTTTCAGTTGAAAATAAAGTAGCTTTTTTATTTCTGCAGCCAACCTATTATCAATTATGGGAAATCCAACCTCTACCCTATAACTTAAGTTTCTTTTCATCCAATCTGCCGAAGCTAAAAATAATTTTTCATCACCATTATTATGAAATAAATAAATTCGTCCGTGTTCTAAATATCTATCAATGATGCTAATCACTTTTATATTTTCACTCATCCCTTCAATGCCAGGCATTAAACAACATATTCCTCTTACAATAATATTTATTTTCACACCAGCATTACTTGCATCATATAGCTTATCTATCATTTGTTTGTCTTCCAAACTATTCATTTTTAGTGTCATTTTAGCCTTCTTTCCTTGTTTGGCTA
The DNA here is from genome assembly GCA_002770955.1 of Flavobacteriales bacterium CG18_big_fil_WC_8_21_14_2_50_32_9. Classification (GTDB taxonomy): domain Bacteria; phylum Bacteroidota; class Bacteroidia; order Flavobacteriales_E; family Vicingaceae; genus BRH-c54. The sequence goes on along the minus strand of PCUH01000217.1, from coordinate 5,069 downwards.
AAGAAATTTCATTATCTATTAATGCTTCAAATCCCGAACGCATATTAAAAGGAGCTACTAAAAGATGATTAAATATAGTCTTTTCTTGGTTTCTTGTTTTTAAAAACTGGAAAATAAGTGATAGTTCGTTAGTAAGTAACTCATTTTTGGTTAACAAGGCGTGATCGCAGTATATTTTAGAGGTGTCTTCATTGAAATTACCTGTCCCAAAATAAGCATACTTAGCTATATTGTTTTCTTCCTCTCGGGAAATCATAAAAATTTTTGAATGTACTTTTAAGTCCTCAAAACTATAAAAAACGTCAATCCCTGCTTGTTTCATAGTATCAGCCCAATACAAATTAAGTTCTTCATCAAAGCGGGCTTTCACTTCGCTAAAGACCATTACTTTTTTACCTTGTTGAGCTGCTTTTATTAATGCTTTGCAAATTTTAGAATCTTTTGCAACACGATAAAGTGTTATATTTATTTCTTTCACATAAGGGTCAATTGCCGCTTCCTCTAAAAATTGAATTACATAATCATACTTTTGATAGGGAAAATGCAAAATAAAATCTTTGAACGATAATGCACGAAAATAAGAATCGATTTTTTCTAATTCTGGATGGTTTAAAATATCAAATTCTGGGTAAAATAAATCAGGATTATCAGGCATTGGAAAGCCAAAAAAATCATTAAAATTATGATATCTACCTCCTGGAATAAACTCTCCCTTTTTTATTCCTATTTTCTTGCGAAGCATCTTCAACATTTCCTTTGGCATCCGATTATCATATAAAAATCGAGAAGGGTCTCCCACTTTTCTTTTATAAAGGCTTGCAGAAATTTTTTCTTGTACTGTTTCTGCTATTTCCTCTTCTAAATACAATTCAGCATCTCTGGTTAAATTTGCTTCATAGCATTTTATCCAATTATATTCAGGAAACATGGGAGGCAAAAACAAACGCATCACATCCGAAAGTTGGATGATGATTTTCTTGTTTTCTGTATTAGGTAATTTAATAAATCGTTTGGTTTTTTTAATAGGAACATTCACTAAAAAATATTCTTTTTCACCATCTAATTTTCTTTCCACATCAATTACTAGGTATAATCCTTTATTTTTTAAAAAAATCTCATTTTCATCAGATAGTTTTGTTATTTCTAACAAATGCTCTATTTCCTTTTTAAAAAATTGTTTTAGAAATTCGTGTTGTTTTTCATCTATTTGCTTTTGATGAATCAAATAAATATTTTCTTCATGAAGTTGAGGAATTATTCTTTGATTAAATATTTCCTGAAACTCAACTTGCTGAAAATTAACTATTTTTTTAATCTTTTTCAATAACTTTTTTATTGAAATATCTTGCTCTATCCCTTGTTCTTTTTGAATTTTCAAAATGTGTTTTAAAGAAGCTACCCTTACACGATAAAATTCATCTAGATTAGAAGAATAAATGGCTAAAAATTTCAATCGCTCCATCAATGGCTCATGCTCATTAATGGCTTCTTGCAGCACCCTATAATTGAATGACAGCCAACTTAGCTCTCTGTCAAAATATCTTTTCATTTCTTTGAGCAAAAAAGTATTTAATATATAAAGGTAGGGTTATTTGGTTTTATCTGTAATGGTTTCTAAATAATGTTTTTCAACACCATACGCCTCTTTTAAACTATCAATATTAGTTTGGACATCTTTCTTTTCAATTTTTTCTTTCGTTTTAATTCCCACAAGCATCACATTTTTCCGAGTATGTTCGTTTGAAATAAATTCAAAAATTTTAGTTTGATAGTTATGTTTCTCCATAATTAATGCTCGAATTGTATCTGTAATCATTTCATATTGTCTTTCTTTAAAGATGCCATGTTTAAATAATGGATTTTCAATCGGCTTTCCTTTGGACTCTTGTCGTAATTGTTTGTGGCAACAAGGAGCACAAATAATTAATTTTGCATTTGCCGAAAATCCTTTAAAAATAGCATCGTCTGTTGCCGTATCACAAGCATGAAGTGCTATTAACACATCTATTTTTGAATCGCCAAATTTTTGTATGGTATTTTGTTCAAACACTAAATTATTAAACCCACAAGTTGTTGCTGTTTTGTTACAAAAATCGACCAATTCTTTGCGTTGTTCTATACCTTTAATTCGAACATCCATCTTTTTTTGATTTACCAAAAAATCATACAACGCAAAAGTTAAATACCCCTTTCCTGAACCCATATCCACAATATGAATAGGAGAAGAAAGTATTGTGTTTTTAAGTAAGCTTTCAATAATTTCAAGGTATTTGTTTATTTGTTTGAATTTATCTGCCATTTTAGGAATAACAGTTCCTTTTTCGTCAGTAACACCCAAAAGCGATAAATATTTACCTAACTCAGCTCTCTTTTTCTTTGGAATATCATGCGATTCAGGTGGTTTTTTGTCAAAACTTGGAGGGAAATTAATTGCTGTTGCTTTTCCTTTTTTTGAGAATTGAATGGCATAATCATATTCCAAAGTGAAAAGCCTGGCTGTTTTAAACTTTTTATTAATTAATTCTAAAAGTTCATTCCTAACCTCATCAAATGTATAGTTTTTAACCTGATCATTGGTTTGATAATGATAAGTAAACGAAAAAACAGGTTGATTTTTAATGGTAATCAATCGGATATAAACATTCATCAGTCCATCACTTTTAGAAGTGGGCTTGCTCAAGGTTATTTTAACAAAAGATTCATTGGCAAAGCTTTCGTTTAATTTTTCAATAAAAAGTTTCAGTTCATTCATTCCGCTAAATTATAACTATTGTATGTGAATTTTAGCAAAACAAAAAAGAATTGTTACTACTCAGCTCATCTTTATACCACTGATTACACTAATTTTTGCAGATTACATACACAGATTTCGTTTTTTTTATTTAAAAATCTGCGAAAAACCCAGATAGCTATCGGGGGCGTAATCAGTGGCAAAGAAAAAATAGGTTCTGATTAACAGGGATTTAAACACATGGTTTCTATCTAATTTATAAAATCAAAAAAAGTTGACTAATTTTGGTCTTGTGAAAAAACTAACCTACATAATACTTTTTTTTGCCCTTTTTATTTTTAATAACACATTATTTTCACAATGTGCAATGTGCAAAGCTGTGGTAGAATCTGATTTGGAATCAGGCGGTAAAACTGCTCTTGGAATTAATAATGGCATCTTATACTTAATGATTATTCCTTATCTATTAATTGCCATAGTGGGATTTTTCATCTATAAAAATTATAAAAAAAACAGTTCCTCGATTGAAAATCATGAGCAGTAAATCATTTACTACTTTCTTTATTTTTTTTGCACTTTGTCTATTCAGTAAAGGACAACCCAATGTTTTTGAAAATGAGTTTAAAACAAGCTTTAACACCAAACCAAAGTTTGAATTCAAATTTGATTCGAGGTTTTCATTTCTTCGAAACACCAATGTAAAAACAACAGGTATAAAAATAGGGCTCAGTTTTAATAAAAAATTTAATGTTGGTTTAGGGTTCAATCAACTGTTTGTAAATGCAAAATCTGAAATTATTGAGCAGGCAGATACCATTCCTGTCAATTTAAATTATTTTTATTTTTCACCTTATTTTGAATATGTTTACTTCACATCAAAAAAATGGGAATTTAATCTTTCCACACAAATTGGTTTAGGTTCGGCAAAATATAATTACACTAATTTTGAAGGAAAGGAGGAATCAAAAAATAGAACTACAATTCTATCTTATGAACCTGCTATGCTTATTGATTATAAAATAATTAAATGGGTTGGATTGGGTTTAGGTGTTGGATATCGGTTGGTTTTTTATAAAAATGGAGAGGTGAAAGAACATTTTTCATCACCTATATATGTAATTAAACTTAAAGTTTATTTAGGCTCAATTGTTCAGTCCATATCAGGAAAACAAATTCCTGCTGAATAATTTTAATCTCAATCCGAACAACTAATTTAGTGATACCAATTGTAATTTAAAATTAGTCCTAAGGACTTTTTAAATTTTACAATAGTAAATAACGATATAACAAAATAGTAGTATAATTTATTGGACTATATATTTCGTATAATCGGTATTATTACTACCTTTGACATTATGAATACTAATTTGGATGCAAATAAAGAAAACCTAACTCCTACAGAAAAGGAGATAGAAAAAGTATTGCGTCCCTTATCTTTCAATGATTTCACTGGTCAAGAAAAAGTAGTTGAGAATCTCAAAATCTTTGTAAAAGCAGCTGCACAGCGAGGAGAATCGCTTGATCATGTTTTATTGCATGGTCCTCCAGGATTAGGAAAAACAACCTTAGCCAATATCATTGCCAATGAGCTTGGTGTAGGGTTTAAAGTAACCTCTGGACCTGTGTTAGAAAAACCTGGCGATTTAGCAGGTCTTTTAACTAATTTAGAAGAGGGAGATGTATTATTTATTGATGAAATTCATCGCTTATCTTCAGTAGTTGAAGAATATCTATATTCTGCAATGGAGGATTATAAAATAGACATCATGATAGATTCTGGACCAAATGCCAGAAGCGTTCAAATTGAATTAAACCCTTTTACACTTATTGGAGCAACCACCCGAACAGGGTTGTTAACTGCACCACTTCGAGCTCGTTTTGGTATCACCTCTCGATTAGAATATTATGACGCGGCAGTTCTTGTGAAAATAATTAAACGATCGTCCAATATCATTCATGTTGGTATAGATGATGATGCCGCTCATGAAATTTCACGAAGAAGCCGAGGGACTCCACGTATTACAAACGCTCTTTTAAGAAGGGTTAGAGATTTTGCTCAAGTAAAAGGAAATGGACGTATCGACAAGGGAATAGCTCTTTTTGGTCTAGACGCACTAAATGTGGATAAAAACGGATTAGACGA
>PCUH01000217.1:0-153 GCA_002770955.1 Flavobacteriales bacterium CG18_big_fil_WC_8_21_14_2_50_32_9 | reverse complement strand
AGGAGGTCCTGTTGGGTTAACAACCATAGCCACTGCTGTTGGTGAAGAGGCTGGCACCATAGAAGAAGTGTATGAACCTTTTCTAATCAAAGAAGGCTTTTTGATGCGAACACCAAGAGGGCGAGAAGCCACCGAAAGAGCCTTTCATCATCT
>PCUH01000014.1 GCA_002770955.1 Flavobacteriales bacterium CG18_big_fil_WC_8_21_14_2_50_32_9 | reverse complement strand
ACAAATTTAGCTATTTTCAATAACCCAAATTTGGGTATTACTATTCCGATAATTATCGGAAGGGATTACCCACTTTGCATCCCACAGCCCTTCGCACATTCATACAATTCGCTTCGCTTTTGCATGAATAAAGCAGGTTAACCACTAAACCGCCAATTTATTGTAGGTGCTGTTGGCGGTTTGATGTTCTTCATAGTTTGTTGTTGTTCTTGTCATTTCGTGTCTGTCTTTATGGGTTGGCTTGGTGGCTCTTTTGCTGTTTTTACTTGGCATTATGCGTTGGAAAAAAACTGCAAATGTGCCACCAATATCTTTGACTACAAATCGTTATAAATTGTTGCCAATTCCGTTTTAATTTGTCTAAAGTTCAAATCAAAGTTTAATTCTTGGCTTAGTCCCGTGTTTATGCAAAAAATTAAAGATTCTTTTCTGTAATAAAGTTCGTTTCTTTTTAGAGATTTTTCAATACTGTCAGATTTTGCAAGCAAACAAACAAGTTGATAGTCTGTATTTATTGAGTCAGTTTTGTTGTTCGGGTGTGCTTTTGTGTAATGTTGTGTTGCGGTTAGTTTGATTAAGTTTTCTAAGTAGTGAGCAAGTTGCGGAAATTTACTTTTAGGAAAAATATGATGTATTTGTGTTGCTTCGCCATTTGCCCATTGGTCTTTAACTTCACTTTCAGAATACATTTTTCTTATTTGGTTCATTGCTTTCTGAACTAAATAAGCGTTAAAAGCTGTTCCTTCTATTATATGTTGTTCACTTGAATTGTTTGCCTCTTGTCTTGAAATTGTTTTACTTATTCTTTTTTGCTGTTTTCCTGAATTTTCTTTACTTCTTTCAAAATCTTCTTTTCTTCACTTTCTAATCTACGCTCCACCTTTTTTACATCTTCAGATGCTGGGAGTTGCTCTGGTTTAACACCTCTGTCTTGTAGTATTTTTCTAACAGCCAAATTATTATCAATGTGTTCTTTGGTTATTTGGGCATCGCCTTTTAAATCTTTATCAACAACATTATGACTGGTCAACTCTGTTGCAAAGTCTTTGGCTTTTATTGTTAAAGTCGGAAGAAAATCTGCCAATGGACGGTTTGCAGGAACTTGTAATATACGTTTCATATCATTGGTTGTTCTTCCTCCAAATAATGCTTGGTCGCCTTTTGAACGAATTATTGCAAAACTTTTATTATCAACGCCTCTTTCAAAAATAATTCCAGATAGTTTCTTTTCAGATTGAGATAATTTTTCACGAGCAGTAACTCTTGCAACATCTAATAGTCGTTTTTCGATTATTTCCTGTTTTCTTGTTTGAACCGCAAAATAGGTTTGAGCAAAAGCGATTTCAGATTTTGTTGTTGCATCTCCATTTTGTGCAATTAAATAACAAGCATATCTTGTCAATGCAATATCTTCAACTGGTTTTTGAGCTCCGCTACCTATTTCTACCATTTTGCTGAATTCAGCAAAATGGTTTTTAGCTTCTTCACCTGCTTGTTCACACGACTTCTGAGCTTTATCAATTACATTTTTGAAATTTCTCCACTGCGAATAACTAAGAATATCTTGTAATTCTCTTGCACTCCAACATTCTACACCATCAAAATCATAACAAGCATCTTCAAACTTTTTAAAAAGTTCTGATATAAATTCTTTTTTCATTTTAAGCGTTTGTTTTTATTGTTTCGATAGTGTTAAAATCAAAATCGTTTTTCAATAGTATTTCTCCGTTGTCATTTTCGATTATGGAATTTTCACTTTGTCGATATGTATTTCTTAATCGTCATTTTTTCACTTGCACCTAACTTGTTTATATATGTAGTTTTATTACATATACATAACCAATATTGGGTGTATATATGTAGTTTTTGCTTACCTATATTTTTTGTAAATATACATTTTTTCACAACTCATCAAAAGGATTTTTACTAATGAAAAACCCATTCGTGTATTCGTGGCTTCACCTAAACTCCATTGGAGCGGTGGGGATATTTGGATCAGGAACAAAAATTAGTAAAGCAGCACAAGCTATATTGGAAGTAACAATTGAGAGTGTATGGTAATTTTTCACGTTGCAAAAGTTAAAAAATGTTAATCCAATACTTAATTTCATTATTCTTTCAAAAAATGCTAACTTAGCAAAAAAAAATCAACTAAATAAATGTTTCATATTATGAAATAAGCCATGAGCAAAAATACTCACCAACAGCAATGAATATTTCACATGGCGATTCTTTATGACCGATTTAACAAAAAAAATACAAATATGAAAAAAATAATTTTTCCAACAGTAATTATTACTTCTTTATTTCTAACTTCTTGTGGTGAGAACAACAAAGACAAAAATGATACAGCAATCAATAGTGAGCCAATCTGTTTTTATGAATACACCAAAGCATCTTCTGCTACTGTAAATTGGACAGCTTTTAAAACAACTGCAAAAGTTGGTGTTGGTGGAACTTTCAATCAGGTAATGGTAAAAGGTGGTGAGAAATCAACTAAAATTACAGATGTACTCAGTAACATAACTTTTACAATCGTAACTGGAAGTATTTTCTCTAAAAATGAAGAACGAGATCCTAAAATTGTTAATTCTTTCTTTGGAGCTATGGAAGCTACAGATTTAATTATTGGTCATACTAAGTCTGTTGAAGGAAATAATGAAAGCGGAACGTGTACTTTTTATTTAACCCTAAATAACATTGAGAAAGAAGTTACACTTGATTATAAAGTTAATGATAACAAAGTAAGTTTAACTGGAGAGATTGATTTAGCCAACTGGAATGGTGATGACGCTATTGCTTCATTAAACAAAGTTTGTGAAGACTTACATAAAGGAGAAGATGGTGTTAGCAAGCTTTGGAGTATTGTTGAATTAACCATAGAAGCTAATTTAGATAAGAATTGTAATTGATAATTCAAAATTCAACTACAATACATAAAAAAACACTTTGGAAATACAAAGTGTTTTTTTTATGTACTTCTTAACCCAGAGAATTAACCTAGAAAATTAACTTCGTTGAAATCGCAAGCTCGGTTCACAAATTTTCTACGATATAAGTATTAGCTATTTTCAATAACCCAAATTTGGGTATTACTATTCCGATAATTATCGGAAGGGATTACCCACTTTGCATCCCACTGCCCTTCGCACATTCATACAATTTGCTTCGCTTTTGCATGAATAAAGCGGGTTAATCTATCGAAGGAGCTGATTTTGATTTTTTGGTAGCTTTGTAGAAACGAATGCCTATCATTAATTCATGCGAACCACTAATGTGATTTTTAATGTTGGTAGTGGTAAAATCATACGCATAAGCAATAGTAAAACTATCGTTTATCAAATAACCAAGCGAAACAGCAATAGCGTCATGATGTCTATATGTTCCTGCTAACCATAATTTTTGTTGATACATTATTCTTAAACTTGCATCATACATTACTGGTGCTGGAGAAATATATTTGACAAAAAATGATGGCTCTAACATAAAATCATTAGAAATATCAAACTTATAACCCCCAGTAACAAAAAAGTGAGCTGGCAATTTTCCGTTAGGGTTTTTACCTTCATCAAAAAATTTAACTTTACTGTTGAGCAATTGAGGAGCTGAAAAACCGAGATAAAACTTTTTGTGGTATAAATAAGTACCAAAACCAGCGTCAGGTATTAAAACAGATTGAACTCCATTTGTAATTATTGCATCTCCTTCATCTCTCAAGGTAATTTTAGAACCGTCTATTGTAAATTGGAGCAACCCAGCAGAAAGCCCAAAAGCTAACTTTAAATTATCATTTAACTTTACATGATACGAATAAGCTAAATTAAATCCTGTTCTTCGAGTTGGTCCAACAACATCTGTAAATAAATAACCTCCCAGCCCCATTTTCTCGTTTTTTGTGGGTCCATTTACACTTAATGTGTAAGTTCTTGGAGCATCAGTAATTCCTTCCCATTGGTAACGATGTCCTGATTTTCCTTCAAAATAATTATTCACACCAGCAATTGCAGGATTTATCAAAAAATCATTCATATAATATTGACTGAAATGAGGTAATTGCTGAGCAAAAACAACACTTCCCAAAAACATCAAGAATACTATTAATAGGTATTTAATTTTCATGTGTTTATTTTTATTTGTTTTTTATCGGACACATGGAAGTCGCCTATAATCATCTTTCTGGGTGTTAACCTTTTTAACATGGCTCGTTTCATCTGTTTTCATATTTTTAAATTGTAAATTGTAAATCGTCAATCTAACATCATCCATCTTTAATTTTACACAAATTTTCTTTGCCGCCTATTGCCTATTACTTGTTTCTGTAATATGCCCAAATTATTCCCATTGCAATAAAGCCAACCCCCATTCCTAAAGCTCCTCCAACTTGGGTAGCATTTGCTAACATTCCAATTCCTGCTCCAACGAACAAACAACCAGCAAACACTACTCCACCAATAGCAGAAGCACTTTTATTTTTTTTATTTTCTTCCATTTTTTCTAAAATTTAAAAATCAATAACACACACATTATTTTTAATCCCATTACCTCAATATCGTTATAGGTCCTGTAAATGGTTTGGTAATTCCATCGTTCAGTTCAATAATATAATAATATGTTCCTATAGGTAAATCTTTTCCTTTATAGGTACCATTCCAATCCTGTTTGTATCCATCTGCATGAAAAAGTAGTTCTCCCCAGCGGTTATAAATCTCTACCATATTGTTTGGATATTCTTCAATGAAATCAATTATCCAAACATCATTCGATCCATCTCCATTAGGAGTAATACCATTAGGGAATACAATTTTTGGCAGAACAGTAACTACAACACTATCCGTAGCCACACAACCAAATGCTGAAGTAACTGTTACTGTATAAGTTGTTGTAACTATAGGTGTTGCCGTAGGATTTGAAATGGTGGTATCACTTAACCCTGTGCTTGGTGACCACAAATAAGACCCTCCACCTGAGGCATTCAATACTGTTGAATTTCCTTCAAATATTGTAACATCAATACCTGCATTCGCTATTGGTAAAGGCTCTGCATTCACACAAACCGTATCTCTATCAATACATCCTGCATTGGTTCCATTTACTTGATATATATAACAAATAGTGCCTGATGTTGTTGGGGTTACTGTTATTCCATTAGTTATTCCTATAGAAGACATGCTTGGCAATTGAAACCATTCTACGGATGCTACATTTCCTGTGGGTGTTCCTAAAAAATCAACTGGTGTTCCTACACAAACAGAAGTATCGTTGCTTGCAAGAGCAATAACCGTATCTAAAGCTCCCACATTTAAAGTAAACGAATTGCTACATCCATTTTGATCTAAAATAACAAGGGTATTCGCTCCAAAACACAAACCGTTTTGTGTTGCTGGTTGTCCAACTGTAGTATTACCATTCCACTGATACGTATAATTTCCTGCTCCACCACTAGCAACTACAGTAATTTCTCCATCACAAACCGAAGAACAAGTTGCATCAGTGATAGTAGAAGTAATGGTAATTGGTGTAGGTTCAGTAATAACAACACTATCCACCACACTACAACCATTGTCATCAGTTACCGTTACAATGTGTGTTCCCGCAGGTAAATTAATTGCAGGATTAGTAATTTGATTAGATGGTGACCATGCAAAATCATAATTAGGAGTTCCTCCTGTTACGGTTACTGTTGCCGTTCCATCATTAGCTCCATTACAACTAATTGGTGTGCTAGTAATGTTAATTAGCATTGCATCAGGTTCTGATATAGTATCTACCTCAACCCCTATACATCCCACTGAATCTGTAACGGTAACGGTATATATTCCTGCACATAAATTCGTAATTGGATTAACAGCCCCTCCTGGGTTATATGAAATCGTATAAGGTGCTGTTCCTCCTGTGGGTGCTGCAACAATTTGCCCATCGCAAACGGCATTACAACTAATATCAGTAACTGTTGAATTTGGAATAGGAGCATTCGTATTGCTTAACGCAAAGGTAAATGAAGTTACACAGCCTGTTCCTTGGTCAGTAATATCAACCGTATAAGCCCCAGCACAAAGGTTGGTAATTATTGGTGTATTTGGATTTGGTGGGCTTGTTGGTGTTGTCCAGAAAAAGGTAAAAGGGCCAATTCCTCCCGTAGGATTAACAGTTATTGAACCATCACACACATTACAAGCTGGTGAAACCAATGTTTCATTGGCTAATACAGCTGTTGGTTCTGTCAGTGTAATAGTATCCATTACTGAACAACCATTATTATCAGTAATAGTAACTATATAAGTTCCTGCACATAAGTTGGTTGCTGTTTGAGTGGTTTGTGCAAGAGGGTCATCCCATAAATATGTATAATTAGGTGTTCCTCCAACTGCATTAGCTGTTAATTCCCCATCACAAACTCCATTACAACTTATTGGTGTAGTGATAGTAATAGAAGGGACAATTTGAGTTGGGCCTGTTACTGTTGCAGAAATTGAATCAGCACAATTTAAACTGTCTGTAACCACAGCAGTATAAGTTCCTACACATAAGTTGGTTGCTGTAGGTGTTGTTTGAACTGGGTTCGTAACATTCCATTGATAGGTATATGGAGTAGTTCCTGCTGACACACTTACAACTGCTATTCCATCACAAGCTCCAAAGCAAGATTCTGGAATAACATTGGTAATGGTTAAATTTAGTCCATTGGTATTAATAGTTACTGTATCTACTGTAATACAATTATTAGCATCTGTTATGGTAACTGTATAAAAGTTAGCACAAAGACCTACTGCCAAAGAATCAGTTCCTCCTGTTGGAGTCCAATTATAAGAATATGGTGCTGTTCCACCAGTAATAGAAGCTAGTGCTGTTCCATTACAAGCACTTGCACAAGTTTCATCTGTTGAAGTAATATTTACAGTTGCAGTACTATTACTATTAATAAGAACGGTGTAATTAAAAATACATCCTGTACCTAAATCAGTAATTTCCAAATTCACTGTTCCAGCACATAAACCATTTACTGTAGAACTCATTGCATTATTTGTTGTGGCTGGTAAAGAAGGATTACTACCTATTAATGCTGTCCAAACAAAATTATAAGGACCAACACCTCCAGAAGGAGTAGAAGTTACACTTCCGTTACATATACCACAAGTTGGTGGAGTTACTACTGAGCTATCTATAATTGGTAAAGGACTTGTAAGTGTTACGGTATCGTTTACTGTACAATTATTTGCATCAATAACGGTTACAAAATAAGTTCCTGCACATAAGTTAACAGCAGTTTGTGTAGTTTGACCATTACTCCATACATAACTATAAGGAGCTACTCCACCAACAGGTGTAGTTGTTGCTGTTCCATCACAAACATTGCTGCAATTTTGATTTGTAAAAGAAGTGGAAGTAGTTAAAACAGGGTTATTGCTAATGGTTACTGAAGCGGAATCCATACATCCATTATTATCGGAAACAACAATTGTGTATGTACCTGCACACAATCCAGTGGCTAATGAATTATTTTGAACAGGAGTGGTATTCCATGAATAGTTATAACTAGGTGTTCCTCCTGAAACAATGGCTAAAGCTGTTCCATCACAATCTCCAAAACAAGTTGGAGTGGTTGTGTTTGTTGAAATAGTAATAGCAGTAGGTTCGGTAATTACAATACTATCCATAATTGAACAACCATTATTATCCGTTATAGTAACAATATATGTTCCTGCACATAAGTTGGAAATTGTTGGGGTTGTTTGCCCTCCAGGCATCCACAAATAAGTGTAAGGAGCAACACCGCCTGTAGGATTCGCTGTAATCGTGCCATCACACACCCCATTACAACTTGCATTGGTTGAAGTTAAATTAGCTAAAATTTGAGTAGGTGTTTCCACAGAAACGGTGTCCACAGTAATACAACCGTTAGCATCTTGAACTACAACAGCATACAGCCCTGCACATAAAGATGCTGCTGTGTCATTGGTTGTTAAAGCAGGATCGTTCCATTGGAAAATAAATGGGGAAGCTCCTGAAGATACATTAACATAAGCCAATCCATCACATGTCCCAAAACAAGTTACACTATCTGCTCCCATGGTTACAACTGGTCCATTCGGATTACTTATTAACACATTAAGGGTAGATGAACAACCATTTGCGTCTGTAATTTGAAGTGAATATGCTCCCGGACATAAATTATTAATGGTAGGAGTGGTTTGACCACCCGGCAACCATAAGTAAGTGTAAGGACTTGTTCCACCAGAAGGAGCTGAAGCACTTGCTGAACCATCACATACTCCACAAGTAGCATCTACTGTTGTTATGGTTGAATTAATAACACTTCCTTCACCTATCACTACACTGCCTGTTGCTGAACATCCATTGGCATCTGTTACTGTTACAGAATAGGTACCTGCAACCAACCCTATTGTTGTTTGAGTAGTAGCTCCGTTACTCCATGAATAAGTATAAGGAATTGTTCCTCCTGAAGGAGTTGCAGTAGCCGAACCATTGGCTCCACCATTACATGAGGCATTGTTTCCCGTCACACTAACTGTTACCGTATTAGGTTGGCTGATGGTTACACTTTGTATAAAAGTACAACCCAATGCATCTGTAATGGTAACGGTATGATTTCCTGCACAAAGTCCTGCAACTGCATTAAGAGTAGGTGTAGATCCTGCACTCCAACTATATGAATAAGGTGGTATTCCTCCACTTGGAGTAACGATAGCTGATCCATCACAAACACCATTACAAGTAGCATTAGTAGTATTTAAAGAAGCACTTATAAGTGAATTTTCTGCAATGGTAACTACTTGCGTGGTAATACAACCATTTCCATCTGTAACTTGAATCGTATAAGCACCTGCACATAATCCATTGATGCTTGTTGTAGTCTGTCCTCCGGGCATCCATAAATAAGTATAATTAGGCGTTCCTGAAGTAACAGAGACAGAAGCACTTCCATTACAAACTCCATTACAATTAACATTCGTTGTAGCAACAGAAATAACAGGTCCATTAGGATTGCTAATAGTTACGGGAACAATTATGCTACAGCCATTATTATCCGTAATAGTAACCGAATAACTTCCTGCTGCTAGACCAGTTACACAAGGGGTAGTTATTGGTGCAAAATCCCACAGATAAGTATAACCTGGAGTTCCACCTGTTGGTGCAACACATGCTGTTCCGTCAGAAGCACCACAAGCAGCATTAGTAGTTGATAAATTTGGAATAATTACAGATGGTTCGTTAATCACAATTGTATCGTTACCCGAACAACCATTGGCATCGGTAACACGAACAATATATGTTCCTGCACATAAATTAGAGGCTGTTTGAGAAGTTTGGGAAGCAGGGTCATTCCATAAAAAGGTAAATGGAGCTGTTCCTCCAGATGGATTTGCAGTAGCACTTCCATCGCAAGAGCCATTACACAATGCATCTATAGTAGTTGTAGTTATAGTAATTACTCCAGGTGCAGTAATAGTGAAGTTCACTATTTTTTGACAACCATTGGCATCCGTAATGGTTACACTTGCTGGCCCTGCACATAATCCTGAAGTGGAAGCCAATGTTGAACCATTGCTCCACAAGTAAGTATAAGTTGCTGTTCCACCTGAAGGATTTACGCTTGCTGTTCCATTACATAAACCATTACAAGAAGCATTAGTGGTAACTAAATTCGCTGTAATGCTATCGGCTTCTCCAACCAACACAGTAGTTGCCAAAACACAGTTATTAGCATCTGTTAAGGTTAAAAAATAAGTTCCCGCACATAAATTGGTTAATGTACTATCATTTGGATAAGGGCCTCCCGGAGGAACAGATGTCCAAGCATAAGAAAAAGGAGATAGCCCGCCAATAGGAATAGCATTTAACCCACCATCACAAGTTCCAAAGCAAGATGCATTGATAAGGGTTGTGGTTATTCCTGATGGGCCAGTGGGGTTACTTACTGCCATGGTAAAAATTCCTATACAACCATTATTATCGGTAATAGTATCGGTATAAAATCCTGGGCATAAATTGGTTATTATTGGAGTAGTTGCTCCATTAGACCAAGAATGCGTATAAGCACCACCACCTCCGCTTGGTAGTGTAGCAATAACACCATCACACACCCCACAATTTGCTGGAGTTATGGTTGGATTAGCACTAATACTTGCTGGTTCATTAATGGTTACGGAACCTATAAAGAAACATCCAAAGGAGTCTGTTACCGTTACTGTATAATTTCCTGGACATAATCCTGTTATGGTTGGTATGTTATTGGGCACAGGATTACACGTTCCTACCCAAGAATAAGAATAAGGAGGTGTTCCTCCGATAGGCGTTGCTGTAGCAGTTCCATTAGATTGTCCATTACAAATAACATCCGTACTACTAAGTGTAACATTCAATGTTGTAGGAGAGTTTACAATAAACGAATCTAGCCCAGTACATCCATTAATGTCTGTTACCAAAATATAATACGTATCTTGACAAAGACCACTAATAGATTGATTAGTACTAAAATTAGGATTGGTTGATGTTGACCATTGGAATGTATATCCTGGTGTTCCTCCAGTAGGATTAGTAGTAGCTGTTCCAGTGCAAGGCGTACCACCACAAGCAATACCTGTTCCTGTTGCTGTAGGATTAATTTGGTTGGGTTGTGTAATGGTATAATTTTGTGTGGTAGTACAACCATTAGCATCAACAACTGTAACTGAATAAGACCCTGGTGCTAAAGGAGAAATGGTTGCTGTTGTATCACCAGGATTACCTGTTGACCAATTATAAGAATAAGGCAAAGTTCCTCCATTTACAATAATACCAGCCGAGCCATCATTAGCTCCAAAGCAAGTTACATTGGTTGATACTGGATTAGAAGATAATAAAACAGGTTGAGTTATCGTATATGTTTCATTTCGAGAACACCCATTGGTATCTGTAATTGTTACCGTATATGTTCCTGCGGGTTGATTGGTTATACAAGCATTTATACCTAATCCACCACCCCACAAATAGGAATAGCCAGGTGTTCCTCCCGAAGGACTAACACAAATGCTGCCTGTATTGGCTCCATTACAAGACACATGAACTATGGTTGGGTTCGGTGTAATTGTATCGGGTTCTACTATGACTAGTGTTTCTGACTGTACACAATTATTTGAGTCAGTTACTGTAACAATAACAGAGCCTGCACATACATTATTTGTATCTGGAATAGACCAAGAAATACTATATGGAGGTGTTCCTCCCGTTGGAGCAGAAGAAACCATCCCATCACAAATTCCATTACAAGATACTTGTTGATCAATACTTCCATTTGGAACAAGTACCGTAGGTGCAACAGGCATATTTACAGAATCAGTAGTAGAACATCCATTGGAATCTGTAACTGTAACAATTACCCAACCTGGACATAAGCTATCGGCAGTTTGAGTAGTATCTCCATTTGACCAATTATAGGTATAAGGAGACTGTCCTCCAGAAGGATTGGCAATTGCAGTACCATCGCATAACCCATTACAACTAATTCCAACAGGATTAGGATTTATAGTAATAGTAATTAATGGAGTGATAGTTACAGATCCGTTGGTAGTACAACCATTAGTATCCGTAACAACTACAGAATAGGTTCCTGCACATAAATTGATAGCTGTTGGAGTTGTTTGACTTCCTGCCGCAGCATCCCATTGAAAGGTATATCCAGGTGTTCCGCCAACAGGATTAGCCGTTGCAGCACCATCACAAAATGTTTGACAACTCGCAGCAGTTGGTACAACATTTACAGATAAAGCTGGAGGATTGGTGATGGTAACCGTATCTCGTCCTATA
>PCUH01000185.1:12438-12662 GCA_002770955.1 Flavobacteriales bacterium CG18_big_fil_WC_8_21_14_2_50_32_9 | reverse complement strand
AAACTTAGCTTAAAAAATTGGGGAGATAGAAGTTTTATTATTCAAAGAGTTTTGAAAATGGCTGATGTTGATTTTAAAATACTGGTAAATAAATTAGAATTAATTTTTTCTATCGAAGAAATAAAATACTACGCCAATGAGAGTATGGAAATAATTGGAAATGAGTTAATTGAGAAATTATGTAACCGTTATAAAATGAAACCATCACAATTTCCATACTACAA
>PCUH01000185.1:12201-12361 GCA_002770955.1 Flavobacteriales bacterium CG18_big_fil_WC_8_21_14_2_50_32_9 | reverse complement strand
TGTCCTTTATTAAGCACTTTTAATTTAGGTGGAGGTACGAATCTATCAATAAAATACAACCATAGAGAATCTATTGACATTGATTTATTTACCTCAACTGTTTTACACATAGACGAATTAGAACAAATAATAAATTTTGTAAACAAAAATATATCAACTA
>PCUH01000185.1:0-12157 GCA_002770955.1 Flavobacteriales bacterium CG18_big_fil_WC_8_21_14_2_50_32_9 | reverse complement strand
AAAAACCTGAAATAATTGATGGGATTAGGTTAATACATGATGATGATATTGGAGCATTAAAATTATTAGCTGCTGCAAATAGAGGAAGTCAAAAAGACTTTTATGATTTATTTCTTTTAACCAATAAAAAACCTCTTGAACATTATTACGAGCTTTTAATGGAAAGACAAAAAAAGTTTGCTAACATTAAAACTATTTTTGACGAACCAAGTAATAAACCAAAAATTAATTTGGAAAAAGATATTTCTTCTTTATGCGATTTTAATAATGCAAATGACTTATCAAGACAAGGTAATCAAATAGTATTAACAACCAACTCTCCAATTAAGGAAAATTGGTTTAATATAAAACAAGTGTGGAAAAAAAGAGTTGAAATTTTGGCAGAAAATAAAAATCTAATTTTAAAAGAAACACCTAATAAAACAATAAAAAGAGGGTTTAAATTTTGAATAATCTTTAACCTGAAACTTGCCAATCATAAAATGAAAAACAAAAAATGAAAAAAATAATAAGAAGTATTTTAAGAGGAATTGGGCTATATGCTTTTGCTATAGACGTTGAGAATAAAATAATTACACTTTTCAAGAAAGGAGAAAGAAAAATTTTTTACGGTCAGTTTATAAAACAAGGCGATTTATGTTTTGATGTGGGGGCCAACAAAGGCAATCGAACAATTATATTTTTAGAGCTTGGAGCAAAAGTAGTAGCTGTGGAACCCCAAAAAGAATGTTATTTATACTTACAAGAAAAATTTGGGGATAAAATTGAATTAGTTACAAAAGGATTAGGCGAAAAAGAAAGTACAGAAAAATTGTATGTTTCTGATTCATCACTTATCTCATCATTTTCTAAAAGTCATGTGGACATGATGCAAGAAGACCGTTTTAAAGGTGCTAATTGGGATAAAACTCTAGAAATTGAAATGACTACGTTGGACAATTTAATTAAACAATATGGAGTGCCCGATTTTTGTAAAATTGATGTGGAAGGTTATGAATATGATGTGTTGAAAGGATTATCTCAACCACTAAAAGCACTTTCGTTAGAATACATTGTTCCTGAAAATACACAGGTATTAGTAGATTGTTTGAATCATCTGAATAAATTAGGTAATATAGAATGTAATTTCTCTTACGGTGAATCTATGCAATTGAATCTACCAACTTGGAAAAATGGAAAAGACATGGTAGATTATGTTCAATCAGACGCTTTTACACAAACTTCTTATGGTGATGTTTACATAAAATTTGTTTGATTACCCTTATCAATACAAATTTCCAAAGATTTCAAAATGCTACTGTTTATAACTCATAAGAATTATGTAACCACGTACGAGCTAAGTTTTGTGTTGGCAAAGAGGGAGCTTACTTAAGTCAAGCAAACACAATGCTTTATAAAAATAGTATTTTTGTTAAAATAATTTATGAAAAACAAAATCACTAAGCCCTCTGCTAAAATGTCAACGCTTCAGCTTAGTGCATAAGGGGGTTTTATTTCATTTTAAAAAATAGTACAGATATGGTAGTTAATTACTATATTTGTACCAAATTATTTATTATGATAACAAGAGAAATTGAATCTTTAATTAAGGAATATAGTCGGCAATTTCGTTCGCTGCTAGTTGTAGGCCCTCGACAAACAGGGAAATCAACTTTGGTAAAAAAGGTATTTCCAAACAAACCTTATGTTTCATTAGAAAACATAGATGAACGAACTTTAGCCGAAAATGACCCTCGTGCTTTTTTAAATCGTTTCCCGAAAGGAGCAATTTTAGATGAAGTACAGCGAACACCACTACTATTTAATTATTTACAAGAAATAATAGACAACAGTAATGAAGATGGTTTATTTATCTTAACAGGAAGTAATAATTTATTACTACAAAGCAATATTAGTCAGTCTTTAGCGGGAAGGGTTGGAATAATAGATTTATTGCCACTAACTGTTCAAGAAATAGAAAAATTTGGTAAAACTAACTTCTCACTTAATGAGCTAATATTTAAAGGCTCGTACCCAGAAATCTACGACAAAACCAGAAAACCTACTTTATGGTATCCAGCGTACATTAGAACTTATGTAGAGCGTGATGTTCGTTTAATAAAAAATATAGAAAACACGCTTTTGTTTACCAAATTTTTAAAAATCTGTGCAGGAAGAGTTGGACAACAAATTAATGTTTCGGCACTTAGTAACGAATGTGGAATTGATGTAAAAACGGTAAATTCTTGGCTTTCTGTTTTAGAAAATTCTTTTGTAATAAAACTACTTCAACCTTATTATAAGAGTTTTAACAAACGCATTGTAAAAACACCTAAGCTTTATTTTTATGATACTGGATTGGCTTGTTCTTTACTTAATATTAAAAATACCAACGAATTATCATTATCTCATTTTAAAGGCTCATTAGTAGAGAATTTTATTTTAATGGAACTTTTAAAGCAGATGAAGAATAAAGGAACCAGTGAAGATGTTTATTATTGGAGAGATAATAAAGGTGTAGAAATAGACATTTTAATCGATTATGGTAACAAATTACTACCGATAGAAATAAAATCGGCACAAACATTTAACAAAGATTTTTTAGCTAACATTAAAAAATTTAATTCATACTCCAATGTTGATGTCGGATGGTTAATTTATGATGGGAATTTAGAATTTGAAACGGAACAAGGAATTTTGGTGAAAAATTGGAGAAATATCTCTATTTGAAAGAGTAAAAAAATTCAAACTTAACAAACTTCCAAAGATTTCAAAATGCTAGTGTTTATGGCTTATAGTTAAAGTTGTTTTAAAGTAATTTATTTCCTACTTTTATATTAAATAATAAAGCAATTACCCAACCTTTTTTGCTTTTTAATATCTTTATAATATATTAAAACCTGGGATAATCATACAATTGTAAAAGGGTGCATTAATTTTGACCCAAAGGCTCGGAGTGTATTATATGAAAAATATGCTTCGAAAATGTTTAGTATTTGTTTGCGATATACTAAAAATCAAGAAGATGCAGAGGATGTTTTTCAACAGGCATTTTTTTTAATTTACAAAAATTTATTTCAGCTAAAAGATGTTGAAGCACTTAGTGGTTGGATAAAAAGGATTGTTGTAAATGAAGCCATAGAATTTACTAAAAGAAAATACTATCTTAGAGTTGTTGAGCCGATGGATGCGTCCTTAAACTTATTACCAGACAATGCGGAAGGTGTTTTAAGTCAAATGTCAACAGATGAACTTACAAACTTAATCCAACAATTACCAACAGGATGCAGAGAGGTTTTTAATATGTATGTTATTGATGGATTTTCTCACAAAGAAATTTCGGAGAAATTAAATATTTCTATTGGAACATCTAAATCACAATTGTTTGATGCAAGAAAAATATTAAAAATGAAAATTAGTATAAATAAACGTTCGGCTATTAAAACAGTTAGTTAATGAGTGATGATTTTGATAATATAAAATTTGATAAACTTGTTCAGCAAAAGTATGCTGAACACGAAAGTGCTGTACCGGAACATCTATGGAAAAATATAGATGGTGCTACTTCTCAAATAAAAATTGCAACCCTCAGCAAACGTATTTTTTGGTATAGATGGTTAACTCTTAGTTTAGTGTTAACTATTTTTGGAGTTGTGATTTATTACCAAACTAATAGTTCAGAAAACAAAAATGTAATTCAAATTACTAAAAATCAAACACAAACAAATGAATTAATTATTGGTACAGAAAGTGAAATAATACCAAATTTAGAAAGTAATAAAAAGAATAATAAATATAAAAGGCCACAAAAATTAACATCAATTAAAGAAAGAAAATCAGTAGAGACTCAACAAGAAAATTTAAAACAAATATCAAAAAAAAGATTAATTTCAGAAAAGAAAGAAGGTGTTTATTTTCCTAACGAAATTGATAGTGATAATTTAAAAGCTAAAAAAGAGACACTAAACAATGAACTGAACGAACTGATGGTAAAGGGTGTTGGAACTATTAAAAAACAAAATAATTCCACAACAACAGAAGAAAAAACTATCACTACAGTTGAAGAAGTTGAAGAAAATTCACAATTAGTTAATGATAAAGCTATAGATTTTGAAATTACTCCAATAAACAACGAAACTATTACTTCTAATAAAGACAAAGTAGTAAGCCAAGAGACCATTTTAAACAATCAAATAAATGACTCTATTCTACCTGTTATTTCTGAAGTTCTAGGCTCTCTCGATAATTATGAAAAAGACACAATTTTAATAGATTCTACAAATGTTAATGATGCTATAACCGATACTTCACTCCTTGTTTCGGAGAAGAACCTATCAAAAATAAATATTTCCTTACTGTTTATGCCAGGTTTATCAACTGTTGGTATTAAGCCCAAAAGTAATTCTAATAAAATTTACAATTCTGCAGAAGAAAATCACTTCCAATTTAGTGCTGGATTCAATCTTGGCTACCAAATTTCAAATAAATTTAGCATAAGTGTTGGTGTTGGGTATCGAAAGTTTAATAATGAATTTAAACAAGATGTTGCCAGACCGAATGAATTACCAATGTTAATTAATCCCATAAATAATAGTGTAACCATAAACAGCTCTTTGGGAATTATATTGATTGATGATGTTGGCAGTTTTAATTTTGCTGGAGATGATGAAGATGATGTTTTTTTAGATGATGAGGATGATTTTGCAGACCTTAACTTTAAAGAAGAATATAGTTTTGTATTGTTAGACCTACCGTTAGCTATAAATTATGAAATTGGTAAAGAGAAATTAAAATTATTAGTTGGAGGAGGCTTGACAACTTCTATTGTTATAAACAGCAAATCGAAAATTGAAATTAGCAATGTTTATACCCCTGAATCTCCTTTAATTATTGAAAACTTTCATGACACAAAAAAAATAACATTAAGTGGAATGGTTAGTGTTGGTTTAAAATACAACTTATCCAATCACATTTCATTGTTAATACTTCCATCATACAACAAAGCCATTATGAACATCAATAATAACAATTCTTCTGAAATAAAGCCAGCTTCAATGAGTTTTTCAACGGGTATTGGTTATCAATTTTAATTTTTTTCATTGTAAACCCAACCTTTTTTGTTGTTATTACTCTTATTAAAAAGTAAATTGTCCGATAAGGAATTTTCAATACTAAAAAATTAAACATACAAATAATGAAAACCATTAACAATCTAATTGTTCTTACAAACTTATTTTTAGTTATTACAATGAGTTTGTCTTGTACAAAAAATGAAGAAAATCAAAAAAATACTGTTACAGAACAAATTAGTAGATCTCTAAAGTCGGGATCATGGAGTGTTACAAAATTTAAAAAAAATGAAATAGATAATACATTGATTTTTTCTAAAGTTACATTTATTTTCCAATCGAACAATATTACATTAAGCATAGACTCAACAAACACATCATTTAATGGGACATGGAGCATAAGAAGAATTCCAACAGCAGATGATGAGGAAGAAGAAGATGAGGAGGACGATGGTTTAGATCATGGAAATAACACACCTATTGGTGGAAATTTAACAGTTAATAATCAAGTATTTAGTGTAGATAATTTAGAAATTATTTTCAATTATAACTATACCAACCAACTTATAAATCTAAATAATAAATGGAAAATTATATTTCAAAGTGAAAGTAAAATAGAGCTTGTTAATTATAACAATCTTAATTCTATTGATACTTACCTTATTTTAAGTAAAAAACCTAATTAATCCACAATCTATATTAATCTAAAAATTAAAACTATGAAAAAATCAATAATTGTTGGCTTATTTCTAATCGGAATAGCATTTGTATCATGTAGTAAAAATGATTGCAAGGAATGTAAAAACTGCAAAACATTACCTCAAACAACACTGTGTGAAGATGATTTCGAAAAAACATCAGATTTTAATGATCAAGTTCAAAATTATGAATCAGATGGATGTTCTTGTAAGAATAAATAAGTAAATCTAATTCTATTAAAAATGGTCGCTTTATATAATAAAGCGACCATTTTTAATTAAAATAACATTTCCAAAGATTTCAAAATGCTTCTGTTTATAACTCATAAGAATTATGTAACTTTTTTGATTAAATTACCCCTAACATTGTAATTGATATTAAACCAATTACCATGACTTTAAAAAAACAATCAATAATAGCCATTTTATGTGCAGGAGTTCTTTTTTCTTGTGTTCCAGCTCGGAAATACGAAGAGTTAAAGTCGAAGCAAACTGCTTGTTTTGAAGAAAACAATACGCTTAAATCTCAAAATCAAGAGCTAGAAGAAAAAAACAAAGAGTTATTTGCTTCTACTGAAAAAATGCGTAAAGAAAAAGAAGGGATGGAGCATGAAATTAAAGTGTTAGAAAAGTCGTTAGATCAAATGACTAAAAACTACGACAATGTAAATGCAACTTACCAATTGTTGTTAGATAAAAACAATGAATTGTTGGCAGGAAATAAATCAGCTACAGAGCAATTGATGAAGCAATTGCAAAAAACTCAAGAGGAATTACAAGCACAAGAAGACGCCTTAAGAGCATTAGAAGGTACGCTGCAAAAGAAAGAAACCACCCTCAATAAACTTACTGAAGAACTTCAAGCTAGAGAGAAAAGAGTGAATGAATTGGAGTCGTTAATTAGCAGACAAGATTCAATGGTAAATGCACTTAAAAACAAAGTAAAAGAAGCATTATTAGGTTTTGAAAATAATGGCTTAACCATTGAACAAAAAAATGGAAAAGTTTATGTTTCTTTAGATGAAAGTTTGTTGTTTGCTTCAGGGAGTTATTCTGTTGGCGAAAGAGGAATAGACGCACTTAAAAAATTAGCTAAAGTATTGGAGCAAAATCAAGAAATTAACGTGTTGGTGGAAGGACATACAGATAATGTGCCTTTAAAAGGTTCGGGAGACATTAAAGATAATTGGGATTTGAGTGTAAAAAGAGCTACGTCTGTTGTGAAAATAATAACAGAAAACAGTAAAACAAATCCCAAACGACTTACAGCTGCTGGTAGAGGAGAATATTTTCCTTTAGATTTAACAAATACACCTGAAGGAAGAAAGAAAAACAGAAGAATTGAGGTGATTCTTACTCCGAAATTAGATGAATTGTTTGAATTGCTAGAAACAAATTAAATTATTTAGGTCTGTCTATAATTTTTTTAAAACAGCCTTTTTTTTGTTTGCCAATTGTCCGCAAGCAGCATCAATGTCTTTTCCTCGGCTTCTTCGCACATTTACAACCAATCGGCATTTATCTTCTAAATAGCGAGCAAATTCATCTGTTTTTTTTGTGTCAGCTTTCTTGAAATGAGCACCATCAATAGGATTGTATTCAATGATATTAATTTTACAAGGAACAATTTTACAAAAATCAGCCAATTCTTTTGCATCTTCCAAACTATCATTAAAATCTTTAAAAATGATGTATTCGAACGAAACTCTTGTTCCTGTTTTTTCATGAAAATAAATAATAGCTTCTTTCAATGATTCTAATGAATTTTGCTCATTAATAGGCATTATTTTACTTCGTTTTTCATCATTTGCTGCATGCAGCGATAAGGCTAAGTTAAATTTAACACCATCATCTCCAAGTTTTTTAATCATTTTTGCAATACCTGCGGTTGAAACTGTAATTCGCTTTGGAGACATTGCTAAACCATCTTCATTTGTTATTTTTTCTATAGAATCAAGTACGTTTTTATAGTTTAATAATGGTTCTCCCATACCCATATAAACAATATTAGTAAGCGGGGTTTTATATTTTTCTTCAGCCTGTTTTTTTATGAGTGCTACTTGATCAAAAATTTCATCCGCATCAATATTTCTTAATCGGTCTAATTTTCCTGTGGCACAAAAAGTACACGTTAAACTACATCCCACTTGGGAAGAAATACAGGCGGTCATTCTTTTGGGTGTAGGAATTAAAACACCTTCAATAATGCTTCCATCGTGCAATTTAAAAGCATTTTTTATTGTTCTGTCCGAACTCACTTGTTCCTCTATTGTGGTAATAGCATTTATCACAAAATTATCTTTCAGTAATTCTCGGGTAGGAAATGAAAGGTTAGTCATTTTATCAAAGGTAGTAGCGTGTTTTTTCCATAGCCATTCATATACCTGTTTAGCCCTAAAAGCTTGTTCACCTTTTGCTTTGAAAAATTCAATAATTTCTTCTTTGGATAAATGTCGGATGTTTTGTTTTGCTTTCATAAGTTGTGCAAAGTTAATTTAATTAATTGATGCAGTTTTTAATAACTAAAAACATTATTTTTGGCAGAATTAAAAAATGGTAACTACTCTGTAACTAATTTATAAATAAAATAGCCTCAGATCCACAGATTAAACCAATGATGATTAAACCAATACATAAATAATAATTGCACAGATTTAAACAACCAAAGGTTGTTTTATTAGTGAAAATATAATAATGTTCAAGTTTAATCTGTGAATCTGTGGCAAAGAAAAAAATAGGCGACTGAGTAGTAATAAAAAAATGAACAGTCAATTACTCTATAATATTGCTATTACTTGTCTTCCAAACATTGGAGCTATAACTGCCAAAAAACTTATTGCTTATTGTGGTAGCTCCGAAAATGTTTTTAATGAAAAAAAATCGCCATTAGAAAAAATTCCTGGAATAGGAAAAATAAATGCACAACATATTTTTAATAATAAAAAAGAAGCATTAGAAACTGCTGAAAAAGAATTAAAGTTCATTGAAAAAAACAACATTCACCCTATTTTCTTTTTAGAGGATGCTTACCCTAAACGATTGTCGCATTGTGAAGATAGTCCTATTGTGCTTTACGCTAAAGGCAAGATGGAGTTGAATGCTCAAAAAGTAATTAGTATAGTTGGAACAAGAAAAGCTACCGATTATGGTAAAGAATTTTGCGAGAAATTGATTGCTGACTTGGCTTCACACCAACCGTTAATTGTAAGTGGTTTAGCTTTCGGAATAGACATTTGTGCCCATAAAGCAGCTTTGCAGCACAAACTACCGACAGTTGCAGCATTGGCTCATGGGTTGGATAGAATTTATCCGAACCAACATGGTTTTGTTGCTAAACAAATGCAAGAGCATGGAGGTATTATATCAGACTTTAAGCACGAAACGAATCCTGATAGGGAAAATTTTCCAAAAAGAAATCGCATTGTAGCAGGAATTGCTGATTTAACCATAGTAATAGAATCTAGCAAAAAAGGAGGGTCTTTAATTACAGCCGATTTGGCCAATCAATATAACCGAGATGTTTTTGCTTTGCCTGGCAGGTTAAATGATGAATATTCTGAAGGATGCAATTGGTTAATTAAAACCAATAAAGCAGCTTTAATCCAATCAGCAAAAGACATAGAGTATATTATGGGTTGGCAAGCTACGGATGAAAAGAAAAACAATAAACAAACAAAACTTTTTGTAGCATTGAGTGATGAAGAAAAAACCGTTACTAACTTACTTTCGGAAACAGACAAAATGCCCATAGATAGTATTGCTTTAAAAGCGGAATTTCCTATGAGCAAAACCGCTGCCTTATTATTAAATTTAGAATTTAATGGCATTGTAAAATCCTATCCCGGAAAAATGTATAAGTTGGTTTAATTAGTTCAGAAGGTATAGGTTTTTTAATTTTTATAAATTTGGAGAAAACTAAACCTTAATTCATAGTTGAGTTGATACAACCAAAAGAGTCACTTTTCAGCCAACGTACCACTAAAAATGATGTTTCATATTTAATATATCACAGGCTTATCCTGACAATTGCACTATAAAATAGATTTTTTTAAGCCTAAAAGGTAAAATATTAAATTATCTTTCGTATCATTGTGGTCAGGTTAAACCTGACTAATAAACTATGAAAAACAAGTATATATCAACACAATCTAATGAACTTCTGTCCTATTTTAACGAACAGAACAGGGCCTGTTTTGATTATAGTGAAGCTTTTAAGGCATTACCTGATTCAAAGAAAAGTGCCGTTAAAGAATTGCTGAGCGACATGACGAAAAGAGGTTTGTTAATGCGATTAAAAGAAAGTGTTTATTACATCATACCCTACGAAGCAAATGCTGAAACCTTTATGCCCGACTGGCATTTGATAGCAGAACATTTAGTCAATGATGCCGAACTCTACATCGGTTATTATTCAGCACTACAAATTCATAACCTCATTACACAACCTTCTTTGAAAGAGCAAATTGTCGTTTCAAAGCAAATTCGACCATCAGAAATAAAAATCAAGAATATTCCTTTCCAATTTATTTACCATAACGACAAACATTTTTTCGGTGCAAAGAAAATATGGATAGATAGTTTCAATAAAGTGCTTTGCTCTGATTTAGAAAAAACTTTTATTGATTGCCTATTTAAACCAGACTACGCAGGTGGAATAGTAGAAATTGCCAAAGCTATTTATATGTCAAAAGAAAAAATTAAGTACAATCAGCTATATGATTACGCCATTAAATTTAACTCTCAGGCAGTAATAAAAAGACTTGGTTTTTTATTGGAGTTTCTTGAAATCAATACAGAAATAATCGAAAAACTGCAAGAAAAGAAAACGAACTCTTATGTCCTTTTGGACACCGAATTGCCAAAGCAAGGCAAACGATTAAGCCGTTGGAGCATTCAACAAAATTTGGAATTAGAAACCATCAAATCTGCCATTTACACATGATTAAGCCCGGAGAAATACAGCAAAAAGCAAGAGCAGTTGGCGTTCGTGACCAGCAGATTGAAAAAGATTATATCCTTTCATGGATATTAAAAGGCATTGCACAACATGAACAACTTTCAAAAATTATTGTGTTTAAAGGGGGAACTGTTTTAAAGAAAATCTATTTTGAAGATTACCGATTTTCGGAAGACTTGGATTTCACGCTAATCAATAATGAGACTTCTAATGAACAAATCTTTGAGTGGTTCAGAGAAACATTTGAATACATAAAGGAAGAAGCAAATATTCCACTCGAAATCATTGATAACAACGAACACGAAGATGGTGGTATTAACTTTTACATCAGTTATATTGGACCTCTTGGTGGACAAGGCAATAACAAAAGAGTAAAGATTGATATTTCCCGAAGCGAACAACTGGTTTTTGTCCCCGTAATGAAAAATGTTTTGATTGGTTATACCGATTTGGAAGAATACAAACTGTTTTGCTATCCATTAGAAGAAGTATTGGTAGAAAAAATGCGTTCGGTAATGCAGCGAATGCAAGCAAGAGATTTTTACGACATCTGGTATTTACTCGAAGAACATAAAATGAATGCAGATTTTTATCTGAATGAGTTTGAAGCAAAGTGTAAAAGCAAAGATTTACTACACACTGATTTTCCAAAGAAATTAGCGGAACGATTACCACAATACAAAGGCAGATGGCAAAGTTCAATGAGCGAACAAATAAAAGATTTGCCAGACTTTGACCAAGTAGAACGTGAAGTGCAACGACATTTTAAAAAATTAGGTATAAAATGAAAAAATTGAAGTTTATAGATTTATTCACAGTAACATTTTGTTGGTTAATGGGTTAATTTTTGATATATTTGGAGAAAAATAAACCTTAATTCATAGTTGAGTAGATACATCCAAAAATAGCTAGCACTACTCAACTTTTTAATTAAAAATGGAGTATATAAAAAAGTGGGCAACATTTGAAGATACATTAGGAAAACGAAAAATAATAGGAATACATCTATTGTCATTTATCATTTTGACGGTAATACTGATTTTCTCTTCAGAACCTTTATTGACTCATTTTGCTTCTGGAATCTATAACGTTGGAATGTGGCTGAATTTGATAATTTTTGGAACTATTGGAATTCTAATTTTGACAATTATCTCTTGTCTAGTTTTCTTAAAAAAAGTGAAAAAGAAAAAACGGATAGAAAAAATTGAACTGACCGAAAACGGATTTCAAGTCAATTACGATGAAGAAATTACTCAATTCCGATGGTCAGAGATTGAAAAAATGACTGGTTTTAAAGTTGACCGACTTACAACAGATAATATTTGTTTAAAAATAGAATCTAACAACAAAACTTCTTATGCGACAGAGGAATTCGAAGGTTGGCGGATTTTTATGGATAAACTGCTAATTGAATTTCCACAGATTGACAAAAATTGGGAAGGAATTATAGCCAA
>PCUH01000142.1:6843-12206 GCA_002770955.1 Flavobacteriales bacterium CG18_big_fil_WC_8_21_14_2_50_32_9 | reverse complement strand
TGTTTTTCTAATTTTATTGAATTAGATTAAAATTCTATTATAAACAGAAATTTTAAAATTATTGATCGATTGGGTTGAATTTAAAAGGAATTTTTATCATTTCGGCAAAATTCTCTCCCATATCAAATAAATCCTCATCATCTTCATCATAATGCCAAATAACAGAAACATTATTAGTTGTTTCAATCATAAATGTTTCTAATTTTTTGAGTAAAATATAAAGACATTCTGTGGAGTGGGTATTGAGATAATCTAAATGAATTTCCAACGAAATTTTTTGAGGATTAGTTTGGAGATATTCTGTAAGCCATGATTCAACTGGTTTGTAGAAATTAATGGGATGTTCAGGAATGGATCTTCCATAAATAATTAGGATATCATTTTTAGCGTTAAAATCAATTTTAGGTGTAGTAGTAGTTCCTTCTATAAATAAATTCTCCATGTAGCAAAGATAAAAATAAAACTTAGTGAATTAAAAAAATTACTCTTTTAGTTTTGCTTTAAATATCTTTTTAAATTTTTCAACTTTAGGTTTCACTACTGATGAACAGTATGGATTTTCGCCATTAAGCTCAAAATAATCTTGATGGTAATCTTCTGCAGGATAAAAATTAGTAAATGCCGTTATTTCAGTTACAATTGGATTAGGGAATACTTTTTCTTTTGTTAGTTTAGTTTTATATGCAGCAGCAATTTCTTTTTGTTTTTCTGTATGATAAAAAATAGCAGAACGATATTGTGTTCCAACATCTCCACCTTGTCGATTAAGTGTTGTAGGATCATGTACTTGCCAAAAAACTTCCAATAATTCATCAAAAGAAATAATGGATGTGTCATAAGTAACTTGACAAACTTCTGCATGACCTGTTGTTCCAGCACAAACTTCTTTATAGGATGGATTTTTCACTGTTCCACCAGCATAGCCAGAAACAACACTTTCAACGCCTTTGAGGTTGTCAAATATTGCTTCTACACACCAAAAGCAGCCAGCTCCAAGAGTTACTGTTTCAAGGGTAGTTGTTTTAGTAGTCATATTATTTTTTTTTAACGTTATTGGAATTAGAAAACTGCACAACAAAATTACAGAGACGATTGATATAAAAAAGATATTTCGCATTTATTAATTAGTTAAAAAACTTACTCATAGCATCAATAAAATCAGCAGGAGCAGAACAAGGTTTTAAGTTTTCTTTATTAATAAAAACCAATGTAGTTTTTGCTTCATTAATTAACTCTCCTTTTTCATTCAAACATTTATATGTAAAATGAATACGAGCTTTTGGTAATTCTGTGATGGTTGTTTCTATGGTAATTTCGTCATCATAAAAAGCAGGTTTGTAATACCTTATCGAAAAATCCAACACAGGCAAAGCAATGCCTTCATCTTCCATTTTTCGGTAGCTAAAGCCTAGCTTTTTAATTGCTTCTACACGAGCTACTTCAAAATAAGTGGCATAATTTCCGTAATAAACATAGCCCATCATATCGGTTTCGGCATAGCGTACTCTAATTTTTGTTGTTGATTTATACATATATTATTAATATAGAGTAAAAAAATGTGCGTAATTTGGACGGCAAAAATAAGGATAAAATAGTTTTATAAATAAATGAATAAACTACAATCGCTATCAATTAATTTATTTTTGCTTATTGCAACATCATTGTTACTAACACAATGTAATCCTTCGGTATATACAAAAACGCCCCAAACTTCGATAGCTTTAGATAGCACTTATTCCAATCAGAAAAAAATTGATGAACTCGTTGTTCCTTATAAAATTGAGTTAGACAAAGAAATGAACGAAGTCTTGGTTATTTCAAATGATGAATTTACAAGAGAAAAAGGGAAGCCCGAAACTAAATTGGGAAACCTTGTTGCTGATTTAAGTATGGAAGTAGCTCAAAAAATGTATAACAGTAATATTGATTTTTCTATGTTGAATTTTGGTGGCTTAAGAACATCTTTGCCTAAAGGAGAAATTACCAAAGGAAAAATTTTTGAACTGATGCCTTTTGAGAATGAGTTGGTGGTAGTTACGATTAGTAAAGATAGTTTGAATAGATTAATAAATTACCTAAATAGAGTTGGAGGACAGCCTGTTTCTGGAGTTAAAGTGAAATTTACATCAACTGGTCAAGATATTAAATATAAATATAGAAAGAATGATAAATCGTTAAACACAACCTATAAAATCCTCACTTCAGATTATTTAGCCAATGGAGGTGATAATATGACTTTTTTTCTAAATCCCATTAACTATGAAAAAGTGGGAATAAAATTAAGAAATGCCATTATACAATATTGTGAAGAACAACACGCACAAGGAAAGCAATTAACAGGAAAAATAGAAGGGAGGATCGTTTATGAGTAACAGAAGAACCTTCATAAAACAAACTTTTTTAGGAAGTGTTTCCTTGCTTGGTGCTGCTGCTTTAAATCCAATTTCGGCTGCTATTCTTAAAAAAAATCATACAAAAATCACTATTTTACATACCAATGATGTGCATAGTCATATAGATCCATTTCCTGCAAACGACCCAAAATATCCAAACTTAGGAGGAGTTGCCCGAAGAGCAGGTTTAATAGACAAAATCAGAACAGAAGAAAAAAATGTGCTGCTGTTCGATGCTGGAGATATTTTTCAGGGTACGCCATACTTTAATAAATATGGAGGTGAATTGGAATTTAAGTTAATGAGTTTAATGAAATATGATGCTGCAACTATTGGAAATCATGATTTTGATAATGGCATAGATGGGTTTCATAAGATGTTGCCTCACGCTAACTTTCCTTTTGTGAATGTTAATTATGATTTTTCTAATACCATATTAAAAGATAAAATTTTACCTTATAAAGTAATTGAAAAAGATGATGTAAAAATAGGTGTTTTCGGAATAGGAGTCGAACTAGAAGGATTGGTAGATAAAAAATCATACAAAGAAACCATTTATCTAAACCCTATAAATAAGGCGAATGAAACAGCTAATCATTTAAAAAACAACGAAAAATGTCATCTAATTATTTGTCTTTCTCACTTGGGTTATGCATATAAAACCAACAAAGTGTCGGATTTGGTTTTGGCAAAAGAAAACGAATACATTGATTTAATAATAGGAGGACATACGCATACCTTTTTGGATAAACCAACTACCGTTAGAAACAAAAAAAATAAAATTACGTTGATTAATCAGGTAGGTTGGGCTGGTATAAACTTAGGAAGGATAGATTTCTTTATTGATGTTAAAAATGAAGCCTATTTTTTCTCATCAGAATCGATAAAAATTAAAAGAGAAAAAAAAAGTTAAAAAACAATAGTTAAAAATTTTTTTTTTCATTTTTTTATACAAATATTTGTTAGCGTAAAAACAAAGATAGTTTTTTATAAAAAACTGTTGATATTAAGTTACTTATTCTTTTTATTTAAGTAAATTATTCTTTTAAAAAAAAGATGTAAATTTTCCTTTGTTTTTATGTTAATAACGATTATTTTTACGCTTTAAAAAAAACAGGAGATTAAAAAATGGAGAAAAACTTTACATCAGTTTGGGACAATTGCCTTCAAATTATCAAGGATAACGTGAGTTTACAAAGTTATAAAACTTGGTTTGAACCTATTATTCCAGTTAAACTGAAAGATAAGGTTTTAACCATACAAGTACCTAGTCAATTTTTTTATGAATGGTTGGAAGAACATTATGTGGCTATTCTAAAAAAAACCATTAAAAAAGAATTAGGCACAGAAGGACGATTAGAATATAGTATTGTTATTGAAAATAATACAAAAGGAAATCAACCATATACACTTAAAATTCCTGCGGTTAACAAACCTCACATCAAAAATAATCCAGTTAATATGCCTTTAGATTTGAATAAAAACAAATCTATTCGCAACCCATTTATCATTCCAGGTATTGCTCATTTGAATGTAGAATCTCAACTCAATGCCAATTATTCTTTCGATAATTTTGTTGAAGGAGATTGCAACAGATTAGCTCGTTCAGCAGGTTTTGCTGTGTCGAACAATCCAGGCGGAACTTCTTTTAATCCTTTATTAATTTATGGAGGAGTTGGGTTAGGAAAAACACACTTAGCTCATGCCATTGGTATTGAGGTAAAAAATAAATTTCCAAATAAAATTGTACTGTACGTTTCTTCAGAGAAGTTTACTCAACAATTTATTGATTCAGTTAAAAACAACGAGCAAAATGATTTTATTCATTTCTATCAAATGATAGATGTTTTAATTATTGATGATGTTCAATTTTTTGCTGGAAAAGCAAAAACACAAGATGTATTTTTCCATATATTCAATCACTTACACCAATCAGGAAAACAAATTATTTTAACGGCAGACAAAGCTCCTGTTGAAATTATTGGAATGGAACAACGCTTACTTTCTCGTTTTAAATGGGGATTAGCAGCAGATTTGCAATCACCAGACTTAGAAACAAGAATAGCTATTTTAGAAAAGAAAATGTATAGCGAAGGCTTGGAGTTGCCAAAAGATGTTGTTGAATATATTGCTTATAGTATTACAACTAATGTTAGAGAATTAGAAGGTGCTTTAATTTCTATTTTAGCTCAATCTTCATTAAATAAAAAAGCCGTAAATATTGACTTAGCTCGCCAGATGGTTGATAAGTTTGTCAAAAATACAGCTAGAGAGGTATCTATTGATTACATACAAAAAGTTGTTTGCGATTATTTTGATATGCAAATAGATACTTTAAAGTCAAAAACAAGAAAAAGAGAAGTGGTTCAAGCCCGTCAAATAGCCATGTATTTTTCTAAACAAATGACTAAATCAAGTTTAGCTTCAATTGGTATGCATTGTGGAGGGAAAGACCACGCAACTGTTCTTCATGCTTGTAAAACAGTTAACAATCTTATTGATACAGATAAGCGTTTCAGAGGTTATATTGAGGAATTAAAAAAGAAAATAAGTCTGCAATAATTTTTTCATTTTATTTTGCACTAACTAAACAGGAATTTTTACTCAAGAATTCCTTTTTTTATTTTAAAAAATGGAGTTACTACTCAGGTAGATATTTTTTTAATTCTTTTCTAAGTTCTTTTCCTTTTTCCGTTGCTTTAATATTTCGTTCGATAACATATCCTGGCCTGCTCCATTTCTCATCAGCAACCGCTTCTAAAACAGGTTGGTCTTTTCTAATTTTTACTTTACCCGTATTGTCTTTAATTTTTTCGGTTGGAGTTAGCCCCAACAAGTTAAACAATTCCATGTCTTCGTTATCTCCAGGATTAGGAGTGGTAAGCAATTTATCTCCAGCAAAAATGGAGCTAGCACCAGCCATAAAGCACAAAGCTTGTCCCTCTTTACTCATTTGCATTCTTCCTGCCG
>PCUH01000142.1:222-6817 GCA_002770955.1 Flavobacteriales bacterium CG18_big_fil_WC_8_21_14_2_50_32_9 | reverse complement strand
ACAATTCGTGTGGTAGCAATCATTCTTACCACATCCCAAATAGGTACAATTTCTTGTTCTTCTAAAGGAGTTCCTTCAACTGGAACCAACGCATTGATTGGAATAGATTCTGGTGCGGAGCTTAATTTTAATAAACCCATTAACATTCCAATACGGTCGTTAACAGTTTCGCCCATTCCGATAATACCTCCAGAACAAACTTTTAATGAACTTTTACGCACATTCTCTAATGTTTTTATCCTATCATTAAAACTTCTGGTTGAAATTACTTCTTTGTAATATTCTTCAGATGTATCAATGTTATGGTTGTAGTAATGCAAACCTGCTTCAGCCAAACGTGTTGCTTGGTTTTCAGTAACCATACCTAAGGTACAACATACTTCCATGTTCATCGCACTTAATCCTTTTACCATTTTAATAACTTGGTCAAAATCTTCTCCATCTTGTACGTTTCTCCACGCAGCACCCATACAAACTCTTGATGAACCCGTTGCTTTTGCAGCTTCAGCTTTAGCCAACACTTCTTCTAAAGGCATTAAGTTATTTTTTTCAATATTAGTATGGTAACGAGCAGCCTGTGGGCAATACCCACAATCTTCAGGACAACCACCAGTTTTTATAGAAATTAATTTACTCACCTGAATTTTAAGTGGGTCGTGGTGTAAACGATGCACTTGTGCTGCATCGTAAATCAATTCCATTAAAGGTTGGTTGTATATGTTTAGAATTTCTTCTTTTGTCCAAGTTTTGTTGTTGTCCATAAATTTTCAAAATAAATAGTTGGCAAAGATAATGTAAAAATGGTTAATGGATAATTGATAACTTTACAAACTTTTAACTTTGTAAACTTTCTACTGATGCGCATAGATATCATTACCGTTTTACCTAAATTATTGGAAAGTCCATTGAACACCTCTATATTGAAACGTGCTCAGGACAAAGGTTTGGTGGAGTTGATGGTGCATAACTTAAGAGATTATTCTACCAACAAGCAAAAAAGTGTGGACGATTATGCTTTTGGTGGTGGAGCAGGAATGGTGATGCAAATTCAACCCATTGCTGATTGTATTGAAAAATTACTAGCAGAAAGAACCTACGATGAAATTATTTATATGACTCCAGATGGAGAAACTATGAAACAAGGCATGGTAAACACCCTTTCGTTAAAAGAGAACTTGATTATACTTGCAGGGCATTACAAAGGAGTTGACCAACGAGTTCGAGATTTGTTTATTACCAAAGAAATATCCATTGGCGACTTTGTGTTGACAGGAGGAGAGCTTCCCGCAGTTCTATTAGCAGATGCCATTATTCGTTTAATTCCAGGGGTTATTGGTGATGAAACATCTGCACTTACCGATTCCTTTCAAGATAATTTGTTGGCACCTCCAGTTTATACAAGACCAGAAGAATATAGAGGATTAAAAGTTCCTGAAATTTTACTCAGTGGTGACCATAAAAAGATTGAGGCTTGGCGTGAAGAACAGGCTTTGCAACGCACACAAGAACGAAGGTCAGATTTACTTAAGGGCTAAATCCTTAACAAAAGCTCCATCATGAGGAATGGACCAGCAAGTTAGTTCGAGTTCTAAGGCTTGTTTTCTCAGTTTTTCAGCAACATAGTGAGAATTAGAAGCATCTATAATAATCTCCAATGGTTGAATTATTTTTAATACCTCTTGGAGTTGGTGCGTTGCATTTTGACTAACAATGAGGTAATCCACCTTTAAGGGATTTTCTGTTTCAAAAAGTTTAAAGTCTTTGGTAATCAGAGCTATTCTTTTATCATAAAATTGAAAATAATTTCTTTTATTGAATAATTTATCGTTATTGATGGTTAGCTGTGTACTTATTTGATGTTGTTGTATGAGTTCATTTAAGGTAACTATTTTTTCCGTTTCAACTCCTTTTTGTATCCAGTTGTTTTGAACATGAAACAGTAGTTTCTCCTTTGTTTCTAATAGCTGAAGGTCTGAAATTAATATATTATCAGTTCCATCAATAAAATTAATTGCTGAATGTGCTGGAATGTTGTAAACCGTAAAAATACGTTGATTTAAAGAAGTGTTTTTATCCAATAAACGCAGACTTAAAAGCACAATAACGCAACAGGATGCTACTAAAAAATAGCTATATTTCCTTAAATGTATGAGTAAGATAACAGAAATTATTGCAATGTAAGTTAGGTAGTTATCAAAAATAGTAAATTTTATATTTTGAGATAGGGAGTAGGGGATTTGATCGATGTACATCACAGATTCGTTTAAAAATAAAATGATATAATCCAATGCTTTTCCAAAATAAGTAGCCACTTGAGGAATGGGAGATAACGCAATAACAAGTAGTCCCCAATATAAAATTAAAATGGCCAAAGGAATAATCAATAAATTAGAAAGTAGGAAATAATTTGGAAATTGGTGAAAATAATACAAGCCTAGAGGAAAAGTGGCGATTTGAGCAGCAATGGAAACGGCCGTTAATCCCCATATCTTGTCCAATAGCCACCATTTTGTATAATAGAGATTATAAATCCAAGGTTGTATGACCACAATACCAATTACTGCTGAGTAGGACAACTGAAATCCTACTTCCATAATTAACAAAGGATTAATTAATAACAATGTCAATGCTGATGCAGCCAGTGTATTGAAAAAGTTAGAGTGTATTCCTGTTATTTTAGCTCCAACAATAAAACTAAACATGGTAGCAGCACGCATTACAGAAGGTGAAAGCCCTGTTAGCAATGCATAAACCCATAAGATAAGAATGAGTAATATGCCTTTTACATATTTTCCGTATTTGATTTTGTTGAGAAAAAGCAGGAGTTGATTAAAAATCAGAAAAATAACACCTACATGTAATCCTGAAACAGCCAATACATGCATTGCTCCTGCACTGGAATAAGCACTTTTAAGTTGAGCATCAATATCGTCTTTATAACCTAAAATCAATGCAGAAGCAACACTTAATCTTTCTTCTTTCACACCTAAATCTTCCAACAGTTTAATTAAATTTTTTCGTAGGGTTGCTGCACGAGCAAAAATGGAAGTAGTATTACTCTTTTTGAGCAACTTCCAATTGGATGAACTTAAATAAGCTTGTTGATGGATGAGATGATATGCCAAGTATCTTCTATAATCAAACTCATGGGGATTTTGTGGAGCTGAAACATTTTTTAATTTAGGTTCAAACGAAATAACATCATTCATCTGAAGATGGATAGAATTACTATCTTTTTGGAGATAAACTATGGCTTTTCCTTCAGCACTTTCCCATTTTTGTTGCGTTTTAATTCCTTGAATTGCTAATATGATTTTTACAGAATTTTCTTTTACAACGATGGGTTCTGTGATTTCAGCAATAAGGTATTGATTGGTTAATTGAGTATTAAGATTAACGGTTTTCACTTCATTATTAAAACAGGTGAGTGCATAACCTCCAACGATTAAGTTAAGATGAATGAGAATTCCAAAAAACCAACGTAAACTATATTTGTTATTGATTTTTCGTATAGAAACCAAGCTTAAAAATGAAATAAAAAGAATACCAAAAATGAAGAGAGGATAGAAAGAGGTTGTTGGAAGATAAATAGCCAAAACAATTCCTACAACAAAAGGAAATAAAAGACGAAGTAATGGAAGTGAATTTAACAATTAAATTTTTCGTTTTAACTCAAAGTTTTTACCTAAATAAACCCTTCTAACCTGTTCATCAGAAGCAAGTTCTTCTGCTGTGCCAGCTTTTAAAATACTTCCTTCAAATAGCAAATAAGCTCTATCTGTTATACTAAGCGTTTCTTGCACGTTGTGGTCTGTAATTAAAATCCCTATATTTTTGTTTTTGAGCTTAGCAACAATGTGTTGAATGTCCTCAACAGCAATAGGATCAACTCCAGCAAATGGTTCATCGAGCAAAATAAAGCTAGGGTCGGAAGCAAGAGCCCGAGCAATTTCTGTTCTTCTTTTTTCTCCACCAGATAAGTTATCACCTAAATTTTTTCGAACATGACCAAGACCAAATTCTTCAATAAGTGCTTCTAATTTTTCTTTTTGTTGAGCCTTAGTAAGATTCATCATTTCTAAAATAGCACTTATGTTGTCTTCTACACTCAATTTTCTAAATACAGATACTTCTTGAGGAAGGTAGCCAACGCCCATTTGAGCTCGTTTATACATTGGAAGTTTAGTAATATCTACATCGTCCAAAAATATTTTTCCTTCATTTGGATGAACCAAACCTACTATCATGTAAAATGAAGTTGTTTTTCCAGCTCCATTTGGACCAAGTAGTCCCACAATTTCGCCTTGTTTAACTTCAACAGAAACATTATTAACAACTGTTCTGTCTCCATATTTCTTAAAAATATTTTCGGCTCTTAGAATCATAGATTTAGGATTTAGAATTTACTATTTTAGAAATGAAGATACTAACTTCATAAAGAATAAGTAATGGAACTGTTAATAATATTTGACTAGCAACATCTGGAGGTGTTATCACTGCTGATAATATTAAGGTGGCTACAATGGCTATTTTTCTGTATTTACGCATTACTTCTGGGGTTAGAATGCCAATTTTTGAAAGGAAATACACCAATAAAGGTAATTCAAATACTAACCCGCAAGCAAGTGTGATGGTGGTTACGGTTGAGATAAAAGATTGTATGCTTATATTGTTTTCAACCAAATCACTTACCACATAATTACCTAAAAATTGAACTGAAAGTGGAGAAATGAAAAAGTAGCCAAATAAAATTCCAAGAGAAAATAAAAATGAGCCTGAAAAAATTAGAGCCGTAGCATATTTTCGTTCTTTTTTTTCTAATGCGGGTCTAATGAAACGCCAAATCTCGAACAATAAATAAGGAAAAGCCAACACTATTCCAGCAATGATGGAAGTCATAATATGAATGGTAAATTGCCCACTCATTGTTAGATTTATTAAGCTGAATTTTATATCTCCTAAGCAAAGAGAATCACCTTTTCCTATGAGGTTTGAAAATTTACAAAACAGCTGATAGGTCCAAAAGTTAGAATTTTTTTGAGCCAAAATGATGTCATCAAATAAAATTGATTTATAAATAAAAGCCAACGAAGCAAATAGCATAACAGCAATGGTTGAACGGACTAAGTGCCAACGCAATACTTCTAAATGGTCTAAGAAAGACATTTCTTTTTTTTCTTCTTCTGATTCTTTTTTGCTCATTTAGGGTAATTCTTTTTTAATATTTCGGAATCGTCAATCAAAAATCGTAACTCGTCAATTAATAATATTTTTCGTTTTTCGTTAGCTTAATATCATTTACAAATTGTTTAATTTTTTGTTCGTCTTCTTTTTTACAAACCAATAAAATATTGTCTGATTCCACTACAATATAATCTGTTAATCCTTGTAAAACTACAAGTTTTTTGTTTGGAACATTTATAATATTTCCTTTGGAATCATAAAGCATCACATTTTTCCCAACTACAGCATTCTTGTTTTCATCATGCTCCAAGTGTGTGTAAATAGACCCCCAAGTACCTAAATCGGACCAACCAATATCAGCACTAATTAAATGAACATTTTTTGATTTTTCCATAATGCCATAATCAATGGAAATATTTTTGCAAACGGAATAAATGTTTTTAATAGCAAGGTCTTCATTAGAAGTACCAAAAGCATCTTGTTCATCTTTAAATAATTGGAACATGGTTGGCAAGTGTGTTTCAAAGGCTTTTTGAATGCTTTTTAAACTCCATACAAACATTCCTGAATTCCAGGCAAAATCACCACTACTTACAAATTTTTTTGCTAATTCTAAATCAGGTTTCTCGGTAAATGTTTTTACTTTTTTTACGTAATCGTCAGATTCAAGAAACTGTATGTAGCCATAACCAGTATCTGGACGAGTAGGAGTGATGCCAAGCGTAAGTAAACAATCATTTTTTGAAGTATAATCCAACGCTAAATTAGCAATACGAATAAATTCATCTTCTTTAAGAATTAAATGGTCGGCAGGAGCGACTAAAATATTTGCATTTGGATTTTTAGATGCAATTTTAAAATTAGCATAGGCAATGCAAGGAGCTGTGTTTTT
Organism: Flavobacteriales bacterium CG18_big_fil_WC_8_21_14_2_50_32_9; assembly: GCA_002770955.1. Lineage (GTDB taxonomy): Bacteria > Bacteroidota > Bacteroidia > Flavobacteriales_E > Vicingaceae > BRH-c54. The sequence continues at coordinate 741 of PCUH01000142.1, read as the reverse complement.
TCTGGAAGGTTCGCACAACACTTGTTCTTCGGTAATTCCTTCGAGTTGTTCAAATATTAAATTCTTGTAAATATCATTGGTAACAATATAGATGTTTTTTTCAGGACAAATTTTCTTTAATCTATTAAAAGTTTGTTGCAAAAGTGTTTCCCCAGTACCTAAAATATCTAAAAATTGTTTAGGATGTGCAGTTCTACTCATGGGCCAAAAACGACTTCCAATGCCGCCTGCCATAATGATGCAATAGTTGTTGTTGTTCATTGAAAAATGAATTTATTAAGTGGGCTAAATTAACAATAAAGTTCTTAAAGTTGGAAGTAAAAATAGAAGCCAATTTTTATTTTAGTTCTTCAATCAGACCATTGCTATTCATCTTATATTTTTGAATTAAGGTGTCATATTCCCACTCTTTATAATCGCCAAAGTCCCTAGATGCAGAAAATGAAATTTTTTCTATCGTCTTATCGTTATGAATTATAGATTTGGTTGTCTTATTCCCATGCTCCCAGGAAGAATTAA
>PCUH01000142.1:0-147 GCA_002770955.1 Flavobacteriales bacterium CG18_big_fil_WC_8_21_14_2_50_32_9 | reverse complement strand
CCTCAAAGTAAGTGAACATTGAAACATTGTGGTCTGAGTCATACTTTGAAACATAGTAATAATTTCCATAATTATGATTTTTAAGTACCTTTCTAACTTGTGTATCAAGTGGATATGTTAATTGATCCTTTTGAAGGAGCGTTATCG
>PCUH01000206.1 GCA_002770955.1 Flavobacteriales bacterium CG18_big_fil_WC_8_21_14_2_50_32_9 | reverse complement strand
AATTATCGGAATAGTAATACCCAAATTTGGGCTATTGAAAATAGCTAAATTTGTTAGTTTTACTTATATCGTAGAAAATTTATGAACCGAGCTTGCGAGTTCAACGAAGTTAATTTTCTGGGTTAAATAGAAAATAACTACAGGTAATTATTGTTTTGATGACCTCACGCCTCCTGCGAGACAATTTTAATACAGTTGGTAGTAGCCACTGATTTTAATTATTGACTTTGATATACTCAAATCACTTAGCTTTCCGAATGTTTGACCTACTCTTTTTGCCGTTATCTGCGTTAAAAATTCAAACCATAACTACGGCTATGCTTGAAAATTCAGCCTTGACACCAACAAAAATAGCTTACTCAAATTCCCCGAAAAGCTAAGTGATTTGAGTATAATAGTAAATACTAGCACTGCAAACACAAGGAATAGATTTACATTCGGCACATAAATATTTTTTTTCTAAACTGTCTTTTTGCCAAAAGTTTTCAACTTGTTTGATGCAAGTAAAATTCATTTTTGACAATATGTTTTTTAATCCATTATGTTGTTTTCGATTCCATAGAATAGAAATATAACTTACCGATTCATACTTATTTGTATCGAAAAATGCTTGAATGAGTTCTGTTGCAATTCCTTTGTTTTGCATATTTGGATGAACAGCTACTTGTTTTATAAGTATTGTTTTCTTTGAATTTTGTGTAACTAAAAATTCATTTATCCCCCCATTCTCATCATGAAAATTGGTGTTTAAATTTTGGTCTGTAATTCGTTCTATTACAATAAACCCAACTAAATAATTAGCACTGATTTTTACCCAGCAATTTAATGTTGTAGATGCTTGAATTAACCTAAAATAATTGGAAGTTAGGTAATCTTTTCCAAAGCATTGATTACTTATTTCTACAAGGAAAGGAATGTCATTTTCAATAAATTCCCGTAACATTAGAGTGTGAAAATAGCTAACATAAATCCAACAATTATTACAGCAAACCTTTTAAAATTAAATTTATGATTTTCTGATGATTCAAATAAAATGGTAGTAGAAATATGCATCAAAACGCCTACAGCCAAAGCCATTAAAACGGTTAGGTCTTCAAGGAAGATAGTTCCATAATGCTGGGACAAAAACAATCCCAATGGTGCAGAAAGAGCAAATAAAACGATAAAAAAAACGCTACTCACTTTAGATTTTAAATTTGTAATTAATAAAGTAGCCAACACAATAGCAATTGGTATTTTATGAATAACTATTCCTAATAGTAATGAATTATTATGGTGTTCATGTTGGTGAGCTGGGTCTAACAGTGCCATTCCTTCAATGAATGAATGTAGCCATAAACTAATAAAAATAGAAAAAGGAAATACATGTGTTTTATCAGTATGATGTGAATGAAAGTGTCCATGTTCTATTCCTTTAGAAAACAATTCTAAAAAAAGTTGAAACACAAATCCAATTAAAATAAAATACCCAACTTTAGTAGATTTAACTTCGTATAATTCAGGTATTAAATGAAGTACGCATAAGGCTAATAAGTAAGCCCCACTGAATGAAAGCAATAATTTTAGGTACAACCCTAAGTTTGGTTTAATTAAAACAACTGCTAATCCACTTAAAAAGGCAGCAATGAACAGAATAATATACACGAAGTTATGCTCCATTTGAGTTTAAATGTTATTTGTTTTTGTAGCAATCAAAATTAATCTATCCGAGGTATCTTCGTTAAATGCATTCAAATTGTAATCTCCAAAAACAGCTTCAATACTAAGACTAGCCGCTTCAAAATAGGCTAAAAAATCTTTATAAAAAATTATTTTTACTTGTTCAGTAAATTTAAAATCTTTGTCATCATCATTAAATGAAATTTCTTTAACAATGAAATTATCAATAATTTTTTTCTCAATTAAAAAATCAAGATGTTCAATTTTTTTGTATTCAGAAGGTAACAATGAATTTATCACTTTTTTTGAATTCATAAAATCCAACACAAATCTACCACCTTTTTTTAGGCTTTTAGAAATAGCATTAATAGCTTGTTGATTATCTTTATCGTCCACAAAATAACCGAAACTTGTAAATAAATTAAATGCGGTATTGTAATAATTTAAATTCAACGGATTTCTAATATCATTTACATAAAACTTAAGTTGCTTATTTTCAAATTTTTTAGCTGCCGAAATACTATTTTCTGATAAATCGAAAGCATCTACTCGATATCCTAATTTATTCATATAAATAGCATGCCGTCCTTTTCCGCAAGCTACATCTAACAGTAAGTCATTTTTAAATGGTTTTAAATAGATTAATAAGTTAGAAATGAATAATTCGGCTTCGTCTTCATCCCTATCTTTATATAATAAATGATAATAAGGACTATCAAACCACTCTTCAAACCAATTTTCATTCTTCTTAGTCATGCTTACTATTGCAATTAGTGTTTATCCATAAAGTCGGGAAGACTGAATAATAGTGCAAATGTATTAATCTATAAACTAACATTGCAACAACAAACTAAAAACATTATCAATATTATTTTTCTTTTAAGTTTTCTTCAATTAAACAATTTGAAGCTTTTTTTGTTATTATTTAAAACTTTGTTTAAACTGGGAGTTAATTTATTATATTTGTGTTAATTTTTACTAAATACAGTTATTATCAAGTGAATAAATAAGTTGAAAAAAAATTTATATTACAATAGAATAGTAATAACAAAATATTTTTATCTATCGGTTTTATCGTTAAAATGTTAATTTTCGTCTTTAAATTCTATAACTTTACACATTAGAAAAAATAAATTAATATTATTCTTGTTAAATAACTTTGAATTAATATCTTTGGAATCGAAAATTTTAGTCAATGGAGAATATACATGATTTTTACACTAAAATGGAAGATGGTAACATACTGCTTTCTTTCAAAGGGGAGGTAACTTCTGACTTACTTACATCTATTCTTCAAATAATGGAGTCTAAGATGGAAACATTGGCTGAGCCACCAATAATTAAAAAGAAAGTTTACAATATTTTAGTGGAATGTTTACAAAATTTATATCATCATTTAGAAAATGATGATTTAGCAACACCTATGAATGAGAAGAGTGCATTATTTATGATAAAAAAACAAGATGATGAATACTCTATCATGACAGGAAATTATATTATGAATGAAAATGTGCCTTCTATGAAAAATAGGTTAGACACCATTAATTCAATGGATACACTTCAACTTAAGACTTACTATAAAGAGGTACTTAATAATGGAGAAATGTCAACAAAAGGTGGCGGTGGGCTTGGCATGATAGATATTGCAAGAAAATCTGGAAAAAAATTAGAATATAGATTTGACAAAGTAGATAATAAATTTTCGTTTTTTAGCTTAAATGTTAAAGTAGCTCAAAAAACAAAAGAAGAAAAAGAAAACGTATAACAATTAAAAAAATAAGAAATTATGGAAATAATTATACTAGAAGGAACTCCTAAAACACCAACTGTTGAGTTTAAACCATTAGAAGGTTATTTATTATTAAGAGGAAGATCTATTCCAGAGAACTCTATTGAGTTTTACAAACCTCTAATTGATGGATTGGAAGCTTATAATCAAAACCCTCAACCAACCACTAATGTTGATATTCAATTGGAATATTTTAATACTAGTTCTTCTAAATGCGTGTTAGATGTTTTAAAAAAGTTAGAAGTTATTAATGGAAATAGTAAGGTTACTATTAACTGGTATTATGAGGAAGATGACGAAGATATGCTAGAAGCTGGTGAAGATTACCAAGCTATTATCAATGTTCCATTTAAAATGGTAGAAGTAGAAGAATAATATAATTTCACACAAATTGTTAACTAATAAAAAAAAGACGTTGAGAATTCAACGTCTTTTTTTTTAAATGAAAATTTGCATTTTTGGTAGCTGAGCTTTTCTTTTTACATTGTAAATACCAATTTACCATCTATAAAAGTTTGTATCACATTAGTTTTTAGCATTTTCTCAGCACTTATTTTCATAATATCTTTATCAAGGATAATGAAATCGGCTTTTTTTCCAACTTCTAAACTTCCTTTTTCATTTTCTTCAAAGTTGGAAATAGCAGCCCAAATGGTCATTCCCTTCAAGGCCTGTTCTCTCGAGAGGCTATTTTCTAGTTGAAAACCATCTTTTGGAAATCCTTTTACATCTTTTCTGAAAACAGCAGCATAAAATGTTTTAATGGGACTTATGTCTTCAATAGGAAAATCTGTTCCTAGTGCAACTATTCCATTTTCACTCAATAGTTGTTGATAAGCATAAGCATTTTTTGTACGCTCCTCTCCCAGCCTATCTTTTGCCCAATACATATCAGAAGTAGCGTGGGTTGGTTGAATGGATGGAATGACATTAATTTCACTAAATTTTTTAAAATCATCAGGGTGAATTACCTGAGCATGTTCTATTCTCCACCGTTTGTCGTTGGTTGTTTTAAGTACTTCTTTATAAACATTTAATATCAACCTATTGGCAGAATCTCCAATGCAATGCGTATTCATTTGAAAACCTTTTTCGGCTATAAGTAGGGCATATTTATGATAAAATTCAGGTGTATTCATAAGTAATCCATATTCATTGGGAGCATCACTGTAAGGATGCAACAAACAAGCACCTCTTGAACCCAACGCACCATCAGCATAAAATTTGAATGAACGTACATTAAGTTTTTCTGTTTTGTAAAGTCCTTTTTTTAAATAATAATCGAGTAATTCTGGTGTTGCTGAAATCATGGCATACACGTTAAGTTGAAGTTTGTTTTGTTGCTGCAATTCATCAATCAATTCAATTTCATATCGAGTTAATTCAGCATCATCAACAGATGTTAAACCAACTGCAATTAGTTTTTGTTCAGCAACAAGTAGTGCTTCAGTTAATTGTTCTTTTGAAAACTTAGGAATTTTATGTTTCACAACTTCCATTGCTTTATCAATCAAAATTCCAGTTAACTGATTGTTTTTCAATTCAATTATTCCACCTTCAATTTTAGTTGATTTTGTAATGTTATTGATATCTAACGCTTTTTGATTTACTAATGCTGCATGACCATCAATTCTTACCAAAAAAACAGGCGTTTCAGGGAAAAGAGCATCTAATTTTTCTTTTGATGGATAGGCTTTGTTTTCCCAATCGTTTTGATCCCATCCCCATCCTACTATCCATTTAATTGATGTGGATGTGTCGGTTAAAAGAAATTTATTATCTGTTTTCTTTGTAAAAGAAAGTACTCGTTCAATCACTTCTTCGAAGGAAACAGAACCCACTAAATCAATTTGTTGCAAGCCTTTAGCATATCCAACAAAATGACAATGAGCATCAATAAAACCAGGATAAATGGCTTGTTTTTTTGCGTCAATTATTTGCTCCGAAACGTATTTGTTTAATATTTCATGTTCAGGACCTATTCCAACTATTTTTCCATCTTTTATAGCCATTGCTTGAGTTACATCAAAAGAAGCATTTACTGTATAAATTGTGGCATTTCTAACAATTAAATCCACTTTTGCACTGTCTGTGCAACTATAAAGTTGTTGTAACATAATAACTAAAATTAAACGGAGTGCAACTATTTTTTTCATGATTTTTTTTTAAGATGCTAAATTCATTAAAAATTTAACAGTATCTACTCCATCTGCGTAATCATTCAGTTTAGGCAATTGTGTTTCTCCAAAATTTAGTGTATTGATTGGAGTATTGGTTGATGAAACAATGCATTGAATTTCCTCTTTTCTATTTTCTAATTCTTTTTTTAATGTTTCGATATCGTCATAATATTCATAAAAAAGTACTCCTACAGGCGATGATAGGCTTTTGTCTTCTTTTAATAAAATAAAATTATTATCTAATAATTGTTCGTTGTTTAATAAATATACCGCCTTATTGTAATCATAATTATTAGCATATTTATTATGGTAAATAACCTCCTCAAATTGACCAATAATAGCTTCAAAAAAAGTAGCAAATGGATACCCTTTAGGTACAAAAAGTTTAGAAACATTTCTACAACCCAATCCAAAAAATTGAAAAATATCATTTCCTAACAACGCTAATTCTTCCGTATTGTCATTTTTATGAATAATTGCTACTGAATTTCTGTTTTTTCTAATAATATGTGGGTATTTACCAAAATAATACTCAAAATAACGTGCTGAGTTGTTGCTTCCTGTAGCAATGTAGGCATCAATACTATCTGAAGATTGAAAGCGTTCAACAAATTTTATTTTTATGTTAAATTTTGGTTCTATAACAACTAAAATTTCAGCAATTTTTTGAATGAGTGTGTTATCTGTAGAAGCACATTTTCCAACAAAATTATTTCCCGTAATTAATACACTCAGCATATCATGAAATCCAACCATAGGAATATTTCCAGCCATAATAACACCTATGTTTTTAGGCAATTTTTCTATAAAAGAATACTTATTTACCCAATTACAAAGTGCTTCGGAAGTAAGCCACAAACTAATCCCTTGTAATGCCAACAGCACGCTTTCTTTAGTAAACCATCCATTATAGTTTTTCTGTTTTTCTATTAAAGCTAGAAAATCATCATAAAAAATCTGATTTAACGTATCAATATCACTATTTTTTTGATTTTCAGTAAATTGTTTGATAAAAACACCAAGCTGTTGAAAACTATCAATTCGTTGAGATAAGTTCATAATAAAAGTCCTAAATTTGCCTGTAAAATTACTAACATTAAAATTTAAAACAATGGCAATTATAATAACAGACGAATGTATTAATTGTGGGGCTTGTGAACCAGAATGTCCCAACAATGCAATTTATGAAGGTGGAGATGAATGGAGAGTGAGCGATGGAACAAGTGTAAGTGGAACTTTTCAATTAAGAGATGGAGCTTCGGTTGATGCAGATGCTACTCAAGAACCTGTAAGTTTAGATTTCTATTATATTGTGCCTGACAAGTGTACGGAATGTAAAGGTTTTCATGACGAACCTCAATGTGCGGCAGTTTGCCCTGTTGATTGTTGTGTTGACGATGAAAATGTGAGAGAAACTGAAGCTGAATTAATGGCTAAAAAAGAAAAACTTCACGCATAATATTATTTTTAGAACAATATTTGTAAGTTAGAACCGTGTATAGTTGAAAAATTATGCACGGTTTTTTAATTTTATATCATGATAAAAAAACTTAGTTTTTCATTTCTTTTAAGTCTAATTTTCTTTTGTGGTTATTCACAAAATTTCCCTATTGCTTTTCAAGAAGATATGCAATTATTAAATTCGTATGGAAAAGAAATTATTGAAAGTAAAACTGACGAACTTAAAGAAATAGCAAATAATCATTTTAAAGAAACCCTATTGCTTATACTCAAAAATGATACTTCATTTGAAATTGATTTTAGTGGTATTGAAAAAATTAGCGTTTTAAAAGAAAATAACCTAAAAATATACAATTGGACGCTGCCACATACCAATGGTACTTTTACTTACTTTGCCTTCCTTCAACTAAAACTTATTAACGGAACTTTCAAATTGGTTGAACTTATCGATAAATCGGATGAAATTGAGAAGATAGAAACAAAAACATTATCCGATAAAATGTGGTACGGAGCGTTGTATTACACCTTGATTCATGAAAAAAAATTAGGTGAGAATTATTATACTGTTTTAGGTTGGGACGGAAACAATCTGTTGACTAATAAAAAAATTATTGATGTAATTGTAATTGATGATAATGGTAACATTAAATTAGGAGCTCCAATATTTAAGATGGAAAAGAAAACGCAGCGAAGAGTAATTTTTGAATATGGTAAAGAGTTTTCGATGTCGTTAAAATACGATTCCAAGAACAAACGAATTATTTTTGATTATTTAGTTCCTGCAAGCTCAAAACTAAAAGGAGTATATGAATACTATGGACCTTCTCTTGATACGTTTGACGCACTGGTTTTAACTAAAAACAAATGGCAACATTTTTCTAAAATTGATGTGAAATTAGAAAAAACAAAAAAAGACAAAGATTGGAACGACCCTCTCAAATAGAAAATAATACTTCATAATGTAACAAAAGTTACGTATCTTAGATTGATAAAATTATAACTTTACTTAATTATTAACTATAACCCACACTTTATGAGAAAATACTTCACAATTTCGTTAGTACTAATTACTATTGCATTTACTAGTTGTAGTAATGGTCAAACGCCAAACAATACATTACTTTCTGCAACCGAATTTGCAAGTAAAATTCAGGAAATTTCTAATGCCCCAATTATTGATGTTAGAACACCAGATGAATTCTCAAAAGGACATCTACCAAACGCAAAAAATATTGATTGGAATGATGATGAATTTGATGAGCAAATGGAATTAATTGATAAATCTACTCCCATTTTTGTTTACTGTTTAAGTGGAGGAAGGAGTGCCTCTGCCACTAAAAAACTGATTAAGTCTGGTTTTAAAACTATTTATGAATTAGATGGTGGAATTATGAAATGGAGAGCTGCAAATCTTCCTGAAACAATAGAAAGCACATCAAAATCAAGTGGAATGACAAAAAATGAATTTGACTCGCTAACTAATTCTGATAAATTGGTATTGGTTGATTTTTATGCCGAATGGTGTGCTCCATGTAAAAAAATGAAACCTTACTTGGAAGAAATTTCAAAAGATATGGCTGATAAAGTTATCGTTGTTCGTATCAATATTGATGATAATAAAGAACTTACTAAAGAATTAAAAATTGATGTCTTACCCGTTTTACATCTTTACAAAAACAATATACTTAAATGGGAAAATGTAGGTTTTATTGAAAAAGAAGATGTTGTAAAGCAATTTCAGTAATTCAAATTACTAAAAAAGCCGTCTCAAAACAAAATTAGAGACGGCTTTTTAATTGAAGTTGTATTGAAGTTGTTTAAAATAAATTAATTACGAAATAGAAGCTATACTTTCTGACATATAATCTCCATGTTGTAATTTTGCTTGAACTTCTTTAAATGTATTAATGGTATATTCAACATCTTCCATTGTATGAGTGGCTGAAGGAATGATTCTAAGCATTAATATTCCTTTAGGCACAACAGGATAAACAACTATAGAACAAAAAAGATTGTAATTTTCTCGTAAATCAATAATTAAATTGGTAGCCTCTGGTATATTTCCATTTAAAATAACTGGAGTTACTTGTGTGGTTGTTGTTCCTATATCAAATCCATTTTCTTTAAATCCTTTTTGAAGTGCGTGAGCAACTGTCCATAATCTCTCTCTCATTTCTGGACTATTTTTCAACAACTCTAATCTTTTTAAATTACCAATAACCAAAGGCATAGGCATTGATTTTGCGAAAATCTGAGAACGCATATTGTAGCGTAAATATTCTATTACTTGTTCGTCCGAAGCTATAAAACCTCCAATACTTGCCATTGCCTTTGCGAAAGTGCCAAAATAAATATCTACACCATCTTGGCAACCTTGAGCCTCTCCTGTTCCTGCTCCTGTTGGTCCCATTGTTCCAAAACCATGTGCATCATCAACAAACAACCTAAAAGAAAATTGCGATTTTAATGCTACAATTTCTTTTAAATTTCCTTGATTTCCTGACATTCCGAAAACGCCTTCTGTAATTACCAATATAGCTCCATTGGTTTTTTCGACCAGTTTTGTGGCTTTTTGAAGCATATTTTTTAAGCTTTCCATGTCGTTGTGTTGAAAAACGAAACGCTTTCCTTGATGCAATCGAACACCATCTAAAATACAAGCATGTGCTTCTGCATCATAAACAATTACATCATTTCTATCAACCAACGCATCAATGGCTGAAACCATTCCTTGATATCCATAATTTAATAAAATTGCATCTTGTTTTTTCTCAAAATCAGCTAGTTGTGCTTCTAACTCTTCATGAATGTTAGTATTTCCAGACATCATTCTCGCTCCCATCGGATAAGCTAACCCCCACTCTTTGGCTGCATCAGCATCGGCTTTTCTAACTTCAGGATGGTTTGCTAATCCTAAATAATTATTTAAACTCCACTGTAATACTTCTTTTCCTCTAAAAATCATCTTATTGTTTAACTCTCCTTCTAATTTTGGAAAAGCAAAATAACCATGTGCTTCTTTGGAATACTTACCTAAAGGACCTCTATTGTTCTTGATTTTTTCAAATATATCATTCATAATTAATAGGATTAAAATTGGCGACAAAGTTAGCCGATTTATCGAAAAAAAAAAGTACTTGCATTTAAAAGTTGTAAACTACTTAAAATTAAAAATTATCAATTTTCAAATTATTAAATTACTTTTATGGCTTCAAAATAAACACCATGCCACTTAAGTTAAATAAAATATCTCTTTTGCTTGTTTTACTTAGCATTTCGGCAGTTTTTTTTTTTATAGAGGACTTATTTTTAGGCTCTGTTCACATTCCTTTTTCCAATGTAATAGACATTTTATTTACTTCATCATCCGAAAAATTAAGTTGGAATATCATTGTGTTAGAATCTCGTTTGCCTAGAGCCCTTACTGCAATTCTTTGTGGTGCGGCACTTTCTATTAGTGGTTTACAAATGCAAACGCTTTTTAGAAACCCTTTAGCAGGGCCTTATATTTTAGGTATTAGTTCTGGTGCGGGTTTAGGTGTTGCTATTTTCATCATGGGATTAGGTTTTTTAGGCATTTCTCTCACACATTTAACATGGATAGGAAACTATGGAATTATTATAAGTTCAATTATTGGTTCTTCGTGTGTTTTATTCATCTTATTGGTTTCTATTATTCGATTAAAAGACATCATGACTGTTTTGATTTTAGGCATAATGATAGGTAGTGTGGCAAGTGCGTTGATAAGTATTATTCAATATTTTAGTTATGATAATTCACTTAAATCTTTTGTAATGTGGATGATGGGTGATTTAAGTAATGTTTCTCTGGCTCAACTAAAAATACTTTTTCCAGTTGTGCTGCTTGGTTTAATTTTATCTTTTCTTATTTCAAAAAAACTAAACACCTATTTATTGGGCGAAGATTATGCTCAATCATTAGGTGTAAACATTAAAATGACACAGTTTACCATAATAATTATCACTGCAATTTTGGCAGGTAGCATTACTGCCTATTGTGGACCTATTGGTTTTGTTGGCATTGTTGTTCCTCACTTAGCAAGGTTAATTAGTAAATCGTCTAATCACATCATAATTATTCCTTTATCTGTTCTAATTGGAACGAATATGTTGTTAATTTCCGACATTATTTCTCAATTACCTGGTAGCGAAAAAGTAATTCCTATAAATGCAATTACTTCCCTCATTGGTATTCCTTTTATTTTTTGGATAATTTTCAAGAACAAACGTATATCTGAACTCAATTGAATGAAATTTTAAACATAGTATCTCTTTGTGTTGGTTACGATAAAAAACCTGTTATTTCTGATTTTAACACACGTATTTCATCGCCTAGTTTAGTTACACTAATAGGCAGAAATGGAGAGGGAAAATCTACACTACTCAAAACCATTACAGGTTTACTTCCTTCCTTTTCAGGAAATATTTCTTTTTTTAACAAAGAAATTTCTTCTTTATCAACGAAAGAGAAATCTACTATTTTTAGCATAGTATTGGCTCAACCTCCACAAATAGGAAACATAACAGTAAGAGATTTTGTAGGTTTTGGTAGGTATCCCTACACAAATTGGCTGGCAATGAACTCAAAAAAGGACAACACAATTATTGATGAATCCTTAGCCCTTTGCGGTTTAACTGATTTTGCTCAGCGTAATTTTGCTAATTTAAGCGATGGCGAAAAACAAAAGATTGCCATTGCTAGAGCAATTGCTCAAAATACCCCTGTTATTATTCTGGATGAACCTACTTCTCATTTAGACATGGTTAATCAGATAGAAATTTTTGAGTTATTACATCGCTTGGTAAAAGAAAAGCAAAAAACCATTCTTATTTCTTCGCATCAATTGCAATTAGCCATGCATTATTCTGATGAAATTTGGCTGCTTAATCAAGGAGAAATTGAAATTAACGCTCCAACTTTTTTTATGGAGAATAAAACCATAGAACAGCTTTTTAGGTTGGAAAAAATTAAGTGGGGGTAGCGGAAGTGGATTTATATGTTGTTTTTATGTGAGCTTATTTTAGGGTGGGGCATCCTGTACTGTTTAGTTCTCCTTAATTTCATTCAACTTTTTAATTGCTTCAGGTTCGCCTTTTTTTACAGCCATTTCTAAATATTTTAAGCCTTCATTTGTCTCTTCTTTCTGAAATAGAAAATCTGCATAATGGTATTCCAATAGGTCAACAGGATAATTTACAGAATCAAATGCTTTTTTAAAAAAGTTTTCTGCTAAGTCGAATTCTCCTTTTGCTTGGTGATAAAGTGCTAAATTTCTGTATGTATAAGCCATATCGCTGTTTTTAGTTTCTATTGCCTTATTCAGCCATACTTTCCCTTCTTCCAAATTTCCTAGTTGGATATAGGCATATCAT
>PCUH01000308.1:755-3486 GCA_002770955.1 Flavobacteriales bacterium CG18_big_fil_WC_8_21_14_2_50_32_9 | reverse complement strand
AATTTTCAATATTCAACTCTTTCCTAAAACAAACTAAGTAGATTCGTTCTCTATTTTGAGGTAAATTATAATCACTGGCATTCAATACTTTATAATTTACATGGTAGCCAAGCTCATTCAGTGTTTTTAATATCACTTTCAGTGTATTCCCTCCATCATGTCGTTCAAAATTTCTTACATTTTCTAAAAACAGCATTTTTGGTTGATGATGTTTCACAATTCTTGCTATATCAAAAAACAAAGTGCCTCTAGCATCTTCAAATCCTTTTTGTTTGCCCGAAATAGAAAATGCTTGACAAGGAAATCCGCCACATAAAATATCATGAGCAGGAATGTTAGAGGCTTCAATTTTAGTAATATCTCCTTCTGGGAAAATATTATAATTGGCATAATATGTTTCTGCTGCATATTTATCCCATTCTGAAGCAAAAACACATGTTGCTCCAACACTTGATAGTGCTTGGTGAAAACCACCAATACCAGCAAATAAATCAATGTATGTTAACCCTTGTAGATTCATAGTTGAAAAATCTTCTCCAAAGATAACACATTTTTACAACTCTTCTTAATACCATTCTCTTTAACGCTAACATTTAGTAAGTTTGCAAAAAATTGAATTATGGAAACGAAAGCAATCACCCGATTTTTTTACAGATTATTAAAAGACCAAACAAATATTTCTGAAACCATGGCAATTTATGCCAATGTGTTCATTAATCTTATTTTATTATTAGTAGTAGGATTTGTTCTTTATAAAGTGCTTCGATTTTTTTCAGAAAAAATTGTACATAATTTAGCTTCAAAATCAAAAACTAAGTTTGATGACTTTTTAGTGGAAAACAAGACCTTTTTACACCTTTCTAACTTGGTAACACTTTATGTTATTTCATCTTTCGTCCCTGATATTTTAAATGACTTTCCACATTTAGAAAAATATGCCGAAATGTTGGTTAGTGTGTTGGTCGTAGTATTAAGTATATGGCTGACAAGAAGTATTTTAACCACATTTAAAGATTTTCTTAAAACTATTACCGCATTTAAAGATAAACCCATAGAAAGTTATATTCAGGTGTTTATGATTATTACTTGGCTGTTTGGGTTTATTATTATTTTTTCTATCATAACTGGTAAACCGTTTTTACACTTTTTAACTGCTTTAGGGGCTTTATCAGCTGTATTGTTGTTAATTTTTAAAGACACCATTTTAGGTTTTGTAGCTAGTATTCAGGTAAGTGTAAACGATACAGTAAGAATTGGCGATTGGATTTCCATGGAAAAATATGGGGCAGATGGAGATGTGTATGAAATTAACCTTTCTACCGTAAAAGTGAGAAATTTTGACAATACCATTACTACTATTCCTACCTATTATTTAATTTCCGATTCGTTTAAAAACTGGCGTGGCATGAGCATGTCGGATGGCAGAAGAATTAAACGTGCTGTCATCATTAAATCTACCAGCATTAAATTTTTAACCAAAGAAGAAATAGCTGATTTCAAAAAAATTCAATTGGTTGCAGATTACATAGACCACCGTCAAACAGATATTGATAAACATAACGAGCAAAATAATATTGATAAATCGGTATTGATTAATGGTAGAAACATGACCAATTTTGGCTTGTTTAGAAAATATGTTGATTCTTATTTACATCAGCATCCGGCAATTAATAAAGAAATGATGATAATGACACGTCAGTTGGAACCCACCCCAACAGGAGTTCCTTTAGAAGTGTATGCTTTTAGTAAAGATAAAGCTTGGGCAAATTACGAACACATCATGGCAGATATTTTCGATCATATTTTGGCAGCTGTTCCTTATTTTCACTTGGAAGTTTTTGAATATCCTACAGGTAAGGATTTTGGTTGGACTAAAGAAAAATTATCCTAACTATTTCTATAGGTCTTTATTTTGTCCCATCCCCTTAGTTGAACTAAATAGAGTCTGTCCATAAAGTCGAGAGGCTGAACTATAATGTTCGAGTTTGAGGCTTTCGCAGTTTTGAAAATCAGGAACTGACGAACGAAGCAAGAGCAGAAGCAAAGATTTCTTTGATTATGCCTTGCAAGGAGGAAGAAGCGAAGTCAGTTTACTTTCGTAAATGACTGGGTTTTAAAACAAGAATAACGAAAAAATCGGATATTATAGACAGACTCAAAAGAAAAACTATCCCAACCATTTCAACACATTGTTATGCCAAATAGCTTTTGCCTCTTCTGGCGACAGAATGTTTAATTGCACCGCATCATCTATTACTTTTCCAGGATAAGAACCGTGTTCATTTTCCATTTCACCCAACGGATAGGGATCATCTAATCCCGCAATAATTTGAGTAGCGCCCACTCTATGTTTTAATAGTTGAAGCGTATAAGCATCATGCACCAAGGTATCAAAAAATAAATTGGGATGTCCGAGTGTAGTTTTAGGATGTTCAACAGCTTGAAATAAATCGGGTCTGCCTTCAAAACCCTGTACTCTTCTACCAAAATTTGCCTGTCCCAGCATACAACCATGAGCAAAACACGTTCTGATATTTGGAAAACGATGAGGAATATTTTTAAGCGTAAATATGTGTAATGCATCTGCCGATTGAGCCAACATCCACACCAAATGAAAACGCCAATATTCATCTTTTAATGCTACCATTTTTTCACCATCATAAGGATGAATTTCTATGGCTAATTTATATTTATTGGCTAATTCATAAATAGGGAAAACCACTTCATCGGC
>PCUH01000308.1:0-745 GCA_002770955.1 Flavobacteriales bacterium CG18_big_fil_WC_8_21_14_2_50_32_9 | reverse complement strand
ATGCGTGCTCAATGTATAAAGGCTGCACCACAAACCCACAAGTAAACTTATCGGGGTGCTGCTGTTGCACTGAAGCATTAAAATCATTTTGCCATTGAATCGCATCTATGGCATCTTGTTTTTCCCAACCGTTACAATAAATTTGAGATAAATTGAGCATTACTGCATGGTCGATATTATTTTTCTCCATCCACTCCATCTTCTCATTCAAAAAAAAGCTTTTATCTGTGATTGGTCGAGACCATGTTCCTTGACGCATAAATTTTTTATCCTCATCTATCCAAAACAACTTCTTCTCTTTCATGAATGAAGGTATTTGATGAGGTTCGGGCAAAATATGTCCGTGGGCGTTTATACGATAGTTGGAATTGTTCATTTGATAATTGTTAAACAACCTAACAGGTTTTAAAAACCTGTTAGACTTGAAAGATTAGTTAGTAAATCTAGCATCTGTTTCCATAGTATATCCACACTTTTTACAAGTACGGATTTCTTCCGAATTGTAATAAAGTTCAAAAACAGGTAAAAAGTCATTTTCTATATTGGTTAACGGAAAGTATTTTTCGTAAAGCTTGTTGTTACATTTTTCGCAAAACCACATTAAACCGTCTGTGTAATCGGTTCCTTTTCTCACTCTTTCTATCACCAAGCCTATAGAGCCTTCTGAACGTACTGGTGAATGTGGCACTTTAGCAGGAAGCAAAAACATATCACCTTCTTTTATAGGGACTTTTACAGCTTTTCC
>PCUH01000189.1:794-12529 GCA_002770955.1 Flavobacteriales bacterium CG18_big_fil_WC_8_21_14_2_50_32_9 | reverse complement strand
ATAGATTTGATAATTTAAAAAAACTTAAAAAATTTAAAAAATGGAAACAAAAAAATTATTTAAAAGCCCTATAGAAAGAACATCTTCTTCATCTGGTGCTATAACTCAAACCTTTTTATCTAACGTATTTAGCTATATGGCATCTGCCTTGGCTATTACAGGTATTATTGCCTATTGGTTTGGAACAGATTCAGAATTGTCAAGCATACTTTACAATGTTGTTGATGGTATTAATAGACCTAATATCTTTGGTTATATTGTAATGTTACTTCCATTAGGTTTTGTATTACTAATGTCATTTGGATTTCAAAAATTATCCTCCATGGCAATGGTTATTTTGTTTATTATTTACTCCGCCATTATGGGAATTAGCTTAAGCACCATCTTTTTAGTTTATTCTTTAGGCTCTATTTTTATGACTTTTTTCATTACTGCAGGAACATTTGGAATTATGGCATTTGTCGGTTATACAACAAAAACCGATTTAACCAAATTTGGTTCTATATTAATGATGGGATTAATTGGAATTATAATAGCGAGTGTTGTGAATATGTTTATGGGTAGTGAAACGATGGATTACATCATCAGTATTTTAGGTGTTTTAATTTTTACTGGTTTAACTGCTTATGATGTTCAAAAACTAAAAAGAATTGGTTCTGGTGTAGAATTCGGAACAGAAGAAACCAATAAATTAGCCGTTATGGGTGCATTAACCCTATACTTAGATTTCATCAATTTATTTTTGTTCTTACTTCGTTTTTTAGGAGATAGAAAATAAAATGATTTATAAAAAAAAAGCCGACTATTTCAGTCGGCTTTTTTTATTCACATGTTTATTAGTTAATGAACATGACCGTGATCTACTTCTTCTTTAGTGGCTTCTCTTACTTCCACAACAGTTCCTGTAAAGTGTAAATCTTGATCTGCTAATGGATGATTCACATCAACAGTAATTGTTTCAGTATTTATAGAGACTACTTTTGCAGGAACAACATTTCCATTTTGATCTTGCAAGGGTAATACATTGTTTACTTGTACTTCTTCAACTAATTTCCCCTCTTTTTTAAAAATATCTTGAGGTAATTCAATAATAGCTTCTTCTGTTCTTGAACCGTAAGCATTTTCTGCTTTTATACCAAAAGAAAAAGTATCTCCTTGATTTAAGTTTACCACATTATTCTCAAAATCGGGAATCATTTGTCCTAAACCAGATAAAAAACGCAATGGCTCTTTTCCTTCAGTAGATTCTATTAATTCTCCTTCTGCCGTATTTTTATGTAAATTATACGATACAGCAATTACTTTATTTTTTACATCACTCATAACTATATTTTTTAAATTTATTACAAAGTTACTTTTTTATAACAGGTTGTGCAAATTGGTCAGCTTCTTTTTGTTTTGAAAAAAAAAGAAAACCCATTTCAAAATAAAATTGAAATGGGTTTTTATAGGTTGAAAAAACTCCTTAATTAAGCGTTTTCTTTTTTAGGTTTCTCTAACAAAACCTTTCTAGACAACTTTAATTTTCCAGTCTTAGCGTCAACTTCAATTAATTTCACATCAATCATTTCACCTTCTTTCAACACGTCTTCTACTTTTTCTACTCTATCCCAATTAATTTCAGAAATATGAAGTAAACCATCTTTACCAGGAATAATTTCTACAAAAGCACCAAAATTGGTAATTGATTTAACTTTTCCTTTGTAAATTTCTCCAACTTCAGGAACAGCTGTTATTGCTTTAATTCTTGAAAGAGCTGCATTCATTGCTTCACCATCATTAGTCATAATGGAAACAACACCTTGATTGTCTTTTTCCTCAATAGTAATTGTTGCACCTGTTGAAGCTTGAATTTCTTGAATAATTTTTCCTCCAGGTCCTATTACTGCTCCTATCATTTCTTTAGGAATAGTAATTTGAGTGATTCTTGGTGTATGCGGTTTGTAATCTTTATTAGGTTCTGCCAATGTTTTAGCAATTTCACCTAAAATATGTGCTCTACCTTCTTTTGCTTGTGCCAACGCTTCTTCTAACACTTGGTAAGATAATCCATCTACTTTAATATCCATCTGACAAGCGGTTATTCCTTTAGAAGTTCCTGTAACTTTAAAATCCATATCTCCTAAGTGGTCTTCATCGCCTAAAATATCAGATAATACAGCGTATTTTTCGCCTTTTGAAATTAATCCCATGGCAATACCTGAAACTGGTCGTTTAATTTGAACTCCCGCATCCATCAATGCTAAAGTTCCTGCACAAACAGTTGCCATAGATGAAGAACCGTTTGATTCTAATATTTCAGACACAATTCTCACTGTATAAGGATTTTCAGCTCCTGTTGGTATCATTGGTTTCAATGCTCTCATAGCTAAATTACCATGTCCAATTTCTCTTCGGCTGGTTCCTCTGTTTGGATAAGCTTCTCCTGTGCAATAAGCAGGAAAATTATAATGTAAAATAAATTTTGATGTGTCTTTAAAAGTAGCTGCATCAATCATTTGTTCGTCCATTCTATTACCCAATGTAACTGTTGTTAACGATTGAGTTTCTCCTCTAGTGAAAATGGCAGAACCATGAGCTCCTGGCAAATAATCTACTTCGCTCCAAATTGGGCGAATTTCGTTTAATTTTCTACCATCCAATCGTGTTCTTTCTTGTAAAACGCAATCTCTAACAGCTTCTTTTTCGATGTCATGAAAGTATTTTTTAAGTAAAAAAGTTTGAGTTAATTCTTCTTCATTTAAGTTAGCCATTCCTTCTGCTGCAATTGCTTTAAACTTTTGAGCTCTCAACACTTTATCAGCATTCCCTTCTTTAGCAACAGCATAGCATTTATCATAAATTGCTGCTTTTATTTTTGCTTCAAGTTCAACATTTGGTTCAGGCTCGTGCGAATAATCTCTTTTTACTTTCGATTTTTCTACTTCAGCAGCTAAATCTAATTGTAACTGACATTGTTTTTTAATTTCAGCATGAGCAATTTTAATGGCTTCTAACATTTCTGCCTCTGAAATTTCGAGCATTTCACCTTCCACCATATTAATATTCTCAAGTGTTCCAGCAATAATCATATCAATATCAGAACTTTCTAATGCTGTCCGAGTTGGATTGATAACAAATTCTCCATTTATTCTACCTATTCTAACTTCCGATGTTGGTCCATTAAATGGTATATCGGAAACTGCTATTGCAGCAGATGCAGCAAAACAAGCTAAGGCATCTGGTAAGGTATCATCTCCATGAGATATTAAGTTAACTACTACAGATGTGTTTGCATGAAAATTGTCTGGAAATAGAGGTCGCATTGCTCTGTCAATTAATCTACAAACAAGTACTTCGCTATCTGAAGGACGAGCTTCTCTTTTCAAAAATCCGCCTGGAAATCTTCCTGCTGCTGCATATTTTTCTTTGTATTCTACTGTTAAAGGCAAAAAGTCAGTGCCTTCAGCTGCTTCTTTGTCGGAAACGACAACTGCTAATAGCATCGTATCTCCCATTTTTAATACTACCGAACCATGAGCTTGTTTAGCTAATTTTCCTGTTTCAATTTCGATGGTCCTTCCATCGCCTAACGTGTAGGATTTTTTAATTCCAATTTTTGACATAATTTATTTATTTGTTGCCCGATTCATTCGGACTGGTTTATATTAGGAACACCCTGTTCCTCTTTTGCTTAATTATCTAGACTTAAATAAAAAAAGGGATTGCCTTTTAATGCCCTCCCCTTTTTTTTAAACTTATATTTACAAAAACATTAACAAAATTATCTTCTAATTGACAATTCTTTAATCAACTCTCTGTATTTAATAATGTCTTTTCCTTTATAATAATCTAATAGTTTTCTTCTTTTACCTACTAAATCTAACAATGCTTTTTGAGTTCTAAAGTCTTTTCTATTTTCCTTTAAATGCTCTGTTAAATGGTTAATTCGATATGAAAACAAGGCTATTTGACCTTCTGTTGAACCTGTGTTTTTAGCGTCTCCACTAAATTTTTTAAAGATTTCTTCTTTTTTTTCTGCTGCTAAATACATTCCAAAATTGTTTTTAATGTTTATTATGTATAATTAATTAAGGCTGCAAAACTAACCATAAATTCTATAATTCTACTATTTTTGATTGATTTCTTTGTGAACTATTATTTCAACTCACAAAGGCAGCCATTTTACCATTAGTAAATTCAACAGAAATATGGTCTTTTAGGGTTGTTGATAATGATAAACCTACATAATGAGTTCCTATAGGGTAACGCTTGTGATTTCTATCTACTAAAACAACAGTTGACATTCTTTTCATGTCAAAATTCAGTAAGTATTTCACTCCGTAAATGAGTGTTTTACCAGAATTCAACACATCATCTACCAAAATAACTACTTTGTTTTTTATTTCTTTTGGGTCTATAGAAAGTGTTATATCTTCAGATAATGGTTCGTCCTTATTAATAAGGAGTGATGCGTCTGTTATTTTTATTGTAGTTATTTCAGAAAGTTTAACTGCTATTTTTTTTGCTAATAAATGTCCTTTTTTAGCTATTCCCACTATTACAATCTCTTTTTCGTCATAGTTATCTTCATAAATTTGAAAAGCAATTCGATTAATCTTTTTAGTGATTTCTTCGTGATTTAAAATTTGTGTTTTCGTGGACATACTTAAATTATAGTTATTAGCGTATTGTTATACTGCACCTTATCCCCTTTTCGTATCTTTTTTCTTTTTTGAGTTTCAATGACACCATTATATTTTACCAACTTATTTTCTACAGCATTTTTGGCATCTCCTCCTGTATCGCATAATCCCAAAAACTTTAATAATTTTATAAGTTCTATAAATTCTCCTTTTAATTCAAAATCAATTGTTGACATCTATTAATCTTGGTATTCAGGATTTAAAAAGTCATTAACAATATGAGTGAAGGATTTGTTGTCTTCAAAAAATGGATAATGTGCAGTTTGTTTTATAACTTCTATTCGTGCATTTTTTAGGTTTTCTTGCAGAGTCTGATTTGAAGCAAAAGGCACATTATCCATATCTCCTATAATGATTATAGTTGGACAAGTTACAACCTCTAACCCTTCTGTTATGTCATAGTTAAAGAAATTTCGCTCTAACAAACTATTTGTATGCAACATTTTACTTGAATTTTCTTCATTAAACTCTACTAAATCATACATTTTTTTTGCATTTTCTTGATTGAAAAAATTTACTTTATCTCCAAGTATAATTGCATTTTTAAAGGTTTTTGGTTCTCTTTTTTCAAAATCTTTCGACATCATCAACCTTACTAATTCTTTTGTATCTTCTTCTTTTCTTTTTTGTTGCATATTGGTTAATGTTTTCTCATAATATTCAGAATTAGAAGGCCCTGGTGCAATCAAAATCAGTTTATTTAAATTATCAGGGTATTTTTTTGCATAAAATAAGGCTAACAAGCCACCCCAAGAATGTCCTGCTAAAGTAATTTTATCTATTTTAAAATGTTTACGTATAGCTTCAATATCTTCAACAAAATTAGGAATAGCAATATTTGATGTGTCTTTAGGGAAATCTGTTTTTCCACTTCCTCGTTGGTCGTAAAAAATAAATTGATACTCCTCTGCCAAGCCTTCAAAAGAAGAAATTAAATAATCGCTAAAAAGACCTGGGCCTCCGTGCAAAACAAGGATAGGTTCACCTGTTCCAATAATTTTGAAATAATGATTTACCCCATTAATTTCAATGTTTTTATCTTCTACTTTTTCAATTGAGGAACTAACATTATCTTTATTTGTATCAGTTGTACAGCCAATTATTAATAATGCTAATACAATGTAAATAGTTTTTTTTTGAATTTTAAATATCATTTTTTTTATTTATTTAGCGTAATTACGTATCAAAATTATACATTTTTTAATTGTGCTATTGTTTCTGTAGGATGGGTTGAGTTAAAAACAAAACTTCCCGCTACAAGCACACTTGCTCCTGCATCTATTAATTTTCTTGCGTTTTCAGTAGTAACGCCTCCATCAATTTCAATTTGAGCATTAGAATTAGTTTCTAAAATTATTTTTTTTAATTTTTTAATTTTTATATATGTATTTTCTATAAACGACTGTCCTCCAAAACCTGGGTTTACTGACATAATAAGTACTAAATCTAGTTCATGAATGATATCTTCTAGCACATTCACGTTGGTATGTGGATTTAAAGAAACTCCTGCCTTCATTCCTTCAGCTTTTATTGCTTGAATTGTTCTATGTAAATGCGGACAGGCTTCGTAATGAACCGTAAGAATATCAGTTCCTGCAGCTTTGAAGTCTTTTATATACTTATCTGGTTCAACTATCATTAAATGCACATCAAACGGTTTTTTAGTAAATTTTCTGATGGCTTTTATTACAGGAATTCCAAAGCTAATATTAGGTACAAAAACTCCATCCATTACATCTATGTGAAACCAATCGGCACTGCTTTTATCAAGCATTTCAGCTTCTTTTTGAAGATTAGCAAAGTCTGCGGCTAAAATGGATGGCGAAATTAAATGAGACATAAATTAATTTTTCAACAAAAATATTAAAATTTAGAACTAATCAAAGCGTTATTTTTAGTTATTAGCATCTTTCCAAATTAAAAAAATAGCCACTTATGCACGAATAAAATCAAAACGCTTAATTATTCGTGCATTCGTGGCTATTTTCATAAAATCTGCATTAAATAGTAATCTTTATTTTATTTTGGAAAGAGCCTATTCTGAAAAAACATCTCTGTTATTCACATATACTTCCCATTTTCCAAGTACTTGCTGCATATCTTGTGGTAAATCCACCTCAAAATGAAGCCATTCTCCTGTTTTTGGATGTTCAAAACCTAATGATTTTGCGTGGAGTGCTTGTCGAGGAAGTATTTCAAAGCAGTTGGCAATAAATTGTTTGTATTTAGAAAAAGTTGTCCCCTTCAAAATTCGATCTCCACCATAGTCTTCATCATTAAACAAAGGGTGTTTAATATGTTTCATGTGTACTCTTATTTGGTGTGTACGCCCTGTTTCTAGTTTGCATTCTACTAGGGTTACATAGCCATATCTTTTAAGAACTGTGAAATGTGTTACTGCATTTTTCCCATATTCTCCATCAGGAAAAACGGTCATTACTTTTCTGTTTTGTAGGCTTCTGCCAACATTGCCTTCAACTTTTCCTTTTTCTTCTTCAAAATCGCCCCAAACCAAAGCGTTGTATCTTCTTTCAATGGTTCTATCAAAAAATTGTTTTCCTAAATGCGTAAGTGCCTGGTCGTTTTTGGCAATTACCATAATTCCAGTAGTATTTTTATCTAACCGATGCACCAAACCTGGTCGATTAGGAACTGCTGTTTGGGGTAGGTTTTCAAAATGATAAATTAATCCATTAACTAATGTGCCTGTATGATTTCCATATCCTGGATGAACAACCAAACCTGCTTGTTTATTGAGCACTATTACATCATCATCTTCAAATAAAATATCTAATGGAATATTTTCAGGAATAAGTTCAATTTCTTGAGGTGGATAGGGCAATTCTACCGTTATTTCATCGAAAGGTTTTACTCGGTAATTGGCTTTTATAACTTTTTTGTTTACCAATACGTTTTTATCAACTAAAGCTCCTTGCAGTTTGCTTCTTGTTGCATTTGGAATTCTATCCATTAAAAACTTATCAATACGCAATAATTCTTGTCCTTTGTCAACAATGAATTTATAGTGTTCAAACAACTCATTATCTTGCTCTTCTTCTTCTTCAAATCTCATTTTTTGGCTTCCTTTTTTCTCGCTAAGACGCAAGTTTAAATTTTATAATTTTTACTGAATGATTACTTTTTTAACTATAAGTTGGCTGTTTATATTATTGATAAATCGAATGAAATAAATTCCTTTATTAATGTTGCTTACATCAATTCTATTGGCTTTAGTTGTTAGTGTTTCAACTACTGTTCTTCCAAACATATCTATTAATTCTACTTTAAATTCTAACGATTGTGTTTTTCCTATTTGCTCAAAATAAACGTAATTTGTTGCCGGATTTGGGAAAATTTTAAAATCACTGATAATTTCATTTTCTTTAATTGAAGAAATTGGGTCTCCAGTAGTTCCAAAAACAGGGCGTAACATCAAAGAACCATTAGGAATACCTGCAGAAGGATTTAGCCATGTTCCTTGAGAATTATACCAAATTTTATTTCTAGTATTGGTATTTACATCATAACCAACATTTAAAAACGGAGCGGTAATTTTTTCATAACCAAAATAATATGTTCCTGCGGGGAGAACTAATGGTGTAGCTAATTCATAATGAACAAACGCATCAGTAAATGAATAGATTGGATAAAAGAAATCATTTTGTTGGTAAATTATTATTTCTGGATTTAGGCTGCTCCAAACAGTAAGTTTAAAAGATTCTGCTGATATATTATCTCTTATCGGATTAAAATAAATCTGCATAGCAGTTAATGTGTCTGTTTTTTTTATAGTAAATTGATTAGCTAGTTTCGCTCCAACACCCTGAATTCCATAACCTAATTCAGCACTTCCATCGTCATACGAATAATAAGAGCCAAAAACTTGAAATGATTTTACTGTATCGTTTTTCTGATTATCATCAACAAACGGGTTAATATCAAAATAATTTTTAATTTGAAATACTTTATTTGTTGAGTTATCCGTTGGAAAAGTAAAGTCGTTCAAGAATGATGGAGTTATTTGATAAACTGCTTGAGGTTCTGTTAAAGTAGAATATGCAAATGCGTTTTTTGATGCAACTCCTGTTGGATAAACTTCCACCACTGGTCCAGCACCATTGTTATCAGAAACCTCATATTTATAGAAAACATCATACGTGATATTAAAATTGTTTTTATACGAAACAGGCATTACTTCTCTCATTAAGCCAATTGTATCTGTTTTATAATGATCCCAAGGCATTGCTGTAAGTTGATTCAACAAACTAAAATGATTGGTAATGAGTGCAACATCATTAAGCAAGGTATCGGCACTTGTTCTGTTGTCGTTTAAATATACATAATCAATATGCCAATGATCTACATTTCCACTAAGGGTTGCAAAATTTTTAAATCGGAATTGGAATTCGTTATTATGAAAATCAGAACCAACATAAACCATTACTTTTTTAAATGGTTGGGTTGAAGTACCAGCTTTACCCCACACTCTAATCCATGTACTATCGGCTTGTCTAAAAAACTCTAATCGTAAGCTATCTTGTGTTTCGGGTTTGTTACCGTTACCTTGAGGTTGGTATTGAAAACTTAAAAAAACACTATCGGTAACAACCGACAAATCAATAGGTTGTGAAGTAAGCACATCTGCTTCTCCATAAGAAGTTGGCATAAAATTATAGGGGTAGCCTATTGAATCTAATCCATCAAAAGTTGCAACGCCATAAGATGGAGGATTTATAGGAAAACTTGAATTTATATGAACATAAATGTCTTGCCATAAATTTTCGTTAGGAAAATGCCAATTTTGAGAAAAATCATCTAAAAAAGGAAGTGTGAGTAAAATTTTACTTTGTTTTTTTTGTTTTCTAAAGATTTCTGGGTTCTTTTCTTTAATGCTTTTGTTGTATTTCGCTATCAATGTTTTATTTACACCTAATTCAAACAAGGTGTCTTGAGCAAAAGAATTAATAGTGAAAAGTAGAAAGAAAAAAGTTGAAAGCTTGTAAAGTTGAAAGTTCATAAAGTTTATAAAGTTTGTAAGAAATGTTGAGTTTTAAATAATCTTGCAATAGACAGAGAGTTAAAAGTTTAGATGTTTAAATATTATTCACACATTTTTATATTTTTTTCCTACCACAGAACTTGTCCCAGCCTGCTCCGATTTCTCGGAGACTTTTCGGGAGGCAAAAAGAACACAGAGATTTTAATTCACACATCTACACATTTTCACATTGCCAAACTATCTAAACTCAAATTTTGAGTATTTATTTTAGTAGAATCTTTTGTTAAATAAATATCTACTGAACTTCCAATATTTAAGACACTATTTGCTCCATAACCAGGCGTTTGCTTATATACTTTTGCTACTGTTGAATCAGTTGATGTAACACACGTTTCATCATATATTTCTAATCCTAAACTTAACAACGAGGTTTGTAATAATTGATTAGCTCCTTCTTTATTAAGGTTTATTAAATAGGGAACCATCACTTTCCCATCTCCTTTTCCAGTACCAATAATTAATGTGATGAAAGCACCTAAATCTATTTTTTCGTTAGGAGAAATGCTTTTGCCTTTAAGTTCATAACCTATTGCAATACCTTGGTGTTCGGATGGTTTGTACTCAACTTTTACTTTAAGTCCATAGCTTTCAAGTTTTGCTACAGCAAGGCGTTGCGACATATCAATTACATCTGGCAATAGTATTTTTGGTGCAGCAATTTTAGTTAAGGTAATGTAAATTTTCCTATCTTTTTTTACTAATGATTCTGCCAATGGGTTTTGGTCAATAACCACTCCTTTGGGCTTTTTATCAACAAAAATGGAGTCTAAAATTTCATAACGCAATTCCTTTTCTGATAAAATTGCTTCCACTTCTGTTTCTGTGAGTCCTTCTAATGATGGAACAGAAATAGATTCTCCGTGATTGGTGTAACTATCCAAAGATTTATCTATTAAAAAGACAACTACAACAATAAGCACGATAAGAATTGCTATATTAACTAAAAAAGATTTACTGAAAATAAATTTTAACATGCTTTGGGGTTAATATAAAAATCAAAAATAGTTAAAAGATTATAAAGATAATCGCTCATTGTTACATTTTCAAACTTTTAAATTGTTACATTTAATTCTTCGGCTAAATCTTTTTCAACTTTCAGATTTTCTATAATAAATTGTTGCCTATCGGGCGTGTTTTTCCCCATATAAAACTCCAACATTTCTTGAATTGGCGTCTCTTTACCTATGATTACTGGGTCTAAGCGAATATCTTTACCTATAAAGTTTTTAAATTCTCCTGGCGAAATTTCTCCAAGTCCTTTAAAACGAGTAATTTCTGGTTTACCTTTAATTTCTTGCATGGCTTTCTGACGCTCATCTTCCGAGTAGCAATAAAATGTTTTTGATTTATCTCTTACTCTAAAAAGAGGTGTATCTAAAATATAAAGGTGTCCATTTTTAATAATATCGGGAAAAAACAATAAGAAAAAGGTAATTAACAACAAACGAATATGCATCCCATCCACATCGGCATCGGTTGCTATAACAATGTTGTTATACCTTAAATCATCTATGCTTTCCTCAATGTTTAATGCGGCTTGAAGTAGGTTAAACTCTTCATTTTCATATACAATTTTTTTGGTTAATCCATAGGTGTTTAGTGGTTTTCCTTTTAAGCTAAAAACTGCTTGGGTATTTACATCTCTTGATTTTGTAATAGAACCTGAAGCTGAATCACCTTCTGTAATAAAGAGTGTTGTATCTACTTTTCTGTCATTTTCTTTGGTGTCGTTATAATGTAAGCGACAATCACGCAATTTTTTATTGTGCAACGAAGCGTCTTTTGCTCTTTTTTTAGCCAGTTGTTTAATTCCAGCCATGTCTTTTCGTTCTCGTTCCGATTGCAAAATTTTTCGTTGCAATGCTTCTGCTGTTGCTGGATTTTTATGCAAATAATTATCCAACTCTCTTTTCAAAAAATCAGTGATAAACGCTCGCATTGAAATTCCATCTGGAGCGATTTCTGTTGAACCCAACTTTGTTTTTGTTTGT